>JASMCQ010000107.1 GCA_030753265.1 Dehalococcoidia bacterium
CTCTGCCGCGCGCGCGTACCCCTGGGGGGGCCCCCTCTATTATCCCCCCCCGAACACCCCTTTCACCACCGGCGGGCCCCCCTGTGTGGCGGCGGCCCCCCTTCCCTATTTCTGCGTCTCCGCGGTTTCCCCATTCTCTCAAAAACCCCGTAACCTGCCTGGCGCAAGCAACGCAAAGTCCGGCATCATGGGTCAGGATATGGTCAGCGGTCAGTTGATAGCGGATACATCGCTGGAGAACGCGCTCCAACGCGGGACGCGGAAGGGGGATGAGGTGCGGCGGCACACCGGCTTCCTGGCTACCATATCCATCATACTCGTCAGCATCCTCGCCACCGTGGGCGCCGTGCCGGAGCAGGGGGAGAGGCCGCCTCAGCCCTTCTTTCAGGACTTCTTCTCAGGCCGGATATCCCTCCAGGGCGCCCCGGCGCCGGCCGGGAAGCAGCTGATCGCCTGTATCGACGACTGCGCCACCGGCTTTGAAAGCCAGCCGGTGGATGTGGAGCCCGCGGGCAGTTACACCGGCCTGGAGGTGAACCCCGCAGAAGAGAACCTCATCGGGCGCACGGTCAGGTTCTACTTGGTCAACGATTTTGGCCGCATCGAGGCCGCCGAAATCTGGACCTTCGTGGGCGCTTTCGACTTCTACAACCTGGACCTCACCTTCACCGATCCGCTTCCGATGCCGACACCCACGCCAACTGTGGTCCCCACCCCTACGGTGACGCCAACTGCTTCTCTACCCGTGCCCGGCGACCCGCGGGTGACCGCCATACCCAAACTGGCCTTGATCGTCGGGGCCATCGCGGTGGTCAGCGGCGCCGCGCTGCTGCTGATCGTGCGCCGCCAGGCCGTATAAATGAGGCGGCGGCCCTGCCTCAGCGCTCGAGCCGCCATGGGAAATTCAAGCCCCGGCGCTCCTTCGCGCACCGGGTCCAAGCTTCAATCTGCCCCCAGAACGGAGCCTCAGGCCAATCTGGCCTGAGGGGCGAGTAACACCACCTTCATGTCCGCCGGCAGATTCGTGGCGGTCACCACGAGCCGGGGCTGGGGCTGAATGTCACTCAGTCCCATCCGGCGCATGAACGTATCCACACCCTGGAGGGGCACGTCCACGCCCGGAATACTGTGGTGCATCGGTATCACGATCTTGGGACCCAAGTCCTGGATGTTTTGAAGCACCTGGTCCAGATCTAGAGTACAGCCTCCCCCAACGGGCACGAGGAGCACGTCCACCGGCATCAATCCGTCGACCTGGCGGGTGCTCAGCGGCAGCGCAATATCTCCCAGGTGACATACGTTTACGCTGTCGAGTTCGATGCTGAAAGCCACGTTGCGACGTTCCGGCGGGCTCTCCGGGGCCAGCGGCGTCATCACCCCTCGCGCGGAGATCCCACGGTACTCATACTCGCCGGGAGCGCTGAACACGTGGGGCTCCCCGGTAATCTCCTCCCAGTTGTTGTGATTGATGTGGGAATTACTGACGGTGACCACCGTGGCGGGCCGGGGGTCCGGCCTCAGTCCCAGGGTCAGGGAGTAGGGGTCGGTTACAACCACCAGGTCATTGGAGCGAATCCTGAAGCACCCGTGTCCCAGCCAGGTTATGTCCATGACCGGCACCTGTCCCGCGGATTCGCCGGGTTCCCATCTAAACGATGCATCATTGAAAGCAGCTCCACCTTATCTTGCTCACCGGGACTCCATGGCTCCCGCCTGGACGAGGGAACGCCCAGGGTAGGATGTTCATGGCCTGTTTTGGGGAGCCCCGGGATTCGATCCCGGAACCCGGAACCAAAACATCCTCTCCCACCTACAGCGCCGCTTCCCGGGGAGTGACGTCCACGTCCCGGGCTGACTTAGAATTGGGCCTCTCTCCCGCAACGGCTGGCACTGGGGCCCCGGCTGGGTATAGTAGTATAATAAGGTACGTAGGTTGGGTCAACGCTTGACTCTGTCGAGATTGGCCGACTCCCGAACACGCCCGCAAACGCGCCTTGTTGGGCAGAACAGTTTGGTATTCGCGGGGCACTTATGCTGTCGGAACGTGCAAGGACCGTACTGAATATTCTGGTGGACCAACATGTCCACACGGCGGCCCCGGTGTCTTCTGATGAGATCGCCCGCCTGTCTGCCACCAAGGTCAGTCCGGCGACGATACGAAGCGCCATGTCCCAACTGACCGATGAGGGCTACATATCCCGGCGTCACGTGTCTGCCGGCGGTGTCCCATCGGACCTTGGCTATCGCTGTTACGTGGAGTCGTTGCGGGAACTGCCGCAGCTTCCCTTCGCCCTGCGGCGGGAGATCGACCAGCGCCTGAACCAAACTGAGCCGGACCTGCAAGTCTGGAGCCAGCAGTGCGCTTCCATTCTTGCCGCCATCACCGCCAACCTGGCCATCGTTACCGTACCCCAAGCCAGCGCTCCTCGCCTCCGGCACATAGAACTAGTCTACCTCCAGGAATTCCTGGTGCTTCTGATAATCGTATTGCAGGAGTCGCGTCTGCTCCGCCGGTTGCTGCCCATGGACGAGGGGGTAAACCAGGACTCGTTGGACCGGGTGGCCGAAAAGCTGAACGTCCACCTCGGCGGTCTGACCTGCAGTGAAATTGAGGGAAACCGGCTGGAATTGACCCCTCTGGAAGGCAGGGTAATGAACGACTCCATGGTCATGCTGCGGGAGGCAGAAACCTCCAACTCCAAGGAACACTACGTCCACGGGCTCCGGCTCTTACTCTCCCAGCCGGAGTTCTCCCAGAGCGGCCAGGTGAAAGGCCTGGTGGAGATGTTGGAGGAACGGGTCCTGGTGGAAAGCGTCCTCTCCATGACGGCCGGAGACAAAGATGTTGCCATCTACATCGGCGAAGAGAACTCGCCCGAAGCGCTGCACCAATTTGGCGTGATTGTCAGCGGATACGGGATACCGGACCAGCTCGGTGGCACGATCTGCGTCATCGGGCCCACGAGGATGGGTTATGCTCAGGCTATCAGTGGGGTCCGGTACCTGTCGTCGTTCATGGACCAGCTTCTTTCCGGACTCCACGGTGGAAACACGGCCGGATGATCTGAACGAGCAAGCCGGCAGCGTCCCAGTTCGGTCCCAGGTGGCAGGGCCTGTGAGGCGTTTTAAGGCCATCCCGGGTGCCCGGAGGCACTTGGGGGGGGGTCCACCACGGGCGAAAATCCGGCAGTTGGACCAACCTTGCGGCGGCGAATCCGGCCGGGCTGCCGGTTTGACCCCTATCTCTCAACCCTGGGAGGCCCGATTACGGAAGCTGAGATGCGGTGCGCCGGAATGCCGGCCGTGGCGTTACACCGTCACGGCTGCCCGGTCCGCTCAACAGGGAACATCGCCCGGTGGCCGGACCGGGTTTGTTAGGGCGTTCTTTTGGCAATCACCAACGAGAAAATAGCCCAACTCTTCGAGGAACTGGGCGCCCTTCACGAAATGAACGGGGACAGTGTGTTCCAGATCCGCGCCTACCAGCGGGCCGCCCGGACCATCGGCCACCTCTCTTTCCCCTTGGCTCAAGCGGTGGAGGATGGCGCCGACCTGAAGAAGATACCGGGTATCGGCCGGGCCATCAGCGACAAGATACTTGAATTGCTTCAGACGGGCCGCGTCTCCACCTACGACAGGCTGGTGGAGGAGTTGCCCGACGGCGTCATGACCCTGATGAACATCCCCGGCATCGGCCCCAAGACCGCCATGCTCATCGCGCAAGAGTTGGGAGTCGGCACCCTCGAGGGTGTGGAGCAGGCCGCCCAGGACGGAAGGATTGCCGCCCTTCCCCGGATGGGGCAGAAGGCTACGGAGAACATTCTTCACCACGTTCAGTCCCTGCGCACCAAGGACCAGCGGACCCCCATCGGGCAGGCGCTGCCCCTGGCCGAGGAGATTATCGGCAAGCTGCGGCAGAAGTGCCCCGACATCACTCACCTGTTCCCCGCTGGGAGCCTGCGCCGCTGGGAGGAGACCATCGGAGACATCGACCTAGTTGGCGTATCCTCCCGGCCGGGCGACGCGGCCGACGCCCTGGTCTCCCTGGAGATGGTTCAGGAGGTTGTGGCCCACGGTCCCAAGAAGACCAGCGTGGTGGTGGAACCCGGAATCCAGGTGGACCTGCGTCTGGGTGACGAGAATTCCTTCGGCGCGATGCTCCAGTATTTCACCGGCAGCCAGCAGCACAACATCCGCCTGCGAGACTACGCCAAGCGCCAAGGCCTATCGCTGAACGAGTACGGCATCACCGACCTGGCCACCGGGGTAACGGAAGAATACCCCGATGAAGCTGCTTTCTACGCCCGGCTCGGCCTGCCCTCCATCCCTCCGGAGCTGCGGGCGGGGATGTGGGAGATGGAAGCCGCCCTGGAGCGCCGGCTGCCCAGTCTGGTGGAGGAGACCCACCTGCGGGGAGACCTGCACCTGCACAGCGATTGGAGCGACGGCCGCGACCCCATAGAAACGATGGTCGCCTCCGCCGCCGCCCTGGGCTACGAGTACATGGCCTTGACCGACCACTCATCGGGCCGGGGCATCGCCAACGGCCTGTCCGACGAACGGCTGCACCGGCAGATTGCACTGCTGCGGTCCCTTCAGGGTGAATACTCAATGACGATCCTCTGCGGCTCGGAGGTGGATATCCGGGCCGACGGTACGCTGGACTACCCCGACGAACTGCTGGAACAACTGGACGTGGTGGTCGCCTCGGTCCACTCGGCGATGGGGCAAGACAGTGAGACCATGACCCGGCGGATCATCAGGGCCATGGAACACCCCTCGGTCACCATCATCGGCCACCTGTCCACCCGGTTGCTGGGGCGCCGGAAGCCCGTGGAGTTCGACCTGGAGGCGATCCTGCGGGCGGCCCGGGAGACGGGCACGGTATTGGAGATCAACGCCTCGCCGGAACGCCTGGACCTGAAAGACACCCACGCCTACCGGGCCCGGGAGCTGGCGGTGCCCTTGGTGATCGACACGGACTCTCACCAATTTGCTCACCTGAACCGGAGGCGCTTCGGAGTGGCCGTGGCCCGCCGGGCTTGGTGTGAGCCGCGGCACATCCTGAACACCATGCCCCTGGACCAGTTCCTTAACTTTATCCGAACCCCGAAGCCGGCGCGGACCAAGGTGTTCGACGCCCGGCTGGCCGAAGCCGGTTAGATCGTGGAACAGGTCACGCATCAGCCCTTCGACAGTGCTCCCGGCCCGGCGACCGGCCTGACGGAACAGGTCCCCGAAGCGGTGCTCCACCTGAGATCCGCGGTCCGGTCCGAGACGCCATGGCCCCAGGCAATATTGGAGGCCGCCGCGCTCTGGACCCTTCCGCAAGAAGTGCACCAAGGGCGCTCCTACCAATACCTGATTCAAGGCGAAGCGTTCGATTGGCTGGTGCTTGCGGAGCGGCTCTGCGCCGAACTGTCCGGCTATATTACCAACGAAGAGAAGGAGCGCCTGCTTTTTCGAGGAATATTTCCGGATGGAACAAAACCGGAAGCGCTCCAAGACCTGCTGGGGGTCAACAAGTACCGGGCCTACCTGAACTACTGGTACGGCGTGGTAGTCGAGGAAGCGTTGCAGCTATCGGTGGAGGAGGGTGTGCGAAAGAGGCACCTGGCCCTCTGCTATGCCGACAGCGAAGACTTGGAGGAACAGGCCTTCGTCCACATCTACGGCGCGCCACGGGCCGAGTTGCTGGAAGAATTTCGGGAATGGGCCCATGTCGCCCGGCGGCGGACTCTTTCCCTCGCCGACATGAAAGGGTTCACCTACTGGCTTCACAAGCTCCGCCTCAAGATGTGGGACCCGGCCCGGGTCGCCAGCGACACCAAGAGAGGCATCCGGCAGCTGCGCCTGCTCGAGCAGATCGCCGGGGCCGGCCAGGAGGGCCAACAGGGCATCGGCCCAACTCCCCAGGGAGTCACGAGCCGGCGAAGCCCTTCCCGGACCTCCTAGCGCCTCCACATCCATCGGCAGGCCTCTCGCCATCGGTCGTACCCCGGTTCGATCGGGCCATGGGGCAACCTCCCAGAGTGGGTCGTCCCCGATGGGATAGAATCCCCCAGTCGATGGCGTGAAAAGCGGCCCGGGTGAAGAAAGTGACCGGCCCGTCCGGTGAAAAGCACCCAAGTGCCGGCAACCTTTGGCCTCCTCACTCTTGGACGCCCACGCCGTTCGATGTTATATTTGCTGGCAACCGATAGCTGAAAGACGCCCGGTGCCGGCCTCGAAACTCACCCACTTTGAGAAGGAGAGTCCCAGAAGGGGACCTTACCATGACCAGCGACCCTTCCGCACGGATTCCCAGCGCCTATGACGCCGCAAGTGTCGAGCAGCGCGTGTATAAGAACTGGCTGGACCAGGGCTACTTCACCGCCCCCATAGACCAGAGCCGGCCGCCTTTCACCATAATCATGCCTCCGCCCAATGTCACCGGCGAGCTGCACCTGGGGCACGCCCTGACCACCGCCCTGGAGGATTCTCTGAGCCGCTGGCACCGGATGCTCGGGGATCCCACGCTGTGGCTGCCCGGCAAGGACCACGCCGGGATCGCCACCCAATGGGTGGTGGAGAAACTGCTGGCCTCCGAGGGCACCAGCCGCCACGAGCTTGGCCGGGAAAAGTTCGTGGAGAAGGTATGGGAATGGGTCGAAAAATACGGCAATACCATCGACGAGCAGCACAAGCGGCTCGGCGCTTCTTGCGACTGGTCCCGCCTCCGGTTCACCTTGGACCCCGGTCCCGGCAAGGCGGTCCGAACCACATTTGTGAACCTCTACAACAAGGGGCTGATCTACCGCCACGAGCGGATCGTAAACTGGTGCCCCCGATGCGCCACCGCTCTGTCTGACCTGGAAGTGGACTACCAGGAGCAGGACGGCACCCTCTACTACATCCGCTATCCGATAGAAACCCTCGCCCCCGGCCCCTCTCCCTCAGGGAGAGGGGTGGCCGAAGGCCGGGGTGAGGGCGCCCACATCACGGTGGCCACGACCCGCCCGGAGACATTGCTGGGCGACACCGGAGTCGCCGTCCACCCGGACGACCCCCGCTACCGGTACCTGGTGGGCCGCCGAGCCGTCCTGCCCATCATGGGACGCAGCATCCCGGTTGTCGGCGACTCCGCCATCACGCCTGAGTTCGGTACCGGCGCTCTGAAGGTCACCCCCGGCCACGACCCGGCGGACTTCGAGATCGGCGAGCGCCACCACTTGGAAATCATTTCCGTCATCGGCCTGGACGGTAACATGTCCGACGCCGCCGGGAAGTACGCCGGGACCGAGCGCTTCCAGGCACGGCAGGAGGTTGTCGCCGAACTCGAAACCCTGGGGCTCTTGGAAAGGGTCGAGGACTACCGCCACTCGGTGGGCCACTGCCAGCGGTGCACCGCGGTGATCGAGCCCCTGGTAAGCCTCCAGTGGTTCGTCCACGTGGGCCGCCACGACCAGCCGGACAGCATCGCCGGCCGGGCCCACGCCGCGGTGGCCGGCGGCGACATCCATATCGTGCCCGAGCGGTTCACCCGGGTCTACCTGAACTGGATGGAGAATATCCGCGACTGGTGCATCAGCCGCCAGCTCTGGTGGGGCCACCGGATTCCAGTCTGGTACTGCGACGACTGCGGCCACCTAACCGTATCGGTGAATGACGCCACGAGTTGCGCCAAGTGCCGGTCCTCCAAGCTCCAGCAAGACCCAGACGTGCTCGACACCTGGTTCAGCTCCGGACTCTGGACCCATTCCACCCTGGGCTGGCCGGAGGACACCGAGGACCTGCGGTATTTCTACCCCGGCTCGGTGATGGAAACCGGCTACGACATCCTCTTCTTCTGGGTCGCCCGCATGATCATGCTGGGCATCGAAAACAACGGCCGGCCGCCCTTCCACACCATATTTCTCCATGGCCTGATCCGAGACGCCCACGGCGCCAAGATGAGCAAGACCAAGGGCAATACCGTGGACCCCCTGGAGCTTGTGGACCGTTACGGGACCGACGCCCTCCGCTTCGCCCTGACCACCGGCACCGCGCCCGGCAACGACCTGCGCTTCACCGAGGGCCGGATGGAGTCGGCTCGCAACTTCGCCAACAAGGTCTGGAACGCCGCCCGTTTCGTCATAACCAGTCTTGAAGATAAGCACGGTCTCGACGGTTGGCACAACCTGCCGGCGCTCCAGCACCGGGAAGACCGGTGGATCATCTCCCGCCTGGACCGGCTCATCGCCGAGGTCAACCAGTCCCTGGCGAGCTTCGAGATTGGGGAGGCCCAGCAGAAGCTCTACGATTTCATCTGGAGCGATTTCTGCGACTGGTACATCGAGATGGCCAAGATACGGCTTCGGTCGGGCGACGATCCTTCCCCGTTGCCGGTGCTGGCCCACGTTCTGGAGCGCACCCTCCGCGTGCTGCACCCCTTCATGCCCTTCATCACCGAGGAGATCTGGCAGAACCTGCTGGCCCGGCTGCCCCGGGAGGGCGATCAAGCCGAGTCGATCATGATCTCGCCCTACCCACTGGCCGGCGGCTCCCGTCTGGACCCTCAAGCAGAGAGCGATATCTCCCTCGTCATGCAGGCCATCAGGGCGGTTCGCAACGCCCGCGCCCAACTGCGTATCCCCGTCGGCCAACGCCTGGAAGCCTTGGTGGAGACCAACGGCCTTCAGAGCGCCATCGAAGGTGAGGCGGATGTCATCCGGGCCCTCTCCCGGATCGAGCCGCTCCGAATTCTCTCCGGCGATTCCGCCCCGTCCGACTCCGCCCGAGGCATCACCCTGGTGGTGAATCCCCTGGTGATCCGGCTCCCGCTGGAAGGAGTGGTGGACCTGGCGGCCGAGGCCCAGAGGCTCCGCGAGGAGCGGGACGACTGCCAGAAGAACCTGAACCGGGTCTCCACCCTGGTATCCAACCCCAACTTCCGGGCGAAGGCCCGCCCCGGCGTCGTGGAGAACGAAGAGGCACGGTTGAAAGATCTCGAAGAGCGGCGGCAGCGCTTGGACGAGATTCTGGAACAGCTCGGAGAGTAGCGGGTAATACCCCACCATGACGGCCAAGCTCGGCATAATCGGCTTCCCGATAAGACACTCAATATCCCCCGTTTTTCAGCAGGCGGCACTGGACCACCTACACATCGACGCCACCTATCAGGCCTGGGAAGTGGCCCCCGGCGACGTGGCGGAGTTTGTCCAACGGCTTCGAGACCCTGAGACGCTGGGCATCAACGTCACCGTGCCCCACAAAGAGGCGGTGATCCCTTACCTGGACGAGTTCGACGACTCGGCCACCGCCGCTGGCGCGGTCAACACCATCGTCAACCGGGGCGGGCGGCTCAGCGGGCACAATACTGACGGGACGGGCTTTCTGCGGGCGTTGCGCGACGCCGGCAGCTTCGACCCTCGAGGCCGCCAGGTGCTGCTCCTGGGCGCCGGCGGCGCGGCTCGCGGCGTATCCCTTTCCCTCATACTGGAGGGCGTAGGCCATCTGACCATCGCCAACCGCACCTTGAGCCGGGCGGAGGCTCTGCTCAAGGTGGCCGGCGTCCACGGAGTCAGCGCCCAGGCCATCCCACTGGAAGGGGCTGCCCTCGCCGCGGCGGCGGCTTCCGCCGATCTCATCGTCAACTGCACCACCATCGGCATGTCCCACGGCCCCGGCGAAACGGGCGCCCTGCTGTCCCGGGAGCAAATACCTTCAACCGCCCTGGTCAACGACCTGGTGTATAATCCCCTGGAAACCCCTTTGCTCCGGGAGGCCTCCCAGGCCGGGGCCCGCACCTTGGGCGGGATCCACATGCTGGTGTACCAGGGCGCGGCCTCCTTCCAGATGTGGACCGGGCAAGACGCGCCGGTGGAGGTGATGCTCGAGGCAGCCACCCGGGCCATGAGAGAACGGGCCTAGGGGCCTGGTCCGGCGCGATGCTTCCACCTGTGAGCCACGGAGGCACAGAGGGACGGAGAGAACGCAATCAATGTGCTTTGGCTGGTCAGGGGCCGCTCGCAAGCGCCACCCCGGATTCTCGCCAAAGGCGCTAATGGTATCACATGACCAGTCCTCCGTGACTCTGTGTCTCAGTGGCAAAACATTTGAGACACTGAGAAACCGCGGCGCAGAGACAGAGCGCGCGCGCAATCGGTTGGTTGGGAGTAAATAGGCGCCACCCCGGATTCCCGCCGGCGGCGCCAATAGAATAATATAACAAGAACTCTGTGTCTCCGTGCCTCTGTGGCAAATCGTTCGAGACCCAGAGACGCGAAGGCACGGAGAAGACGCAACATGGTCCGGTACTTCACGGCGGGCGAGTCCCACGGCCAGGGGCTGGTCATCATCATCGAAGGGGTCCCGGCGGGCCTGCCCATCAGCGAAGAGTATATAGCCACGCACCTGGCCCGGCGTCAGCGCGGCTACGGCCGGGGCGGCCGGATGCTCATCGAGAAGGACCGGGCCCATATTATGTCCGGTGTCCGGCACGGTTACACCTTGGGCAGCCCCATCGGCATGACCCTGGAGAACAAGGACTGGGCCAACTGGCAGACGGCAATGGCCGTCGAGCCCGTCGACAATCCGGAGGCCGATCCCCGGGGAAAGCGAGTGACCCGTCTGCGGCCCGGTCACGCCGACCTGCCGGGGGTCATAAAATACGGGTTCGAGGACGTGCGCAACGTTCTGGAACGTGCCAGCGCCCGGGAGACTGCCGCCCGGGTGGCCGCGGGCGCCGTGGCGATGCGTTTCCTGGAGGAATTCGGCATCAAGTTGCACAGCCACGTCATCTCCATTGGAGGAGTCTGGGCGAATCCCTCGCCGTCCATCGACTGGGACGCGGTGGAGGAATCTCCGGTGCGCTGCGCCGACCCGGAAGCGGCCGCCAAGATGATGGCCGAGATCGACGCCGCCCAGGAAGCGGGTGACACCGTGGGCGGAACGGTGGAGGTTATCGCCGAGGGCGTGCCCATCGGCCTGGGTTCCCACGTCCACTGGGACCGGAAGATCGACGGCCTCGTGGCCCAGGCATTGATGTCCATCAACGCCGTCAAGGCCGTGTCCATCGGCCCGGGGTGGGACACCGCCAGCTTCCGCGGCTCCCAGGTGCACGATGTCATCGAACCTGTCACCGACCCCACTCGACCCTGGCAGCGCAAGACCAACCGGCTGGGCGGATCCGAAGGAGGCATGACCAACGGAATGCCCCTGGTGGCCCGTTTCGCCATCAAACCCATCGCCTCCCTGGTTAACCCCCTGCCCTCGGTGGACCTGGACACCGGCGAACTGGTGCAGGCCCACTTCGAGCGTTCCGACGTTTGCCAGGCGCCCCCGGCCGGGGTGATCGGTGAGGCGGTGGTGGCCCTCGTGCTGATCGACGCCTTCATGGAGAAGTTTGGCGGCGACTCCATCGGTGAGACACGCCGCAACCTGGAAGGCTACCTAAAGACCGTCGGGCCCCGTAAGACCCACCGGTAAGACGCGGCGCCGTCGCTTTGAGAACCGTGGCTCTACCCGAAGAGCGAGCAATCTCCCTCACCCACCCTTCCATCGGTCTCCCCGCTTCTTTATGGGTGGGGATCGGCCTCTTCGGGCTGGCGGGCGGGGCATTCCTGCTGTTCTTCACCGGACCGGTGCTGGACGGCCTGGTGCGGCTGGCGGAAAGCTACCGGGCCGGAGGCTCACCCCTCTCTGACGAAAGGGTCGCCGCTCTGGAGCATGGGGTTCGGGTCTGGGGATGGTCCGGGCTCCTGATCTGGGGTGTCACCCTTCCCCTGTGGCGCCTCCGCGTCCGCGCCTACCTGGCCGGAATGTTCCACCGGTTGATGCTCCTCGCCTTTCGGCCGTTGCCACTCCCGGCCGACCGGTACAGCCGCAGATTTTTCGTCGCGGTAGCCGGCGTTCTGGCCTTTACTTTGTTGACCCACTGGTCACTGACGGCCTACAAAGACGTGGCCTGGTTCGGCGGGGAGGACGGGGTGAGTGAATGGTGGTCGGTGGCCACCTACTTGGCCGGCGCCGCTATGGCCGGCGCCACCGGCTGGATGCTACGAGGAACCGGGCACCCCCGGCTGGCGTTGTTTCACGCCGTGCTCGCCGCCTCGTTGCTGATCGGGGCCATGGAGGAGATCAGTTGGGGGCAACGTCTCTTCGACTGGGGCACGCCCGCGGCCTTGAGCGAGATCAACGAGCAAGGCGAGACCACCCTCCACAACTTGGAGTCGGTGGACTCGGTCATATCCAGCATCCTTTTCGGGGCGAGCTTGACGGCCCTGGCCGGCGCCGCCATCCGTGCGGCCTGGCACCGTTCCGGCCGGGTTACCAGCGCCGATCTGGTACTGCCCTCGCTGGTCCTGGCGCCCTCCCTGCTCATGATTCTAGTCTGGCGCGTGGGCAACTTCTGGACGCCGGTCAACCTGCCCCGGCTGTTGATGGAGGCCTTCGATTTCGGGCCCCAGGGCTCGGAGGTACCCGAGGTGTTGCTGGGTCTGTGTCTCTGCATTTATACTTACGCCAACCTGACGCGGGCCACTATCCTGCGGCGCCTTGGGGCCGCCACCCCCGGGCAACGGACCGGCGACTGAATCCGGCCCCTATGGAACAGCCCGCGGTTCGGTGAACTCATTGACAGTCCTCCAATTGCACTTTTCCTCGCGGACGGCAAAGGGGGACCTCCCCAGCCCTTGGGAACCCCTGTGCAAATGAAGAGGGATTTGCCTTACATCTGTCATTCCGGGGAGCCAGGCGGCAAGGAATACGGTGCGGGGTCTTTCCATGGCAGCCTAGACCCACCACCCCAGACCCATCGCTTCACTCAGGGTGACCTAATCCAGAGTATTTTTGAGGCAAGGCCATGAAGAGGGATCGAGGTAAGGGTCCGGTCCGGAGTACTTCTTGAGACCAACGGCGCGCTTCCCAACCGGGCGCACCTGGCATGGCCCGGTTCTGGTCCGGGTGTTCGGCGTCCTCTTTGCGGTCGAGGCGGTGCTCGTTGCTCTGAACGCAGTTGCCTCCCATTGGACCTGGAACCTGTCCCTGAAACGCAACGTGCCCACCTTCTACCACAGCGCCATCCTGGTGGCCGTGGCCCTCAGCCTTTGGTGCATTGGGGGCTTTGGGGTCCGTGTGGCGGCGCCGGGCCGTCCTGCCGGTGTACCAGGCGCCGCTTTGGCTGGCCACGGGAGCCCTGTTCCTGTACCTTGCCATCGACGAGGCGGCGGAGATTCACGAACGGGCCGGCCCAAGGTGTGGCAAACCCTGGGGATGTGGGATTGGCTGGAACATATCTGGGAGGCCGCCTTCGCCCCGCTCTTCGGGTTGATCGCCCTGTTGATGCTAACCTTGATGCTCCGGCACCGGCGCCACCTAGCGGCGTTCTTGTGGCTGGGCCTGGCCGCCTTGGCCCTGTGGGGAACGGCGTTGGTGTTAGAGCTGATGCAGCTGACCTTCCTGCCCTCCAGGCAGCCCTGGTACGCCTTGGCGGTCAACGTGGAAGAAACCCTGGAGATGGTGGCGTCGACCCTGTTCCTGCTGGGTTGTGCCCTCTTGCTGCGCCGCATCCTCGGCCGGGACCACCCAAAGCCGGCCGTGGAGGAGAGTGAGGGGGCTACTCCGTTGAGCCCCATCCAAGCCCTCTCCCTTCGGAAGGAGGAAGTAATTTGACCTCTCCCCATTCTCAAGGGGGAGATTAGAGGGGGTTCACCCCCACCGCCTACAAGCTCTTAAGTAGGGGAGGAAACTATGAAGTTCGGCGTAACCATTCTACCCGAGAACCTTGCCAAGCTCCCGGCGCGGGCGCGCCTTGCGGAAGAGGTGGGGTTCGACTACCTGGGCATCGCTGAGTCCCAGTCGTTGTTCCGGGAACTCTACGTCAGCTTGAGCGTGGTGGCCCAGGCGACAAAAAGGGCCCGACTCGGTCCGACGGTCTCCAATCCCCTGACCCGCCACCCCGCGGTAACCGCCTCGGCCATCGCCTCGGTTAACGAACTCTCCGGGGGGCGGGCGTTCCTGGGAATCGGTACCGGCGACAGCGCGGTGCTCAATCTGGGGCTCCGTCCGGCCCGTCTGGCCCAGGTCAAAGAGTACATGGACGCGGTCCGGGCCGTGCTATCGGGAGAGTCTTACGAGTACCAAAAGCGAAGTATTCATGTGGGCTGGTCCCGCACGGTGGTGCCCTTCCTCATGTCGGCGGAAGGGCCCAGGACCCTGGCCATGGCGGGGGCGGAGGCCGACGCGGTCCTGGTCCACACCGGGCTGACCTCCGAGGTACTTCGAGACTCGGTGGAACGGATCCGGGAGGGAGAGCGGGCCGCCGGGAAACCGGAGGGTTCGACGGAGGTGTGGGCCTTCGCCAAATGCAATGTCGCCGACCGCCGGGAGCAGGCCATCGAAGAGATCAAGATGGCCCTAGCCGCCAGCGGGCACCACGCCTTTCGCTTCACCCTTGAAGGCAAACATGTTCCCGAGGAACTCAAAGAGCCCATCGCGAATCTCCAGCGAGAGTACGTGCCGGCGCAGCACGAGCAACTGGGCAAGACGCGAAACGCCGCCCTGAGCGACGAACTGGGGCTGACCGACTACTTGGCGGAGCGGTTCGCCGTGGCCGGAACGCCCGCCGAGTGCCGGGAGAAGACCAAGGCCATCGAGCAGGCGGGAGTTGGCGTGCTATTCATCACGGCCATCGGCCCCAACCCCGAAGAGATCATCAAGCGGTTCGGCGAGGAGGTAATCGCCCATTACAACTGACGCAATTCGTAACCACCAGCGTACATATGGGTTGACTAGCGCGAAATTTCAGATGAAATAGTTATCAGTCACAAACGTTTGCACCGAGCGTCATTCGTAGCCGTTCAACGAAGGATGACACTGGCCGGAAACGGTGTGACCGGTAAATAGAGCCGAGCTTGAAACTTTGGCTTGAGGAGGATCCAGCATGTACGGGAAAGTCGATATAGAGATTACCTACTGCGTACCTTGACAGCACCACGCCACCGCCACGTGGATGGCGAATGAGTTTTTCCGGCACTTTGGCCCCGACGCGGCCATCTCCATCTCTCCGCGAGACAAGGGAATCATGGAAGTCTTCCTGGACGGGGAGACGATATTCGATAAGAAAGCCGAAGGCAACACCTACCCCGACCTAAAGCGGGTCAGGACAATGATGGAGGTCATCCGCGAGAAGATCTCTAGCCTGGAGCCGGCTCCCGCCGATGACTAGCTAGCGGCGTCCGGCCTGGATATGTCGGCAGCAGCCCCTCCCTCAAAGGAGGGGCTGTACTTTTGTCCAGATTTGCTGGGAGAGTTCCCGCCGCGGCCGCCTCCCATCCAATACCAGCCAGCGGCCGGGGTCTTGGGCTGCCATGGCCAGGTAACCGTCCCGCACCTTCCTGTGGAACTCCAGGGGCGCGGCATCAAACGTATCGGCCTCCGGGTTACGTTTTCTTGCCAGCCCAGTTTGAACGGGTAGGTCGAGCAGCACCGTCAGGTCGGGGGACAATCCGCCCGTGGCCGCCCGGTTGAGCTGATCCAACAGGTCCAAGTCCAGTCCGCGCCCGTGACCCTGGTAGGCCACGGTAGACGCCGTATAGCGGTCGCTGATGACCGTTACACCCGTCTCCAGCGCCGGCCGGACAACTTCTTCCACCAGTTGGGCTCGGGCCGCGATAAACAGGGACAACTCGCTGAGGAGGGCCAGGTTGCGGCCCCGTTTTAGCCAGCGTCGTAATGTTTCCCCTAGTGGAGTACCGCCCGGCTCCCGGGTCAGCAGAGCGTTGAAGCCCTCCCGGCGAAGCCGATGGAACAGAGAGCGAGCCTGAGTGCTCTTGCCCGAGCCATCCTGGCCTTCAAAAACGATGAACAACGCCGCGCCATGGCCCGGCATCAGGGCTTGTAGAACATGACGGACCGCTCCGAGTCCCGCCCGTGACTGATCGAAGCCACGTTGCACCGGTGGCCCAGCAGGTGCTGCAGCCGCCGCACGTAAGACCGCTGGGGTTGGAGCTTCACCGAGGACTCGCCGTTCAACACCCGGCTGGCCGCATCCTCGGCCTCCTGCATCGCCAGTTCCAAGACCTCCTCAGAGGGCTGCTCCTGCTGGCCGGGTTCTCCGTTGCCGAAGCCCCACTCCTTGGAGAGGGCCCGGAGGAACTCCTGCACGTGGGGCATGGTGTTCTTGCGGAGCACATAGACCGGCTTCCCGTTGGTCCCGGCAATTCGCACCAACTGAGAACCGCGCCGGTAATGGGTCTTGGTGGTCAAGACCACGTCGGCCAGACGCAACTCACTGGCGGTCTGCACTGAAATGCCGGTCTCGGCCACCGCTGCCTCCAGCTTGTCCCGGCCCACGCCGAACAGGAAGACCCGGGTATCCACGTCATGCACCATTTCGCCGGAGGAGCCGGGCGCCAAGGCTTCACGCCGGTCCGCCTGGACGGAATCCGGCGACCAGGGAGCCGGCCTGGCCTCACTGAGCCGCGCCGGATCATGGCCCCGGTTCACCATCCCATCTTCATCCAGCCAGCGGGCTTCCGAAGCTACCGGGTAGCCGCGAAGCCATTGGTCCACCACGTTGGCCACTCCATCGTGGACGCCCAATCGATCCCATCCCTGAATCTCCACCACCACGTCGAAGGTGGGCGGCGCCTTACGCTCCAGGACGCTCTTCCGGGTGCCCCGGTAACGGGCCTCCTGGTCGCCCAGGGTGACCGTCTGCACGCCTCCAACCAGGTCAGACAGAGTGGGGTTCATGATCAGATTGTCGAGGGTATTGCCATGGGCGGTGGCGATGAGCTGGACCCCCCGCTCGGCGATGGTCCGGGCGGCGGCGGCTTCCTGTTCGGTCCCCATTTCGTCGATAATGATGACCTCGGGCATGTGGTTCTCCACCGCCTCGATCATCACCGCATGCTGATTGGCCGGGGTTGTAACCTGCATTCTCCGGGAGCGGCCGATGGCCTGGTGGGGCACGTCTCCGTCGCCGGCGATCTCATTCGAAGTGTCGACGATTATGACTCGTTTCTTGGCGTCCACGGACAGGACCCGGGCCGTCTCCCGGAGCATGGTTGTCTTACCCACGCCGGGCCGGCCCAGCAACAGTATGTTCTTCCCGGAGAAAGCCAGGTCCTCGATCATCTTGATGGTGCCGAAGATTGCCCGGCCCACCCGGCAGGTTATTCCCACCACCCGGCCCCGGCGGTTGCGAATGGCGGATATCCGGTGCAGGGTCCGTTCGATGCCAGCCCGGTTGTCGTCACCGAAGTCGCCCACTCGCCGCATCACCTGCTCGAGGTCCTCGGAGGCGATTTCCAGTGCGTCCAGGGGCACGTCACCCGAGGGAAACCTCGCCTCGGGTACCCTACCCAGGTCCAGGACCACCTCCAGCAGCTCCTCTAAGTCGTCCCGGCCCCTTAGACTATCCACCACCCTCTGGGGTAGAACATCGAGCAATTGGTCCAGCTCTTGCCTCACCAATTCTCGCATCGTTGACACCGTTACCAACCTTACGCCTCCACAGGGGCCATTCGTCGATCCACGACGGGTACGGCTAACGTCTTGATCAGCATAGTGTATCGAGCAACCTCATGAAACTCGCGGCTGAGCAGCAACGAGGCCAAGCGCTCCTGATACTCGGGCACCAGCCACCTCAGGAGGCCCTTTCGAGCCAGGGCGCTGTCCACCAGCACCTCCCACAGGTCTGGATTGCAAGGATGGGCCACGGCCTCCGCCCTGGTCACCAGGCGGCGCCGGGTGAGGCTCAGCCAGCCCGTGATCCGGCCGTCACCTCCGGCCACCCACTCCGTCCTTCCCCTGCGGCCGCAATCATACGTGTCAATCCACTGGTTGAAAGTGAGGCCCACCGCGACCCGGACTGATTGAGGCGCGGCCGCGGTTACCAGCTGAAATAGCGCGTGATCTTCTTGGTTTGTCTTCTCCCGCAGGGACGCCGGCGGTATCGCCGCGCCGGCCTCAGTTCCCCGGCCCCAACCCTCCAGCACGGTCTCTTCCAAGTAGGGAAAGAAGCCGGCGGCCCGAGCCATGGATACTACGGGACTGCCCGATGGAAGCCGTAAGAAGACGCGTTGGGCGCGCCGCCGGCCTACTTCTTCCATCAACACTCGCAGGAGTTCGAGCGAGAAGGATTCCCAGGGTTCATACCGCTGAAATGATGCATCCCGGAACCGGAGATTGTCGTGGGGCAAGAACAGCCGGTCAAGCTCCCAGACCCTGGCCTCGGTGCAGGAGCTGGCCGAGGCCAGGCCCAGCAGTTGGGAGCCATCCCACTGGGCCAGCGTAACCCGGTTCCGGCGTTGGGCCAGGGTCTCCTTCCAGAGGGTGCCCCTACCCGGAGGCTCGGTGCCGGAGAATCCGTCCCTGGGCCAAGCCAAGTTCGGCCCCTTGGGCACATTCAGGAAGATGCACCGCAAGACATCGTTGATGCGGAAGGTTTGTATCATTCCGCGGCGTCGGGGACGAGGTCCAGAAAGTAGCGATGAAACCGGTTGTCCCCGGTTAGCTCGGGATGAAACGCCGTGGCCAGCAGGTTTCCTTGCCGCACCGCCACCGGGAGCCCAGTCGGGAGCGAAGCAAGCACCTTGACCGACTCGCCAACCCATTGAATTACCGGAGCGCGGATGAACACGGCATGGAAAGGAGAATGGTCGAAGCATTCGATCTCCAGGTCCTGTTCGAAGCTGTCGACCTGGCGGCCAAAGGCGTTGCGCTGCACCCCGATATCCATGAGGCCCAGCGGGGATGGGTCCTGCTCGGTGATCTCGTGGGCCATCATGATCATCCCGGCACAGGTCCCCCAGATGGCTTTCCCTTGCTGGGCCATCCGGGTAACCGGTTCCCTGAGCCCGTAGATACTCATCAGCCGGCTCAAGGTGGTGCTTTCGCCGCCGGGAATAATGAGGCCCTCCACTTTTTCCAGGTGCTGCGGCAGCCTCACCTCGCGCCCCTCCACCCCAAGCGATCTGAGAATGGCGATATGTTCGGCGAAATCCCCCTGTAACGCTAGGACCCCTACTGTCAATTGGGTGGTCGCCTCGTTGTTATCTTATTCGTCGGGTCTCGATGATCCGGTGCGGCTAGAGGCTCCGCGGGGCCAGAAGCTCCGCCTCGGGTATCGTGCGGGTGCTGATGCCCACCATCGGCTCCCCCAGGTTCTTGGAGATGTCGGCCAGGATTTTCGCGTCTTTGTAATGGGTCACCGACTGAACGATGGCGTAGGCGCGCCGGGCCGGGTCGCCGGATTTGAAGATACCGGAACCGACGAAAACTCCATCAGCGCCGAGCTGCATCATCAGAGCGGCATCCGAGGGGGTGGCTACTCCCCCGGCGGCGAAATTGACCACGGGGAGCCTTCCCATCTCCCGGGTCTTGGTGAGTAGCTCCAAGCTAACGCCCAGATTCCGGGCCTCAACAACCAGCTCATCCTCCGGCATGGTCTGAAGCTTGCGGATGGCGTCCTGCACGGCACGCATGTGCCGCACCGCCTCCACCACGTCGCCGGTGCCGGCTTCGCCCTTGGTACGAATCATCGCCGCGCCCTCGGACATACGGCGCAGGGCCTCGCCCAGATCGCGGCAGCCGCAGACGAAAGGTACGGTGAAATCGTGTTTCCAGACGTGATGGACTTCGTCAGCGAGGGTAAGTACCTCTGACTCGTCCACGTAGTCCACTCCAAGAGCTTCCAGTACCTGGGCCTCGACGAAGTGCCCGATGCGGCACTTGGCCATCACCGGAATACTCACAACGTCCATGATACCGCAAATTATCGCCGGGTCGGTCATGCGGGCGACCCCGCCATCGGCCCGGATGTCGGCGGGCACCCGTTCCAAGGCCATAACCGCGACGGCACCAGCTTCCTCGGCTATCTTGGCCTGCTCTGCGTTGACCACGTCCATGATGACCCCGCCCTTGAGCATCTGGGCATGACCCGCCTTAACCGTCATAGTCCCGGTCAGAGCTTCAACCATTGCTGCGTTCCTCCACGTGAGATGGCACACTACATCCGCCTGTATTATACGACGCTGGCATACCGGTTATCAATTGCAGCCCGCGCCCCATCATATACCGGCACCATTCCTTCCGCCGATCTCCTGCCATCACCCAGCATTTTTCGCATTTGAAGCCAAGCCGGGGAGCCGCGGATCCAGTCTCACCTGCCCCTGCTCCGGTTCCTCCCGGGGGCACACCCACGATCCCATCCGACTCCGGGCGTCGAGCAGCGCCCGTTTGAATCAACCGGCCGGTCCGGCATCGGGGCCTGACGGGTGCCGGGCGGGCCCTCAACCAGGCGGAGAGAGGTCATGTTTGGGAAAATGTCCAATAGTTCATATTGCTTACGGATACCCGCCTCACTCAGAACAAGAATCCCGTGAGCGGGGTCCGGCCATTTCTTGACAGCCTCTTGCGGGTAGAATTAAGATAAGAGGGCCTGGCCGAGGTAGCTCAGGGGTAGAGCACGGCACTGAAAATGCCGGTGTCGACAGTTCGATTCTGTCCCTCGGCACCTTATTCACCAGCCCGTGAAGGCGGGCTGTGGCCCTGAAGCGGAAGTGGCTCAGTGGTAGAGCACCTCCTTGCCAAGGAGGGGGTCGAGGGTTCGAATCCCTTCTTCCGCTCCAACCGTAGCAAGACTGATTTACGGCGACCGCGTAGGCAAGCTCGGAAGGTTGCGTCCTCCATGTCGCGCGATAACCTTCGACTCCACGGAACAAAGATTTCTGCTCGCCCGCTGGTCTGACAACGGCTGGTGGTGTTTGCCTGGTGGAGTTATGGACCCGGGAGAGAACGCGGCTGAGGCGTGGGCGAGGGAAGTGCTGGAGGAGACCGGGTTGGTGGTCCGCGTTGGTGGATTGGTTGGCATATATCCGACTCCCAACTTCATCGCAGATGCTTTCGCAGGCCAGAAGGCGGCATTTGTGCGTCAGCCGGGTTAGGGATGGCGGGTCCCCGACAGGCATGCAAGGATAACCTTTTCGGCGGGGGGAGATGCCCCGTATTCAGAAACGGGAAACCTCTCTATCCAGGTATTTGGGACGGTCCCTAAGTGTTTGCTCTCATCTTGGCGGGTGGTAAAGGGGAAAGACTCCGGCCGTTGACCGATTCTCTGCCCAAGCCTATGGTGCCGGTCTGCGGGAAGCCCATCCTACAGCACCAAGTGGAGTGGCTCAAAACTGCAGGGATTACTGATGTGGTCTTCCTTGCTGGATACCACTGGGAAGCTATCCGGGACCACTTCGGCGATGGGCGTGAGTTCGGCATCCGTGCTACTTATAGCGTGGAAGAATCCCCCCTCGGCCGGGGCGGAGCGACCCGTAAGGGGCTCGCCAGCGTGCCGGCAGATGCGGGGTCAGTCGTAGTCCTGAATGGAGACACCTTCACCACCCAACGGTTGGGTGATCTAGTCGATAGGCACCGTTACTCTTTGACTCTTAATCCGGCGCATTTGGCCACGATGATGTTGGCGCCAATGGTCAGCCCATATGGATTGGTTGACGTGACTCCGGCGGACGATGTTGTCGGATTCAGAGAGAAAGCTGAGCTGCCTTTTTGGGTCAACGCGGGTATCTACGTGTTTGAACGCAAGATCGCATCGGAGCTGCCCGAGGTGGGAGACCACGAGGTAGATACATTCCCCAAGCTGGCTCATGAGCGAAGGCTGGCGGCTTTCAAAGCCACCGCTTTCTGGAAAGGCATCGACTCATTCAAAGATCTGCGAGAAGTAGAAGACTACTTGAGCCGGCCCAGCGAGTAGGTTGACCCACCTTGTTGCACCGTCCCGTTAGTACCGTCCCGTCCTCCGGCGCCCCGTGGCCGCCAGGGGCGAACCCCTCCGGCCAGTCCACGGTCCTCCGGAACACGGCGCTGTCAATTATGCCTTGGTGCCCTTCGTGGCCCCACGAGACAAAGAGCACCAAGCGACCCCTCTTGAATGAGTTGCCGGGACGGACCCGGCCCCACCGCCGCCGGTAACCTGAACTCTTGGGCGATGCCGGGAGTGGTCGTCCGGAGAGCTAACGGACCGGCCGGTATCCCCTGGCCCCTCATCCGGGCGTCAAAGCAGGGTCAGCGCGACGGTACCGCCCACAATCAATAATAACGATGCCGACTTGATAGCCAGTGTGTTCCGCTGCAGGGGCTCTTCCAGCAGCCCAATGCGGCGCGTGCTGAGCGCAGTGGTGATGAGAAACACGAAGAGAGGCCGTGTCGCCGCCATGGTGGATACCAGGGACACCGGTCCCAGACTTGTGGCGCCGGCGAGCGTAAGCGATCCCACGGGAGCCAGGAAGGCCTCCGATATCACGACCAGGACCAGCGTCCGCCGGTCTCGCATGGCCACCACAAGCTGGCGAAAGGCCTGGGGCTTGGCCAGGAGAAAGAACCCTAAAGCCATGACCAAGGTGCGAATTGGATAAAACGTCCCCACCGACACCTCTTCAAGGGCGTACTTGCCGGTCAGGTGGGCCAAGGCCGTGAAGAAACTGGCCCCGATGAGCACGGGAAACGCCCGGGTGAGCCGGCCGAGCCCGCCACCGGCGGAGCCTCGCAAGGAGGCCGTCATCGCCCCTGTCACAACCACCACGATGGCTATCCATTGCCCGGCGTTCAGGACTTCATCGAGAAAACCCACCGCCATGATGGCGACAAAGACGGGGAAGACATGGATGATCGCGCTGGCCCGGGACGCCTCTTCCAACTTATAGCCCCAAAACGTCATCGCCAGTCCGGCGCTCCAGCAACCCCCGGAGAGGGCGGCCACGATCAACCTTCCCGCGGGTGCGCTCTCCGGGCCCCCGGTTACTGCTAGCACAACTGCGCCAGACGCCACCAGGGTGATGCAGACCGCGGCGTAAAAGCTAGCCAGACTGGGCAGGTGCCGGTCGATCAGCCGCTTGTCGAAGGCTGTAACGACAGCGAAGGTGGCGGCGCTCGTCAATGCCAGAAGAGTCCAGTCCAACTCCCAGTTCACCCCCAAAAAGGTTGCCTAGGCCCGGTTTCTATCGATTCGAGGCTCCGGGATTGTACTGGCGCTACCCAGCGCCGTCAACAAACGGCGCACAAACCGGCTCTGGCGAGTCGCCGGCCGGTTGAATTGTCCTCTGGGCCCCAGTCGGTTAAACTCCGGCTGGATACTGCTAGCGAAGGAGGAAAGCCGTGTCAGCGACCCATAGGGAAATCATCGCCAACGTGGACCGGCTGAACGAACTCCTGGACCGTCACGGGTATTCCGCCGTGGTGGTCCGGTCCGGGAAGAACTTCACCTACCTGGCCGGGTTCTCTTACCCCGGGACCCTGGGCCGGCACCTCGATTTCCCCGATTCTCCCCGGGAGGTGCTGTTGGTATGGCCGCGCCAAGGAGAGCCGGCCATGATCCTGAACAGTTTCGCGGCCCCTTTGGCCCGGCGCGACTCATGGCTCGACCGAATCGAGGTCTGCGACGACTACGCAGAGTCGCCCTATTCGCGGATGGCGGACCTCCTCAAGCAAATGGGACTGGAAGGGGAGAGGGTCGGGTTCGAAAAGACCTACCTCAGCGCGGCCCGGTGGGAAGAGATAAGGGGCCTGTTACCCCGCATGACGATGACGGACTGCACGGATCTGATGGACCAGGTCCGTTGGATCAAGACCCCCGGCGAGGTGACGCTCCTGGAGGAAGCAGCCAACATTCTGGATGAAGCTTACCTCGAGGTGTTCGCGGCGTTGCAAGAGGGAGATACCGAAAGGGAGATCCACAGCCGCATCATCCAGGGCTGCATCAGCAGGGGCGCCCAGTGGGCCCATGGCATCCTGAATTCCCACCGAAACACCGTCGCCTACGGCGGAGAGGGCGGCATGAAGTTCCGCAAGGGCGATATTATCCGGAACGACTACGTTTCCTACTATCAGGGATACCCCGGCCACCAGTCCCGCACCGTGGTCGTGGGGGAGCCATCGGCGGAGCAGAAGGACACCTACCGGATAATCCTGGACATCTACCGCAGGACCATCGAGCAATGCCAGGTAGGGGCAAAGGCCAGCGACATCCACCGGTTCGCCGCCGAGAGTTTCCGGGAGCACGGCATCCCAGGCCGTCTGGCGCTGGCCGGCCACAGCGTGGGAACCTGGTGGCACCAGCAGGAGCCCTACATTGTCAGCACCGGCCAACACGAGTTGGAGGAGGGCATGGTGCTGGCCATGGAGCCCCACGTCGACTACTGGCACCTACAAGACATGTTCCTGATTACCAAGGAGGGGCCGCGGCTGATCTCACCCCGCTTCAGCACCGATGAGATGCTGGCCGTCGGCTGACGCAGTTCCCAGTGCCAGGGATTGGTAGCGACGATATGCTGGTGGCCAGGGTGTTGCTGCCGGGGGATCGACAGCGCGTCCGAAGCTTCCGATCCAGCAGGGGCTCGGGAGGCATGCCCGGGGGCCGGCTTCATGCGAGGCCGGAAACGGGGCCTTTATGGGCGTCCGAACGGGACCCTGGTCAGACCAGGCTCGCCGGGTCTATCCCGTCGTTGCGGATCCGGAACCGGCGAGTACGAAACCTCTTCCCATACTCGACCAAACCTTGGCCCTCAGGGTTTTCTGCTTCATCCTCCGGAGGCTGGCTCTCGTCTTGGTCCTCAGGTTCGCCCTCTCTATCAGCCGGGGGTTGGCGCAGGCCCGGCTCCACAGGGGGGCCGTCCTCCAAGTAACGTTCGGCGTTGAACCGGCGGATATGAAATCTCCGGGCCCGGGTCAATGCTGGGTTTTCTGGGTACTCCGTGTAAGCGTCGGCCGGGGGCTCTGGAGCGAGTGATTCCGGAGGCTGGTCCTTGCCTGAACCTTCACTGCTATCCGGTTTGCCATCGGTCCGAGGCTCCTCGTCCCCGGTTTGTGGGGGCTCACCCAAATCTGGATACCCCTACGCCATTCCGATTCGATCCTGCAGCTCACGGGGGCCCCAGGGTTTCTTGATGTAGTCCGCGGCCCCCAGTTGCATGCACTCGCGCTCCGAGGCCGCGTCGATCTTGGCCGTCAGGATTATCACCGGGATGGACCAGGTGCTAGGGTTCTTCTTGAGCCTGCGCAAGACCTCGAAGCCATCCACGACCGGCATCATCAGGTCCAGCAACACAAGGTCGGGATTTTCCGACTGAGCTTTGCTATACCCAATCAGCCCGTGCTCGGCCTCGACTACGTCGTAGCCAGCCTGTTTCAGAATCGTAGCTACGACGTTTCTAACCTCGGCCTCATCATCAACCACGAGAATCTTCGGCATACCGGCGATATCTCTCCCAGCAGGCTCCTCACCATATCCCCTCTATGTATTATTTTAGCGATACCGAATATTGAGTTCAATCCAAGACACCGCAAGAGGAGTGACCCGGCTTCAGCTTGGCCACACTCAGCCGTCCTTCAAGCGTCCCCAAGCCTGGGCAAATGGCGTACAATAAGGGCCACATCCCCTGGCCGGAGGCTAGCCCCCGGCCCCGGTAAGAGAATGCGTGAAACAGACGAGCTTCCGGCCATCGACAAGAGCTGCTTCCAAGAGGGGGACCTAGCCCTATTGCTGGACCGCAAAGGCCGGCGTTACATGGTGACTCTGGCCGGTGACCAGGTATTCCACAGCCACCTGGGGCGAATAAACCACTCCCAGTTGATCGGCCACACCGTGGGCGGATGGTACCGAACCGACCGGGGCCACGTGGTGCTGGCGGTTCGCCCCACCCTGGGAGATTTTGTCCGGGAGATGCCCCGCGGCCCCCAGATTATCTACCCTAAAGACCTGGGCAATATCGTCAGCCTGGCCGACATTTTCCCCGGCGCCACCGTGGTGGAAGGGGGGCTGGGCTCCGGCGCCCTCACGGCCGCGCTGCTCCGGGCGGTGGGGGCCGGCGGCCGGGTAATCACCTACGAGGTGAACAAGTCGGTGCTTCCCAGGGCCCTACAGAATCTGGATAAGGTCATCGCCGACCGTTCGAACCTGACCGTCACCGTGGGCGACATCTACGAGGGCATCGCCGAACGAGGCGTGGACCGGGTGGTGCTGGACGTTCCGGAACCATGGCAGGCGGTGGCAACCGTTGGAGACGCCCTGGTGATGGGCGGGATAATGCTGAGCTTTCTCCCCACCATTTTGCAGGTCCACCAACTGGTGCTGGAGCTGGGCCGTGACTCCCGTTTTCAGTTAGTCGAGACAGTGGAGACCCTGCTGCGCTCCTGGCACGTCACCGAACGCAGCGTGAGGCCGGCCCACCGGATGGTGGCCCACAGCGGGTTTCTGACCACCGCGGTGCGGTGCGAAACGCGATCTATTGCCAGCCCGTTCGCGCCCCAATCTTGACCGGGGCAATCCTACTGAATTGGGCACTCAGGAGGGCAATCAGATGGACGTAATGGACCGGGACAATACGGTCGCATTCTTGCGCCAACACGTGAAGACGGAGATGCTGATGAAGCACCTCTACACCGTGGAAGCCGCGATGCGCGGCTACGCCCGCAAGTTCGGCGAGGACGAAGACACTTGGGGCATCGCCGGATTGCTCCACGACTTCGACTGGGAGATCTGTCCCACGCCCGAGGACCATCCAGCCTTCGGCGCTCAGATCCTCCGGGACCACGGCTATCCCGAGGAGATGGTCCGGGCGGTACTGACCCACGGCGACCACACTGGTATCCCTCGCGAGTCCCGGATGGAACACACCCTGTACGCGGTGGACGAGCTGTCCGGCTTCATCCGCGCAGTGGCGCTGGTGCGCCCTTCCAAGAGCCTGGACGACGTCTCTCCCCGGTCGGTACGGCGCAAGATGAAGGACAAGGCTTTCGCCAAGGACGTGAGCCGCGACGACATCGTCCGCGGCGCCGAAGAGCTAAACATCGACCTGGACGAGCACATCGCCTTCATCGTGGAGAGCATGAAGCCCATCGCCACACAGATCGACCTGGCCGGCGGGGATGCCGCCAGCTAGACTTCCACGGTGGCCCAACGGCCTCGCCCGGTCAAAGGGGTGGCTTCGAGCCACCGGCCACCGGTCCGGTTCCGGTCACTCCAGCGCGTACAGATGGCCGTCGTCGCTCCCAAAGTAGATCACCCCATCAACCGCGACCGGGGAAGAGAACACCCGGAAGCCGGTCTTGAACCGCCACATTTCCCGCCCGGTCTCCGTCTCCACGGCATAGAGATGGGAGTCGAAGCTCCCGAAGTAGACCACGTTCCCGGCAACGGCCGGGGACGACTTCACTCTCCCATCTGTCTTGAACCGCCACCTTCGACGCCCGGTTTGGCTATCAACGGCGTAGAGATATCCGTCGTGACTGCCGAAGTAGACGACGCCGTTTGAGATGGCCGGGGACGACATGACCGGGCCTTCCACTCTGAACCGCCACCTCTCCTCCCCGGTCTCCGCGTCCACCGCGTACAGATGGTCGTCGAAGCTTCCAAAGTAGACAACCCCATCGGCTAAGGCCGGAGAAGAGTCCACGAAGTCCCCGGTCTTGAATTTCCACCTCTCCTGTCCGGTGTCGATGTCCACCGCATAGAGATGCCCGTCATCGCTCCCAAAATAGATCGCCCCACCGGCTATGGCCGGAGACGACCACACTTGGTCCCCGGTTTCGAACCTCCACTTTTCCCGTCCCGACCGGAGGTCCAGGCCGTAAACAAAGTGGTCCCAGCTCCCGAAGTAGACAACCCCGTCTTTGATAGCGGGGGAGGATATCACCGCACCACCGGTCCTGAATATCCACCGCTCCTTACCGGTGTCCAGGTCCACCGCATAAAAAGAGTTGACCATTGTTCCCACGTAAACCACGCCGTCGAGGACCGCCGGTGAGGACTCCACCGGGCCGGGGCTCTCGAATCCTCCCGGCCGGACGAGGAAGCTCCATCGAAGCTGCCCGGTCTCGAGGTCCAGGGCGTACAGGTAACCGTCATCGCTCCCGAAGTAGACCCCGCCGCCGCCGATGGCGGGAGAAGCGCGCACCTCGCCGGCGATGACGGGTATGTTCCGTGACGCGCCCGTCAGCGAGTATTGGTCGCTACCCATCGATTCAAACTTCCACTTCACGCCGTCAAGTTCAGGGACCCCCTCGGCCTCGTACACGCCGGTATGCTGAAGATCGCCCCGAAACATCAGGACTGCCTCCTCGCCAGCCGGCGGTGTGGCAGACCCCCGCGGCGGCGCGGCGGTAGCGGTTGGCGCCGCCGTGGGCGTCGGAACCGGGGCCGGGCCGGTGACCAGGGTCGTGGCCGGCCCCGGCGTCACGGTGGCAGCGAGATCAACCGCCGCGGTTGGCGAGCGGGCGGACGCCGGCGTGGGTGCGGCCGTGGGCCCCGCTCCGGTGCAGCCCGCCAATAGAAGCAGGCCAATCCCGACAAACCAGGCGAATCCACCAATCACGGTCTTCATCAAGGTCCGGCCGGCCCCGGCGTCCCCTCGGGTGAAGGCCACCATTCTTCAAACTCGACCGCTGTTTCGATGTACCGCCCTTCCGGCAGCGAGATATGCTGGGAGGTAAGCAAAGGGACGGGCAACTCCCCGGCCAGGGCCGCCGCCGCCGGGCCCGGCGCAAACCCCCACAGTGCCGGTTGGCCTACTCCCTTGCCCTGGGCCAGCACCTTGAAGTCCCCAAAGCCGCCGGGCCGGGCCAGGTCGAGCATGCCGGCGCGGTTGGCCTGGATGGCTGCTTGGGCCAGACCGAGAGAACCAAGCTGCCGCTGCAGGTGACCCAGGCCCAGATTGGACAGAAACTTGCGTTGGAGGGTAAACCCCAGCGGCGTCAGCCCCGCCCGGCGCCCGGCCTGGATCACCGACGTGAAGTCCACCTGGGCGGTCATATCCTGGCGCCCGACGTTCCGGAACGGGGCATCGGTCTGGGTGTGCCGGTAGTAAGTGGTCAGCGTGCCCCGGCGCCTTCGCTCTGCCGAGTACAGTTCCTCCGCCGGTTGCCCGTAGTCGATGGTCAGGGCGAACCCCGCTTCCAGTGCCGCCGCCACTTCCCCGGCCCACCCCGAAAGGCCCAGGTTTATCTCGGCGGTCTGACCTTCGGTCAAGTCGATTCCAAGGTCCTCAAGCCGAGCGGAAAGCGCGGGGGTGGAAGGCTCCCTGAGGTCCGGCGTCAGCTCCCCGTCCTTCAAGGTGACATAGACCTCTCGGAGCACGCCCCGGAGCATGGTCACCTGGTGAACCGGGGCCGAGTCCAGAAACTCGTTGGACAGGACGCAGCCTCGCATACCGTGAAATGGGAGGCCGGACGCGACGACGCGATCCACCCCGATGGGATACCGGTCTCCCGGGAGGATTTTCTCCACGCCCTCGACGGCGCGGCGGTCCAGGCAGATGTAGCGGATGGAGCGGCCGAATTCTGATGGCAGGTTGGCGGAGCAATCCGCCACATCCCGTCCCAAGAGGCCATCGCCAGCTCCCATCTCCACAACCGTGAATGGGTCGGGCCGGTCCAGCAGTTGCCACATTTGGAGCAGTTGTAAAGCCAGGAGCGCCCCGAAGGCCGGGTGGACCAGAGGGCTGGTGTAGAAGTCCCCAGAGGCGCCTACGGGCTCCCCTCCGGTGTAGTAACCGCCCTCGGGCCAAAACAGGGCCAGCCCCATGAACTCGGCAAAGGAGATGGCTCCCTGTTCCCGGATACGGCGGCGAATCTCTTCCTCGGCCTTCATGACTCCATGCTAAAGCAGAAGGGGGCCGTGTGGCCCCCTTCTCTTAAGTCCATCCGGGCAGACTTGTGGTCTGCCTCTACGTCCGCTTCTCGATGGGAACGTACTCCAGGTCCATCTTCCCCGTGTACTCCAGCAACGGCCGGATCAGCATGTTGTCACCGTACTGTTCAACACACTGAACGGTCCAGCCGGGGATCCGGCCCAGGGCAAAGATGGAGATGAACAGATCGTCGGGAATACCCAGCAGGTAGTAAATAGACCCGGCGAAGAAGTCTACGTTGACGAAGATGCCTCGGGAGCGGTAGGGCACCATCGCCTCTTCTTCCAGGTACTGAAGGATCTGGAACCACTCCGGGTGTCCCATCTTCTCGCCCAATGCCTTGGACCGGGCCCGCAGGTGCCGCGCCCGGGGGTCTTCCGCCTTGTACACACGGTGACCGAAGCCCATGACGCGCCCGCCGCCGTCCAGCAGCTTGCGGCAATACTCCGCGGCGTTTTCCGGCTGGCCAATCTCCAGGGACATCTTCATCACTTCTTCGGCGGCGCCGCCGTGCCAGGGGCCTTTGAGGACCCCGACGCCGGTAACAATCGCTGAATGGAGGTCGGACAGGGTGGACGCGGCAACCCGGGCCGCGAAAGCCGACGCGTTGGCGCTGTGCTCTGCGTGAAGGATAAAGTCCACGTCCAGCAGATCAGTGGTCTCCTGGTCCGGCTTCTCGCCGGAGAGCATGTACAGGAAGTTGCCGGCGTGGTTGAGGCTCGGGTCCGGGGCTACCGGCTCCAGCCCCAGCCGCAGCCGGTGGTGGGCGCCCACGATGGTCGGACCCATGGCGGTCAACCGGAGTCCCTTGCGAATAGTGGCTTCCGGCGAATTATCGTTGATCTCCGGATCGAAAGCAGCCAAGGCAGAAATACCGGTGCGCAGGGCGTCCATCGGGTGGCTGGCCTTCACCAGGTCTAGGACCTGAATGACCTCGTCGGGGATACGGCGGTTGGCCCGGAGGGTATCGTCGAACTCTTTGAGTTGCGAGGCAGTGGGCATGTCCCCGTAAAGTAGGAGGTAAACCACCTCCTCGAACGTAGACTTTTCGGCCAGGTCGTGGATATCATAGCCACGGTAGAGTAGTTTTCCTACTTGGCCGTCGATGAAGCTGGACTCTGAAGTTTCGAAGTAGACATCTTTGAGTCCCTTCATGATTTGGGGGGCCATGGCGAAGCCTCCTAGCAGGGGTTGGATCGGCGTTGCCACAACCCGGTGGCTGCGCCGTTGCGCCGCCAGGCGGCGGCGCTTGGTTGACAATCGCGACCAAAAAGTCGAGGCGGGGACGTGGCCGAAGTGTAGCATTCGCCTATTGGGGTGTCAAGCAAAGCCAAGGCTGGAACCAGGCTACGCATACCCTGCCGATAAGGTCGGAGAATGATGCGATTCGGAATGATTCTGCCCAATCTCGGGCAACTAGCCATCCCGGACACACTGATTACGTTGGCCCAGCGCGCCGACGAGCTGTGGCTGGACGGCGTGTTCTTGAGCGACCATCTGGCGCTGGCCACCACCCCCCACTCCCGCTACCCCTACCGGTCCGACGGCACCTTCCCGTTGCGTCCCGACCAGCCCATCCTCGAACCGATTGCCACTGCGGCCTACCTGGCGGCGGTCACCAGCCGGATCCATCTGGGGTTCAGCGTTCTGGTGGCCCCCTACCGGCATCCGGTGCTCACCGCCAAGATGTTGTCGACGCTGGACGTGTTCTCCGGCGGCCGGTTGATCGTGGGCGTCGGGGTCGGTTGGATGGAGGAAGAGTTCTCGGCACTGGGGGCCGACTTCGCTCACCGGGGCCGGGTAACCGACGAGCACATCCAGCTGCTGAAGTGCCTGTGGACCCGGGACGAGCCCGAGTTCTCTGGGCAGCACTACCAGGTGTCCGGTGTTACCATGTACCCCAAGCCGGTCCAATCTCCCCACCCGCCCATCTGGTCCGGCGGCATCACCGGCCGGGCACTGAGCCGAGCCGCCCGGCTGAGCGACGGCTGGCACGGGATGCGAATGTCCCCGGAGGACGTTGCCGGAGTATGCCGTCGGCTCAAAGCGGTTCGCGAAGAGTCGGGCCAGGACTACAGCCGCTTCGAGGTCTCGCTCCGCGTGGGCTTGGATATTACCCGGACCGCACTGCCCGGGTCCCGGCTCCCAATGCGGGGGAGTCCGGAGCAGGTAGCCGAGGACGTGGCGCGCTACCGTGAGGCCGGGCTGACCTACATGGTGATGGACCCACGGGGGCGGGACGCCGGCGAATTGGCCGGCCAGATGGAGCAACTGGTCCAGAAGGTGCAGCCGCTGCTGTAGATATCGGCCGGCGCGGCCACCCCGGCGCCTAACGGCAAACCAATATATGCCATTCAACTAAAGGAGGCTAACCAGTGAACCGTGAGTACATCAACCCCCCGGATATGGCCCCCCCGGCCAGCGGCCTTTACAGCCACGTCGTGAAAGCTGGTAACACCGTGTATATCTCCGGGCAGGTACCCCGGGGGACTGATGGAAAGGCCGCTCACGCCGGTGATGCCGAGGCTCAAATGCGCCTGGTCTGGGCCAATCTGGGAAAAGCAATAACCGCCGCCGGCGGCTCCCTCAAAGACCTCGTTAAAACGACGGTTTACGTCGTCGGCACCGATACCCTGCCGGCGATACGCCGCGCCCGCCTCGATCTCTTGTCGGCCGAAGGGCGCCCCACCAGCACCATAGTGGTGGTCGCCGCCCTAGCCGACCCGAGCTTCCTGGTGGAAGTCGACGCCATCGCCGTGCTCGGCGGTGACTAGGCAGCTCGCCAGGTTTGCCTTAACACCCGACCCGCGACGCTGAGTCAGGGCGAAAAGGGAACAGGGTACGTTGTGACGCCCCGCATTTACGGAGCGCCGCAACGTATTTCTATTCCACCGGTAATGGCAATTCCTTGGTTGGCCGCAACTTTCAGACCGATGGCCCTGGTCAACTCCGCGGCCCAAGCCTTCTACGGGTTATGAAACCCGTCCGCTGGGGCTAATCAGAGGCCGGAACCCACCGCCAGGGACCCACTCGCTGCTCTGGCCGCGTGGGTGCGGACGATAACCGGACGGCCCTTCCTTTGCGCAAAATCGCGAATATCCACATTGAGCGGGGCTTACGCCAAATTGTTGACGTTGGTAAGATGTGGGCTAGCGGATTCGAGCCACAAAGAAAACGATGTTGCCCCATCCGTGGGCCGGTGCTATGAGAGCCAGAATTCTTACCATCATATTAATGGGGATCACCATCGGGATCCTTCTAGGGATGAGCGTGATCGCGCTGTTGCGGGCGTTCATTGACGGTGATTCGGCTGGGTTAGAGATTTCGTTTACCGTTATTACCGGCTTAATGGCGGCATTCCTGATAGCATATGTCGCCAAAACCTTCCGCTGAAGACCCCTTTAATCGTCGCCTAGCGAGGCTGCGGGTACCCGCAACTCGGTGCGGAAAAGGTTGATCCGGCAGATCCAGCAAATGCCCCCACGAAAGGACCCAGCTGCGCCTGAACCCGCGGCCATGGCCGGCCCCCTTTCTAGTCTAAATCCTGCCAGACCCCATTTAACCCTCCAGCCTTCTTCTCCGCCCTGTGGCTGTCTCGTGAGTAGCTCCCCATCGGCAAACCTGTTAAACGTTCCGACCCCGCACTTGTCTTTCCGGCGAAGGCCGGAATCCAGAGAAGCATTGCTGGTTCCCGGCCTTTGAGGGATGACTGACCGGGTATCAAGCTATCTATGAGACGCCAGACTAGAGCTTTGCCTCGAAACTGTCATTGCTTCGAAAGTGTCATGCTGAGCCAGCCGCAGCGGCGAAGTATCTGTGCAGAGAATCTTCTCCACCTCCCCAGGTCCCTCGTCCTTCCCGCGAAGGACTCGGGATGACTCCCTTTTTCGTCGGCCGTGGTGCTGGTGGCCATCAGCATGAAAGATTCCGAGGAGCAAAGCGACGAGGAACCTGGTGCGGGCTCCCTTCGTCGGAGCCTGGACCCACGGCCCCAGAACCCTCGCTTCACCCGGGTTGACATATATCAGGGGCCTCAAGGGCAAAACCCCGAAGTTGGTCCCATCCAGGGGCTTTGATCGACGTTGGCAGCCGGCCCAGCCGGTGTCCGCCCTGCGCTGTAAATCGCGTTGTTGACAATAAACAGGGCCTTATGGTGGAATGGCCGTAATCACTGGACCGGCCCGACGAGCAGAAGAGTTGGTCCGGACCACAACGGTGAAGGCTAGGGGCGAGGTTCCAACGGCCGCGCGTGCCCCACGCAATCCAATCAGATCCTCACGTGAAGGTGTTCAAGATGGTCCAGCAACCGACAGCCTACGATCTGGAGACCGGAGACCTCAAACTCCCCGCCACCGGACGCCCGGTGGTCTACTCGAACCACGGCGTGATTTCCTCCGGCCACTACCTAACTTCCATGGCCGGAATGCGGATGCTGCTCAGCGGCGGCAACGCCTTTGACGCGGCGGTGGCGGCAGGCTTTGCCGCGGCGGTGGTGGAGCCGATTGCATCCTATTCCCTGGCGGCGGAGGGCGTATTCATGCTGTATCACGCCGCCAGCGGAGACCTCCTGTCGCTGAGCGGCCAGGGCGTCGCGCCGGGAAAGGCAACGGCGGATTTCTACAAGTCCCAGGGCATGGAGCGGATCCCAACCGGCCCCGGCCCCCAAGCCCAGTTCTCCTTCACGGTGCCCGGAATTGTGGACGCTTTCATCTCCTTGCTGGAGCGGTACGGGACCAAGCCCATCGGTGAGGTCCTTGCCCCCGCCATCCACTACGCGGAAAAGGGCATCCCCCACTACGAGTACATGTTGGGACGTCTCCACGCCCCCGCTGCCCAGGAGCAGTTCAACAACTATCCCCCAGGGGGATGGGACGTTTTCTACCAGAACCGGGAAGTTCCTCGCCCCGGCACTCTTTTGGTTCAACCGGGCCTGGCCAACACGCTGAAGAGCATGATCGCTCCAGGTAGAAACGGGCAGGGACAGCGCGACGAGGGCCTCCGGTTTGCCCGCGAGGCGTTCTACCAGGGCTCAGTCGCCAAAACCATCGCGGAATGCTCTCAAAGGGTGGGCGGCATTCTCCAGCTGGAAGACCTGGCGGCCTACAAGTCGAAATTCGGCGAACCGGTCAAGACCTCCTTCGAAGGGTACGAGGTATGGGGCCACGACACCTGGACCCAGGGGCCCATGCTGATGCAGACATTGAATATCCTGGAGCGCTTCAACCTGCGGCAATTGGGCCACAACACCCCGGCCTACATCCACATTGTCACCGAAGCCCTGAAGCTGGCCTTCGCCGACCGGGAAGCCTACTACGGGGACCCCGACTTCGCCGAGGTACCCATCGACGGGCTGCTCACCAAGGAGTACGCCGCCGAACGGGCGCAGCTCATCGACCCCAACCAGGCAACCCCGGCACTGCCGCCCCAGGGCGACGCCTGGCGCTACTCAAAGCTGAAGGCCCGGCCCACGTCCGTGGTGGCTGGCGCGGCGGCGTCGGAGCCGGACGGGACGGACTCGGCCAACGAGGGGACCACCCACGTGGCGGCACTGGACCAGGAAGGCAACATGGTCTGCGGCACCATCAGCGGGGGAGCCTTCGCCAAATCCGTGTTCTTTCCCGAGTTGGGGTGCACCCTCAGCACCCGCATAGAGATGTTCAACTGCGAGGAGGGCCACCCCAACGTGGTGGTGCCGGGCAAGCGTCCCCGGACCACGCTGATCAACTACATCGTCAGCAAGGACGGCCAGCCGGTTATGACCATCGGTTGTCCGGGTGGCGACGGGCAGGCCCAGGCCAACGTGCAACTGGTCCTCAACGTCGTGGTCTTCGGCATGGACCCGCAGCAAGCGATAGAAGCCCCCAGGTTCGCTGCGAAAAGCGCCACCGACTCCTTCTACCCCCACACCATCTTCCCAGGGCGGCTGGACCTGGAAGCCGCGATCCCCGAGGACACGGCCCGGGCGCTGGCCGCGCTGGGCCACAAGGTCGAGAGGGCGGCCAACTGCGGCCTAGGCGCCACGGTGGGCCGGCGCGACCCTCGGACCGGCGTCCTCAGCACCGGTGCCGATCCCAGACGCGCCTGCTACGCCCTGGCCTGGTAGAAACCCCGGTAAGACTCGGCGCCCGGCGGGCGACAGACCGCTCAAATCAGATATAGAATAGAGGGGACACCGGAGGGATGGCCGAGCGGACGATGGCGGCGGTCTTGAAAACCGCTATACGGGCGACTGTATCGTGGGTTCGAATCCCACTCCCTCCGCCAAGTTTAGGCACGAAATAGGCCCCTGAGCGATTTCAGGAACCTATTAGTTTTGGGGGAATGTCCACGGATTGTCCACGAACTTCTTCGCAAACCAGTTTTTCAGCTAGGAGATGGCCTCTCATTGTGGCGCGTAAGCCAAGAGAAGAGCGGTGCTGGTGCGAGCACCTAGAGCGCTGGCACAGCGTGGCTGGTGTATGCCGGTGGTGCGCCAAGAATGAGCTACGCCGCCCTCAGTTTAACTTTATGCCCAGACACGCTTTTGCAACCGAGATGCCGGAAGAGATGCGACGCCATGCCGCCGAGGCCGTTGAGAGGGCATTGAAGGGGATTCCAGGCCCAGAAGGGGTTGACGAGACACCCTACAACTGACACGGTCTCATTGCCGACCCGTGTGACCACTGGATACTGTCATCTCATGGGCCACTACTACCGGTTCAAGCGGGGCGACCCGGTGGTCATCGTCTCGGGGTGCTACAAGGGCCACCAGGGCGCCGTTGACAGCGCTGTCTTCCAGAGGACCGTGGACTACCCCGACGAGTTTGCGGCTGGGTATTATCGGCGGGGCATAATTCTCGCTGACAGTCCACAGCGCCTGAGATCCACCCTTGAGATTAACCCCAGCAGTTGGTCTCAGGTAGGTTGACAAAATAGTACACTTGCTGCCCTCTGCTCACGTCAAATCCCACTACCTGAGCCTTGT
>JASMCQ010000108.1 GCA_030753265.1 Dehalococcoidia bacterium
ACCTGGATTCGCCAGAATCACCGAGACAACCATTCGAGAGGGGGTGGTCTCCCAGAAGAGCAATGGTAAACTGTGGTGGGACAGCGGGACTCTCGCTTAATATCGCCCCAATCCTGTCCAACTGATGGGGTCCACCTCATATGGAAGTGGCGTGAGCTCCTGGAATGAAGGTAGATTAATTCCAGAAAGGAGCAGATGTGTCCCAGTCAGAAATCAGCAAGGCCACAGCCGCCGAGGTGAAGGCCCAGAACATCAACAGGCGAAGACTTCATAACCGGACCCTCAAGGAGTTCGCCCAAGCTCTTCCACACCCCTGATCTCTCGGGTCCCAAACTGTCCCATTTGTGCTGGTTGCCAACAATCGCTGACGGTCTACACTCCTCGTACGCCGCAGTCCCGGTTCCGCCCTCGCCGCTGACGCCGGGGCGCACGGCCCCCTCCTCTCCCTCAAACAGGGACAGTTGGTAGGCCCTGCCTTGCTGCCGCTCTACGCCCATCGAGTCCTCTCGACTGGCTCCTTGCAGTAGAGAATTCGGCCCTTCATCCCGACTCGTCGGGACTACTATAGCCTCTGCTGACTTTTCCGCTCCCTTCCCGCTCCGTTGCCGTTGCGGTAGTCCGCCCCCAGGCAGACGGTCACGGAGACCTCCCAGGGTAAGCCCTGCATCTTTCCCCCGGTCCCCGCCGGATTTACCAACCGGCGTGTCCGAATGACTTTTGGGCCTCCCCGTCCAATGCCGAGTTACCCCACCGGGCCGGCTTCTTATCCGGTTCCTGTTCGTCGAGTCCGGGTTTCGCCGCCAGCTTCCTTCAGATCCCACCTCGCGGTGGGCACCCTTGCCTAGGCTTGCGGTTCCGGTCATCACGACCCGCAGAGGACTTTCACCTCCTAGATGCATGACATGCCTGGCACACAGAGAAGGGCCCCAGGTTCTTCCCTGGAGCCCTTCCGGTTCGGTTGCCAGCCCGGTATTGCTAGGATCTGAAACCGGCCTCCACCGGCGGGGCTCGATCCAATCGAAGCCGTCAGTTGCTTCAGGTCGCCGCGCTTGATGTGGTTCTTGTAGTGCCTTTGAGGACTCCGCGAATCACTCCTTGGGCCGAATGAACTGGTATCCTGAAACCTTTAGCAGGTTCCCATAACCGTCCGGCTCCCATTTCTCAATGTTTGGACCCACCGGCCATACGGCGTCGTAGGAATACAGGCCGAACGCCATTACGTTATCGTACATAAAGTCGTAGATCTCGACCTCGCGCTGCGCCCGCTCCAACGGGTTCATCTCGCTGGTGGCGGCGGAGACGAGGTCATCCAGCATGGGGTGATGGGTGCCGTAGCTGAATGTTGAGTCGTCATGGTAGTTGCCGGCGCCGACGGACACCACCAACCGTATGGCGACGGAGTGGCAGGTGACCCCTTGGTATGACCGGGATATGAAGGTGGGACGGATGGTAGCGTAGGGGACGTTCTGTTCCTTCACGTCAATGCCCACGTCGCGCCACATCTGGGCCACCGCTTGGCAGGCCTCCACTTCGCCAGGGGCGCCCCGGATGGCCGGGGTAAGGGTTATGGAGAAGCCATCGGGGTAGCCGGCCTCGACCAGCAACTCCCGGGCCCGGTCCGGGTCAAAATCATGCTTCCACCGCTCCGGGATCCGACTCTCGTAGCCGGCCCAGTCCCTCAGGACCAGAGGTCTCCCGAAGCCTCGCAGTATGGTGTCCACGATGGCCTGGCGGTCGACGGCGATGGCCATGGCCTTGCGGACCTTTGTGGCCTTTTCCCACTCCTCAGAGGCTGGGTCGAGGTTGCCGGACACCCAGGCCAGGTCCGGGTCATAGCTAGGGGATTGGTCTGGCGTGCCCACTCTGGTGTAGGTCTGACCGTACATGTTCAGTCCAGCCTGGCCGGCATTGTTCACCGACATTAGCCTGGCCCCTGGAACTTTCTCTACCACGGGTATGCTGTCGAAGTCCATCTCAAAGGTGTCCAGGTTGCCGGTCTGGAAGCCCGCTATCCGGCTCGACTCCTCCGGGATCGACCAGAGGACCAACTCGGCAAAATAAGGGGTATGGCGCCAGTGATCCTCAACGGCATCCATCCTCCAGAACGCTGCACTCTGGTGCTCCACTATCTCCCAGGGTCCGGTGGCGGCGATATCTTTACTGGCGGCCTCAACGCCCAATTCCTCGGACTGCTTCTTGCTGACCACCCAGGAACTGGCCCCTCCCTGGTTTGCCATCCACTCGAACACTTGGCCATCCACCCAGGGTTCGCCCGTGTTCACTTTGACGGTGTAGGTGTCCGGGAACTCCACGGAGCCATCGGGGTGGTTCCAGAAGTCCCCTATTCTTTTGGCTCTGGCGTGCTTGGCGCCTTCGAAGAGCTGGTTTTGGGAGTAGACGAAGTCTTCTGCGGTCATCTCCCCGCAACCTTTGTGGAAATGGACTCCCTTGCGCATATTGAAAGTCCAAGTCAGGAAGTCCGAGGAAACGCTCCACGATTCGGCCAGCAGGCCGCCGGCGGATAGATCTTCTCGGATCGTGAATATCCCTTCCGCTACCCCTAGGTTAGTAACCGAAATTCGAGGGGGGGGAGTCAACCGGGGGTGTGCTTCAAATACGCCCGTCTCCGGGAGCCCCATGTTCAGGGTGCCCCTGGGCTTCGCCTGTGGCGCCATGGCCGTGGGCGCGGGCGTTGAGGTGGGCACGGCGGTGGCCGCCGGCGCCGTGGCTGCTCCGGGACCTGCCGGCGCCGTGGTAGCGACCGGCGCCGCAATACCCGCCGGGACGATGGTGGCGGCGGGCGCCGCGGTAGCCGCGGGTCTGGGGGTACTGGTGGGTTGGGGCGTTGCCGTGGCCGACGCTCCGCAGGCCAGGACGAACACCTCATTGAACATGAACTGGAGGGTCTCGTCCTTGATAGCGTGGCGTTCCGCCAGGCCGATCGTCCGCTTGGCCAGCGCGGTCTTCTCTTCAAGCTAGGGGTGACTCGCCCCGTAGTTGAAGGTGGAGTTATCGGTATAGTTGGCTAGGCCATGGGTCGGCGCCAGCCGGATGGCCGAGGAGTGGCAGGTTGCCCCCTGATAGGTCTGTCCCACCAGCTGGGGCCGGAGGGCACTATAGGGTATCCGCTGGAACTCCACGGTGACGCCGATATCGTCCCACATCTGGGCGATGGCCTCGCAGGCTTCCACCTCGGCGGGCGCGTTGCGGATGGACGGTGTCAGGGTCATGGAGAAGCCGTCGGGGTAACCCGCCTCGGACAAAAGCTGCTTGGCCCGGTCCGGGTTGAATTCCCAGACCATGTCAGCCGGAATCCGGGCCTCGTCCGGCCCCGCCCATTCCTTGGCGACCAATGGGTGGCCGAAACCCTTCAGCAGGGTGTCGACCAGCAGTTGGCGGTCGATGGCTATGGATAGGGCCAGGCGAACCTTGCGGGCCTTGGCCCACTCTTCGGAGTTGAGGTCCGAGTCTGGGGACACCCAAGGAAGGTCCGGATGGTAGTTGGAGTCCGCTTTGCCCTCTCCGGCGACCACGTATTGCTGTCCATATAGATGAAGGCCGGCCTGGCCCGCGCCGGGCACCTGCATGAACTGGGCACCCTCCACCTGCTGTATCAGGTCCAGGGAATCAAGGGCTATGACCGAGGTGTCCAGGTTTCCGGTCTGGAAGCCGGCCACCCGGGCGGACTCCTCGGGGACCTCCCAGAGGACCAGCTCGGCAAAGGCGGGCGTCCTGCGCCAGTGGTCCTCGACGGATCAGCCGCCAGAGTTCAGCGGAGCGGGACTCTTCGATCTCCCAGGGCCCCGTGGCGGCCGTATTTCGGTTGGTCTCGTCCTCGCCGATTTCATCATTCTGTTTCTTGCTGACAATATAGGCCACCGAAGACCTGGGGGTGGCCATCAGCTCTTTTATGCCGATGTCGGAGAATGGCTCGCCGGTGTTCAACGCCACCGTGTAATCGTCTGGGGTAGTGACAGAGCCGTTCTCGTTGAGCCAAATGTTCCAGGCGTCGGAGGCGCTGGGGTGCCTTTCACTGGTGGCGATCATCTCGTGGGACCAGGCCACGTCTTCGGCGGTCATCTCGCCATAGCCCTTCTGGAACTGGACTCCCTGCCGGAGCTTGAAGGTCCAGGTGATGAAGTCCTCGGAGACGCTCCAACTGGTCGCCAGCATCGGGGCCAGCTCCCCGTCCACGTCATACATTGCCATCGACTCCGTGACGCCGATGGCGGAGTTGATGAAAACCTGAGGATTGCCCGCCAGATTGGGATGGCCTATGAAGGGAGCGATTTCTTTCTGGCCTACGTTGATGGTGCCGCTGGGCTTTGCCATCGCGGCGGGGGAGGTGGGCCGGGGCGTCGAAACGGGCACCGCGGTGGCGGCCGCCGCCGGCGCCCTCGTTGCCGCGGGACCCGCCGGGGCGGTGGTGGCCGCTGGCGCCGTGGTAGCCGCCGGGGCGGTGGTGAGCCGCGCTGTTGCCGTGGCCGCCGACCCACAGGCTACGATGAAAAGCAGGAGCAAAATTACTGAAGTGAATATCATTCCCTTGGAGTTATTCAACCAGCGGCTTCGCGTTCTAAGACCCCTCAGTATCAGATTCTTGGAGAGCCATGACTAACGATAACCTAGAGTAACCTTCGTCTAAATATCCGGATATCGTTATTTAAGTGGGGGTGCTTGCTGGAAGAACCATCATACAAACATAATCAGCGGCCTTATCGTAGCAGTCCTCAAAGCTACTCCGGGCAGCCACCGAATCACTCGAAGCAATATAAGCTACGCCGCTAAACCTGTCAGTTCGTCACGTAAGTAGTGATAATATACCGTGAAAAGTATTGGATTATGCAATAGTGCAGGGCCTTGGTATCGGGATATGGGGTCCATTTGATGAATGAAAACAGGGCAGGGTCCGGCCACTCGGCCATGGGGGCTGACTCTCTATCTACCGCGGCCCAGGGATCTACGCCTGGCTCCGTACCCTGTTGGAGATGGGTCCTGAGTTGCCCGGGCCTCTGGTATGAGCACAGGAAGGGGCCCCCGGTGCTACCCGGGGGCCCTCTCCGCAATCGGCCTTTCCTGGTTTGTTCGACCAGGGGCTGCCGGGAACCCCTACTTACGGTGCTGGATCCACTCGTAGCCGTTGATGTTCCTGAGGTCCCCGGTCTTCACATTTTCGGCCCACGGCTCCAGCCTGGGGCCCACGGGCCAAATGGCGTCAACGGAGTAGAACCCAATTTGGGTCAGGGCGTTGTCGAAGAGGAATATGCCCAACTCCCCCGTCAGGCGATCCAGCTCCTCTCGGTCCAAGGCGCCGGCGATCCGGGGCATTATGTCCTCGAAGAAGGGGTGAGTGGCGCCGTGGTTGAAGGAACCAGCGACGGTCAACTGGGGGAAGAGGCCCGGTGTCACCGACCGCGCTCCCACGGCGTGGCACGTAGCTCCCTGGTAGGTGCGCCCCACTATCGTGGGCCGCAGCGTGCCGTAGGGGACGCGCTGGAAGTCGACATCTATCCCAATGTCCCCCCACATGGTGAATATCGCCTCGCAGGTTTCTGTCTCAGCGGGTGCTCCCCTGATCGCCGGGGTGAGGGTGATCTTGAAGCCATCCGGGTACCCCGCCTCCTCCAGCAGTTGCTTGGCCCGTTCCGGGTCGAACTCCCAGTGCCGTCCTTTCAATTGCTCCTCGTGGTTCCCCCAGTATCGCAGGGCAATGGGCCGGGCAAAACCCCGGAGCACCGTCTCTATGATTAGTTCCCGGTCAATAGCGATGGACAGGGCCTCCCGCACCTTGCGGGCCCGCTCCCACTCCGGGGAGTCTAGGTCGGCATTGGACGATATCCAAGCAAGGTCGGGGTCGTAGGCTGCACGTGAGTCAGCGGTGCCCGCTTCCACCAAGTAGTTGCCGTAGAAGAGAAGGGCGACATCAATGGCTCCAGGGACCGACACGAATTTGGCCCCCGGCACGGCCTCGATCGCCGGGATTGAATCGAAAGCCATGAGGTAGGTGTCCAGGGTTCCGGTCTGGAACCCGGCCAGGCGGGCAGACTCCTCGGGGACTTCCCAGAAGGTCAGCTCCGCGAAATATGGAGTCTGACGCCAGTGGTCCTCCACCGCCCGCATCCTCCAGAACTCCGCGGGCTTGTGCTCCACTATCTCCCAGGAACCGGTGGCGGCGATGTCCCGGTTGGCGGCTTCCACCCCGATCTCCTCGGTCTGTTTCTTGCTCACCACCCAGTTGGCGGAGCCGGCTGGGGGTACTCCCATCCAGTCCTGCAGCATCACGAGTTCGGAGAGAGGCGTGCCGGTGTTCACCACTATGGTGTAGGGATCCGGCGCCGTCGCGGAGCCGCCTTCAGCCTGCCAGAAGGACCTAAAAGTGGGGTTTCTCACGTGAAGCTCGTTCTCGGCCCAGCCTTCTGAGTACGACCAAATCACGTCCTCGGCGGTCATTTCCCCGTAGCCCTTGTGGAACTGGACTCCCTTCCGTATTTTGAAGGTCCAGGTCATGAAGTCCTCGGAGATGCTCCAGGACTCAGTCAGCCAGGGCACCATCTTTCGCTCGAGGTTGGCGTGCGCCAGGGCCTCTCCTATGGGAGCGGTCTGGCTGACGAAGAGTGCCGGGTTCTTCACCAGCTTGGGGTGGCCTTCGAAGACTCCCAGCTCCTTCTGCCCCACGTTGATGGTCTCGTAGGGCCGGTCCCTCACGGCGGTTGTGGGTGTGGGGGCCATTGTCGCCACCGGCGCCGGTACCTGAGTGGCCCTGGGCGCCGTCGTTGCCGCAGGTACCGTGGTGGCCACCGGCGCCGCGATACCCGCCGGAACGATAGTAGCGGCGGGCGCCGCGGTGGCGGCGGGCGCGGATGGGCTGGTGGGTCTGGGTGTCGCCGTAGCCGAAGACCCGCAGGCCATAGCAACGATCAGGAGCAGCATCACTGAAACGAATATCGTTGCCCTAGAGTTCCTTATCAATCGGCGATGCATTGCCGGACCTCCCCGTTTGAATTAGCTAGATGAAAGATTTGGAGCCTACCTTTTGGCCGCCACAAACCATCTCGGGATTACGGGTGCGGATAGCGCCGGTCTTGCAGCCCGATAGATAGCCAATTGCTCATCAACCCCACGCGTCCACCAACTTATCGTTGGCCGCATCCAGAGTTGCATCGCATGCCCGCAACGGCGTCCGAGGCAATATAGACTGGCTAAGTCCAAGCTGTCAACTAAACGAGCATATATTGATAGTAAGATGCTATGATTATCGTTAATACAGATAGAATTAAAGTCTATATATCCAGTGAGATAGTAATAAAGCAATATGATTATCGTTTATCTTGATAACCTCCGGCCGGGCCCCGGCGGTCGCATTGCGGCGAGCCGGCTAGCCGAATCTCCCGGCTGCCGGATGCGTCCGGGAGGCGCGCAAAACGGCCGGGTGTCGACCTCGTGGCCCGTGGGATTGACGCCACCCCGGCTCAACTCCGGCCGGAGCAGGCGAGGGCTTCCGAACGAAATCGAAAAGGAATGACCCTCAATA
>JASMCQ010000109.1 GCA_030753265.1 Dehalococcoidia bacterium
CGGGGAGATGACCGCAGAAGACTTCGTCTACTCCCAAAACCAGCTCTTCGAAGGCGCCAAGCACGCCAGGGCCAAAAGAATAGGGGACTTCTGGAACCACCCCGATGGCTCCGTGGAGTTCCCGGACACCTACACCGTCAAGGTGAACACGGGCGAACCCTGGGTGGATGGCCAAGTGTTCGAGTGGATGGCAAACCAGGGAGGGGCCAGTTCCTGGGTGGTCAGCAAGAAGCAGTCCGGCGATGTAGGCGTTGACGCCGCCAGCAAGAATATCGCGGCCACCGGACCCTGGGAGATAGTGCAGGAGCGTCCCGATGAGTTCTGGAGGATGGAGGCCGTCGAGGGCCACTGGCGCCATACCCCCTACTTCGCCGAGTTGGTATTCTGGACGGTGCCCGAGGAGGCAAGCCGGATGGCGGGCTTCCAGACGGGCAACCTGGACACCTTCCAGATGGACTTCGACAGCATACCCGTGATAGAGAAAGTCGAAGGGGCCAGTCTGATGTCAGTGCCCAATGCCGGTCAAGCGGGGCTGAACATATACGGCCAGACCTACACCAGAGTGGGCACGCCCGATCAGTCCCCCAGCTATGACCCGGACCTGGCGTGGGTGTCCGGCAACCTCGACCCAGCCTCCGAGGAGTGGGACAAGGCCAGGAAGGTCCGCAAGGCCATCGCCATCGACCGCGAGGTCATCGTAGAAACCATACTGCGGGGCTTCGGGAGGCCCCTGGTCTTGCGGGACTGGGCTGGCTACGAGAGCCGGATGCCGGACCGGTGGAAGCATGACTTTGACCCGGACGGGGCCCGGCGGTTGCTGGCCGAGGCCGGCTACGCCGACGGGTTCTCCATAACCCTTACCCCGGCCATCCGGGGCGCCCCCGCCGAGGTAGAGGCGTGCCAAGCGGTGGCCCAGATGTGGCGCGACGTGGGCATCGACGTGAAGGAACAGAACGTCCCCTACTCCACCATCCGCCCCACCTTCATATCCAGGTCATACCAAGGGGCCACCTGCCACTCGGTAGCTATCCGGCTGGTGGTGTCCGTCGGCGCTGGCCTGGCAAAGCCGTAAAGAAGCATGCCCCCGGATAACACTAGGGGCCTTTCCTCTTGCCAAAGAAGTGGAGCCGGTGAAGAGAGTCGAACTCTTGGCCTGCGGTTTACGAAACCGCTGCTCCGCCACTGATCTACACCGGCCCGCGTTGACCGGCGGGAGGAATGTCACGCCTTTAATGAGACCGTGGAATTATCGATAACCGCGATATATTCTATTAAACAGTATCATTAATTACGATAATTTTTCCGATTTGCCATCTCCTTTTACGATAATACTAGGAAACCATTATCAATATATACCCAATTGATTGACAGCTATAGTTGGATGCTTTATATTCCTGCGAGTATTTTATGCTACCACGCAATAGCCTCTTGCCAGCGGCCGGCGGCTCAACCGTAGATGTGTTGGGCTGGGGCAGCTGCGGCTATTCTTGCCACAGCAGGGCTGGCGTGGTCCGTGTGTCCAGACTGGCGATTACCCCTGATGGCAGCAAACCCTAGGTCTCCAACAATTTCATGCTGGGAGGTCCGAAAATGCATCATCGCTGGCCCGTAAGTCCACGAGGAATAGTACTCATCTCCGCAGTCCTGCTTTTGGTATTCGTCTTAGCCTGTGGCGCGTCGGCCACGGCAACACCCCAACCCACCAATACCCCCAGAGCCGCAGCTACCGCGGCGCCCGCCGCCACCATCGTCCCGGCGGGTATCGCGGCGCCGGTGGCAACCACGGCGCCGGCAAGTTCCGGAGGAGCCGCGCCGGCGGCCACCGCCGTGCCCACCTCAGCGCCCGCGCCCACAGCCGCGGCCTCCCAGGCGAAGCCCAAGGGCACTCTGAACATGGGTGTCCCGGAGACGGGCGTATTTGAAGCGCACCCCGTGTTTACCTCCTCGCCTCGAATATCGTGGACAAACGTGGCAGTCGGGGAAGGGGTATTCACGATCCGGCCAGACCTTTCCGCCGCCCCTTTCCTGGCCGAGTCGTGGAGCGTTTCCGAGGACTTCCTGACCTGGACCTTTAATATGCGCAAAGGGGTCCAGTTCCACAAGGGCTACGGGGAGATGACCGCCGAAGATCTCGTCTACTCCCAGCAGCAATTCGGCGAAGGCGCCAAGCACGCCAGGGCCGCCTTTATGAAGAAATTCTGGGGCCACGAGGACGGCTCCGTAGAGTACCCGAACCCCCACACTGTCAAGGTGAACACCGGTGAACCCTGGGTGGATGGCCGGGTGTTCGAATGGATGGCGAACCAGGGAGGCGCCAGTTCCTGGGTGGTCAGCAAGAAGCAGTCCGACGAAGTGGGCGCTGACGCGGCCAGCAAGAATATCGCCGCCACGGGACCCTGGGAGATAATGGATGAACGCGCCGGCGAGTTCTGGAGGATGGAGGCCGTTGAGGACCATTGGCGCCAAACCCCCTACTTCCACGAGCTGACCTTCTGGACCGTCCCCGAGGAGTCGAGCCGGGTGGCCGGCTTCCAGACCGGTAACCTGGACACCTTCCAGATGGAATTCGACAGCATACCCGTGATAGAAAAAGTCCCGGGGGCCAGGCTGATGTCGGTGAACAATGCCGGCCAGGCTGGACTGAACATCTACGGCCAGACCTACTCCGACTGGCCGGAGGAGGGAGAAAAGGCGCCTAGCTATGACCCAGGGCTAGCTTGGGTGTCCGGCAATGCTGACGTCACTTCTGAGGAGTGGCAGAATGCCGTGAAGGTCAAAAAGGCCATGGCCATCGCCATCGACCGTGAGGCTATCGTGGACACCATACTGCGGGGCTTCGGGAAACCCCTGGTCCTGCGAGACTGGGCCGGTCACGAAGGCCGGATGCCGGAACGGTGGAAGCATGATTTTGACCCGGGCCGGGCCCGGGAACTGCTGGCCGAGGCCGGCTACCCGGACGGGTTCTCCATAACCCTTACCCCGGCCATTCGATCTGCCCCCGGCGAAGTAGAGGCGTGCCAGGCTGTAGCCCAGATGTGGCGCGACGTGGGCATCGACGTGAAGGAACAGAAACTCCCCTACTCCACCCTTCGTCCTAGCTTCATTTCCCGCACCCAAAAAGGTGCCACCTGCCACTCCGTAGCGATACGGCTGGTCGTGTCCGTAGGCGCCGGTAACTACGCCAATACGTCGACGTTCAGCTACGGTACCCATCACCCCGACCTGGACGTGCTCGTCAAAACCGCCGCCCTCGAGATGGACCCGGCGAAGCGGATGCTGAGGGAGGTTGAGATCTACGACTTCATGTACGACAACGTAATGGCCTTCGGCCTTTATTCCTTCGACGCCGTATGGCCGGTGGGCCCGAAGATTCAGGAATGGGAGCCGGACGGCTATGATGACCTGAGAAAGGTTACCGGATTCCAGTTCATTAAGCCCAGAGAGTAACCCGGCAGGCACGGCAACAAATCCCACCGGCGCCGCCGCTCTGCACCGATAGACGGCATGGAATGGGCGCGGCGGCGCCGGTGGGATGTTTATCAGCGCAACCCGCCAGCGCCGGCCTGGCAAAGCCGTAAAGAAGCAGGCCCCCGGATAACACCAGGGGCCTTTTCTCTTGCCAAAGAAGTGGAGCCGGTGAAGAGAGTCGAACTCTTGGCCTGCGGTTTACGAAACCGCTGCTCTGCCACTGAGCTACACCGGCCCGAGTTGAACGGCGGGCTTGCCACGAATCCCCACTCCTCCGAGGCAACTGGGGACCCGTTTCAGGGTCTCACCCAGGCCCCCCGGCAAGCCAAGAGTGACGGTTCATTCATTCTACTACCAAACGGGGCACGGCGGCAGGGCCGTGAAGTATCGGCTGTGACGATTCTTGAGGTGTTGCAACGCCTGGGCCGTGGGGCCCAAGCTCGAGCCCTGGGACGACCTTGTAGGAAAGGGCGACCTCGGGCAGATTAACGGCATGGAATGGGTTCAGCCCCGCAAGTAGCGTTGGATTAGCGCGGCTCCCGTCCCTCCCCCCGGCGAAACGGCAGGAAAAGGCCCCTGGTGCTATCCAGGGGCCTTTTCCTGGTCTTTGAGAAGTGGAGCCGGTGAAGAGAGTCGAACTCTTGGCCTGCGGTTTACGAAACCGCTGCTCTGCCACTGAGCTACACCGGCCCGGTTCAAGGCGGGCCCAAAACCCAGGTAGACCTATTCTACTACCAAACAAGGAATGGGGGCAGAGCCTTGAAGTATCGGTGTTAGCGATATACAAAGGCTATTAATATCAATACATACGATACTTTTGGCGCATACTATCATGGGTAACGATAACTTACGGGAAACAGTATCAGCATAGAACCATCCAGTTGACAGCCCCTATCTGGATGATTTATATTTCAACGCACGTTTTATGCGAACACGCGATGATCTCTTGGCCGCGCCCTACGGTAAGGGGTCGGATGTGTTGGGTCTCCAGAAGTAATCAGTCGTTTGGTTCCGGCAAAGCTGACGCTGATCGCTCGCCATTCTAATTTAATGTCCAATGCTTGCACCCAGGGAGGTCTAGACAATGCGACACCACCGGCCAAGGTTTTCCCGGGCCATGGTATTCACCTCTGCCGTTCTGCTGCTGCTGTTCATAGTAGCCTGCGGCTCGGCAGCCACGGCAACGCCCCGGCCCACTTCGGCCCCAGCGGCCACCACGGGACCGGCAGCCACCAGCATTCCGGGGGCCACCGTGGCCCCGGCAGCCACCGTCGCTCCGGCGGCTACTTCGGCCCCAGGGGCCAAGCCACCGGCTGCGACCCTCACTCCGGTGCCCACATCGACACCGGTCCCCACCTCTTCGGCACCGCCGGCCAAGCCCAGGGGCACCATTAACCTGGGGCTCAAGGATATGGGACCTTTCATGTCTCATCCCAGGCTGACCGGCCAGCCCCAGATCTTCGTCGCCAACGCAATCGGCATCACTGAATCCCTGGGAATGTACAACGAAACGGATGGGGCCATTGAGCCGATGCTGGCGGAGAGCTGGACCATCTCCAGCGACTTCAAAACCTGGACCTTCAATCTCCAGAAGGGAGTCCAGTTCCACCAGGGCTACGGGGAGATGACCGCCGAAGACGTGCTCTGGTCCATGGGGCAGATCGGCGAAAGCGAAAAACACACCAGGGCCCAGAACGTCAGGGCGGTGTGGTTCAACGAGGCCGGGACCACCGAGACTCCCGATGACCACACCATCGTCCTAAACACCGGCGAGGCGTTCTCCGACATCGTCGTGAACGAGCTGCTCGGCACCCCCAGGTCTTCCATGGCCTACGTTACCAGCAAGAAGCAGCACGATGCAGAGGGCGAGGAGGAGACCAACCGCAACACGGCCGCCACCGGCCCCTGGGCCATCGACGAGTGGCGCACCGGGGAGTTCTGGCGGCTGAGCGCCGTCGAGGACCACTGGCGCAAGACGCCTTTCTTCGCCGAGCTATGGGTCTGGGAGATCCCCGAGGAGTCCGCCCGGGTGGCCGGCTTCCAGACGGGCCACCTGGATACCTTTGCCATGGCTCTGGACTCCCTGCCTTTGGTGGAATCCGTGCCCGGAGCCAAGCTGATGCAAGTGCCCAATGCGGGCCAGGCCGGTTTGAACTTCTTCGGCCAGCTGTACGGGACCCCTGAGCCGGCAGAAAGCTACGATCCCGAGCTTCCGTGGGTGTCCGGCAACTCCGACCCTGCATCTGAAGAGTGGGACACGGCCCGCAAGGTGCGCTTGGCCCTGTCCATCGCCATCGACCGCCAGCTCCTGGTGGACACGCTGCTGCGCGGTTTTGGCCGCCCCCTGGTGCTGAGAGACTGGGCCGGCACGGACGAGGCGCGGCTGCCGGCCGACATGACATGGGACTTTGACCCGGACCGGGCCCAGGATCTTCTGGCCGAGGCGGGCTATCCAGATGGCTTCTCCATCACCCTGACTACAGCCATCCGCAACGCTCCCTCCGAGCTGGAGGCCTGTGAGGCCATCGCCCAGATGTGGGACGATATCGGACTGGACGTCAACTTCCAACGGATCCCCTACTCCGCCTTCCGGCCAACCCTGGTCGGCCGGACCTACAAGGGAGCTAGTTGCCACTCCGTGTCCATCCGGTTGGCGCCGGTCCACGGGCTGGGCAACTACAAGTACGATTCCGTGTTCAACTACGGGACCATGCACCCCTTCCTGGAAGAGAAGGTCTCCGAGGCCCAGCGGGCCACGGCCAAGGATGACCGGGAGAAGCTCGAGATGGAGATCGCCCGGTTCATGTACGACAACGTGTTCGGCCAAACCGGCCTGTACGTGTTCGACAACATCTGGGCCATCGGTCCCAAGCTCGAGCCGTGGGACGACCACATCAAGCGCGGCGACCTGCGGCAACAGAACGGCATGGAATGGGCAATGCCTCGCCAGTAAAGGCCTTCAGCACGGGCTGAGACGCCCAATCCACTACCGCCACAACAGACAGGCCCCCGGTGTATACACCGGGGGCCTGTTTCTTTGCTTGAAATCGGATCGGATGCAGGATGCAACCCTTGACCCGGCGATAGGCCTGTTTTACCGGAGGCCGGCCGCCTCAGCCAGAGCCATCAGACATCGGTCTAAGCGATATACATCGGCATGTAATATTAATGTTGCACTGGGCAGTTGACAATCCACAGCTAGCTTATTAATATTATATCGACAATACTATCTTGTTGCATGATAGTATCGGCTGCTTCTATCGCTTAGTGCCTGGCCGGCGATAGAACGGTCGGCCAGGCCCAAAGGGCAACCAGCGGGCCAACCCCCGGCAAAACAGGACGCTTCTGCAGCCGCAACCAGTGACCGTCCGCTGGACCGAAAGGGTTCAATTTCCAACATTTCCTATCAGGGAGGACCAACAATGTTTCAGGGCTGGCCAAGGTTTTCCAAGGCGATGGTACTCACCTCCGCCGTTCTATTACTGCTCTTAATAGCAGCCTGCGGGGCATCAGCCACCGCAACACCCCAGCCGACCAGCGCCCCGGCCGCCACCACGGCGCCCCAGGCCACCACAGCACCGGCGGCCACTTCGGGCGCAACGAGCCAGCCGGCGGCGCCAACCCTCACTCCGGTGCCCACGTCGACGCCGATCCCCGCCTCCTCCGAACCGGCGGTCAAGCCCACGGGCACCATCAACTTGGGGCTCAAAGACATGGGACCTTTCATGTCGCACCCCAGGCTGACCGGCCAGCCCCAGATCTTCATCGTCAACGCCACCGGCATCACGGAATCCCTGGGTATGGCGAATGAAACAAACGGGGCCCTCGAGCCCATGCTGGCCGAGAGCTGGAGCGTCTCCACCGACTTCAAGACCTGGACCTTCAACCTCCGCAAAGGGGTCCAGTTCCACCAGGGCTACGGGGAGATGACCGCTGAAGACGTGATCTGGTCCATGGGGCAGATCAGCGAAAGCGAAAGGCACACCAGGGCTCAGAACGCCAAATCAGTGTGGTTCAACGAGAGCGGTTCCATCGAGACTCCCGACGACCACAGCATCATCCTGAACACCGGAGAGACGTTCTCCGACATCATCGTAAACGAGTTGCTCGGCACCCCCAGGTCTTCCGTTGCCTACGTAACCAGCAAGAAGCAGCACGATGCAGTTGGCGAGGAAGAGACCAACCGCAACACGGCCGCCACCGGGCCTTGGGCAATCGAAGAATGGCGCACCGGGGAGTTCTGGCGGCTGAGCGCCACCGAGGACCACTGGCGCCGGACTCCTTTCTTCTCCGAGTTGACGCTGTGGGAGATCCCCGAGGAGTCCGCCCGAGTGGCCGGATTCCAGACGGGCAATCTGGACACCTTCGCGATGGCCCTGGACTCCCTGCCCCTGGTGGAATCCGTGGAGGGAGCCAAGCTGATGCAGGTGCCCGACGCGGGCCAGGCCGGCCTGAACTTCTACGGACAGATGCACGTTGGGGCCGGCACCGAAGAGCAGGCGGATAACTACGACCCCTCCCTTCCCTGGGTGTCCGGGAACGCGGACATCACCTCTGAAGAGTGGGACGATGCTCGCAAGGTGCGCTTGGCACTGTCCATAGCCATCGACCGCCAGCTGCTGATCGATACCCTGCTCCGCGGCTTCGGCCATTCTCTGGCCTTGCGGGACTGGGGCGGCCCGGATGAGGCTCGGCTGCCGGCGGAGATGACCTGGGACTTTGACCCGGACCTGGCCAAGCAGCTTCTCACCGAAGCAGGCTACCCCGACGGTTTCGACATCACCCTGACTACCGCCGTACGCAACGCCCCCTCCGAGGTGGAGGCCTGTGAGGCCATCGCCCAGATGTGGGACGACATCGGCATCAACGTCGATTTCCAGAGGATCCCCTACTCCGCCTTCCGGCCAACCCTGGTCGGCCGGACCTACAAGGGAGCCTCGTGCCACTCCGTGGGCATCCGGCTGGCGCCGATCCACGGGCTGGGCAACTACACCTTCAAGTCCGTCTTCAACTATGGGTCCATGCACCCCTTCCTAGAGGAGAAGATTCCCGCCGGTCAAACGAGTGTCGCCAAGGATGACCGCGAAGGGATCGAGATGGAGATCGCCGAGTTCATGTTCAACAACGTGTTCGGCGAAACGGGCCTGTACGTGTTCGACAATATTTGGGCCATCGGTCCCAAGCTGGAGCCGTGGGACGACCACATCAAGCGTGGCGACCTTCGGCAGATCAATGGCCTGGAATGGGCCCGGCCGCGCCAGTAGAGGTTCTCGGCAAACGCTGACCGGCCCAAAACCAGCGAGTTTGTAGCAAGACAGGCCCCCGGGTAACACCGGGGGCCTGTCTATTTGCCCGGCGATGGAACCGGTGATGAAGCTGGTGGGGAGATGCAACCCCACTCCCGGACCAGGCCCGCCGGTTCCCCCACCTTGGTCGACGCAACGCTAACGCGTGCCTCCGCTCGCCCGCCCTCAAGGAAACCGCCCCATTACCCATGGGGAGACGGTTCCATTGACCCGCCAAGATGTGTCATAATTCCTACTCTCACCACAATCTGTTGACAGCCGAGGTTTCGATAGTTACTATTGCTTCACGTGATTTTGAGGACAGGTCGTATCCCCTCTGGGGGGTCCCTGGCAAGACGGACGGTTCGCCAGCAGTTTCGCGGTCGTTTGGACGGGTTCGGACCCACCAGCCGGGACTGCGGCGAGCGAACGCTTGGCTTGATGAAAAACAGGGGAGCGGCATCTAAATCGGTGCTTACCTCGTAGTAGTTAGCGGTGGAGGGCGGGGGTGATGTCATGGTCTTGGCGAGTAGGCAATGTATAGGGTACAATCTTTCATGGTCTTCGCGGGGCGCACCGCCCTTGGGCTAGGCCTGGGTTCGGGATTCAGCATAGCAGGGATTGGGATCGCCTGGGGGTTCTTCGTGTTCTCCAGCTCCCGGTCCCTCGACACCATGCTATGGTCCCTCATGATTGGGGCCGGCCTGGGGGCTGGGCTGGGCGGATTCCTGGCCTGGCTGCGGCTCGATGGCGAAAACCTCCTCTTGCTGTTGGCAGCAGCGATCTTGGCGGCAGCGGCAGGCATCGGCGGGGCGTGGGGGGGCTACGCCTATGGGGCGCGCCAAACAGTCGAGTGCTGCGCGATGCCGACGGTCACGCCGATCACTTACACCGCCGCGGGGGCCACGTTGGTGGCTAGTGGGGCGGCGATGGTTTTCAGCCTGGCCCGGGATGTGATGCGCCGGTGGCGCCACACCCGTATCGGTAATCACGAATCACACGGCTTGACGGTGTAACAGCATGCAAAAGTTTCTACTCCGACGCTTGATCATCGCCATAATCACAATTTTTGTTGTGTCCCTGATCATCTTCATCATGAGCCGGGTTTCCGGGGACCCCAGGCACATCTACCTGGACGACTACTCCACCCAGGAGGACTGGGACCGGATGGGGGCTCTGCTGGGGCTGGACAAGCCGTACTATGAGCAATACGGAATATTCCTGAAGAAAGCGGTTAGGGGAGACTTCGGAGAGTCGATCAGAGAAGGGGAGCCGGTAATGTCGGTCATACTGGACCGCCTGCCCAACACCCTTCAGCTCGGCGTCGCCGCCTTTGCTTTCTCGGTGCTGGTGGGAGTACCCCTGGGGATACTCTCGGCGGTGAAGCGGGGGAGCGCCTTGGACCTCACCGGTAAACTAGTGTCTTTGATCGGCCAGTCGGCCCCTCCGTTCTGGCTGGGCATAATGCTGATGTTCTTCTTCGCCGTGAAGCTGGGGTGGGTTCCCCCCTATGGCCGGCAGGAATGGAGCAGCATCTTGCTCCCTGGCATCACCCTAGGCTGGTTCTACGTGGCCGCCAATCTGCGGCTCATCCGATCGGCCATGCTGGACGTGCTGGACTCGGAGTACATCAAGCTGGCCCGGGCTAAAGGCGTATCCCCCAAGATGGTCATTTTCAAACATGCCCTGCGCAACGCCCTCATCCCGCCTTTGACCTTTGCCGGTGTGACCCTGGGGGCCCTGGTGACCGGCTCCCTGGTGGTTGAGACCGTGTTCGCTTGGCCCGGCCTGGGCAAGCTGGCCATCGAGGCACTGTTCGGAGCAGACTATCCTCTTCTGCAGGGGGTGGTTATAGTCTTCACTTTAATGTACGTAACGGCCGCCCTGACTGTGGACGTGCTGTACGCCTATATCGATCCCAGAATCCGCTACGGCTAGCGGAATAGGAGGACACCGTGGCAGCCAGTACCGGCCAGATCGTTGAAGCCCCCCCGCTAACAACGCGCAACCGGGTCGCCAGCATGTGGCGGTCCCTGCGGCGCTTGCCGATAATTCCAGTCGCACTGCTGTCAATAGTCGTCTTTGCCGGGGTCACCGCCGATTGGATCGCACCCCATGACCCCGAGAGAGGGGACCTGCGGTTGAGAATGCTGCCGCCATTTTGGTCCGGAGAAGAGACCACTATTAAGACGGTGGTGGATAAGGTTGCCCTGGGGCACAGCAACGCCCAGATTAGTCTCAGGGACGCCCAAAAAATCCGGACCGAGGCCGAATTAGGCGAGAGTGTGGCAGTGACCGTCAGGGAGGGGGGCTCCACCGACTTCCTCTTGGGAACCGACCACCTGGGCCGGGACGTATTCTCCCGCGTCATCTTTGGCGCCCGCATCTCCTTGGTCGTGGCGCTGGTTACCCTGGGAGTTGGCGGCACCGTCGGGGTGGCCTTGGGCCTGGCGGCGGGGTGGTACGGGGGCTGGATCGATGAAATATCCATGCGCCTCGTCGACATCAAGCTGTCCATTCCCCTAATCTTGATCGCCCTGGTCCTGGTCATATCCCTGGGCCAATCCTTCATGCTCATCGTGGGGGTATTGGCCATCTGGATCTGGCCCAGGTTTGCCCGGCAGATACGGGCGGAGGTGCTGCAACTCAAGAACATGGACTATGTGGCCCTGGCCAAAGTGTCCGGGGCTTCCACCATGCGTATCCTTTTCATCCACATCTTCCCCGGCACCATCAACACGCTGATCGTAGTGGCCACCCTCCAGGTGGGCATAGTAATACTTCTGGAATCCACCTTGAGCTTCCTGGGGGCGGGAGTACCGCCGCCCACACCGGCTTGGGGCTCCATGGTAGCCGATGGCCGGGATAAACTGGGGGGTGGGTTCTGGTGGATTTCCACCTTCCCGGGCGTGGCCATCATGGTGACCGTGATGTCGTTGAACCTATTTGGCGACTGGCTGAGGGACACGCTGGACCCCAAGCTCCGGCAGATGGAGTAGCCGTTCCGGCGATCCACGCGGTCTTGGGGGGCAGGTAGCCAGAATCCTGAGAATCAGGTAGTATTGGACTTGGCCGGGTCCGGGGTGGCCGGCCCGGAGATTCAAACACGAGGACTGGGGATTGAGTATGGCGGCCAGCGCCAAAGCTAGCGGCAACGTTGTTCTAGATGTTCAAGACCTGCGCACCTACTTCCGGACCCGCTGGGGTACGGTCAAAGCGGTGGACGGGGTCAGTTTTACCCTGGACCGGGGAGAGACTCTGGGTATCGTGGGCGAGTCGGGCTGTGGCAAGTCCGTCACCATGCTGTCTCTGATGCGTCTCATCCCAATCCCTCCGGGGCGCGAAGTGGGCGGGAAGATTATCCTGGACGGAGAGGACCTGCTCCAGCTCACGGAAAAAGAGATGACCGACATCCGGGGCAGGAAGATCGCCCTGATCGTCCAGGACCCGATGACCTCCTTGAACCCGGTGTTTTCCATCGGAAACCAGGTGGTGGAGGCCATCAAGCTCCATCAAAACCTGCCCAAGAAGAGCCTGATGGCCAGCGCGCTGGATGTCCTGAGAAAGGTCAACATACCCGCTGCCGAGACGCGGATGCGGGACTACCCTCACCAGATGAGCGGCGGAATGCGCCAGAGGGTGGTGGGTGCCATGGGCATCTCCTGCCAGCCTCAGGTGCTTATAGCGGACGAGCCAACCACGTCCCTGGACGTCACCATTCAGGCCCAGTACTTGGCGCTGCTCAACGAGATAAAAAGGGAGTCGGACGTGGCGCTGCTCTTCATCACCCACGACTTCGGCATCGTGGCCAAGATGTGCGACCGGGTGGCCGTCATGTACGCCGGGAGAATTGTCGAAATGGGAGGGGTCCGTGATATCTTCAACCATCCGGCCCATCCGTATACCGAGGCCCTGATGGCTTCGGTGCCCAAGATGGAAGAGGATGTGGACCGGCTGTTCTCCATAGACGGACAGCCACCGACGCTGCATGATCTGCCGCCGGGCTGTTCCTTCGCGGCCCGCTGCCAATACGTCATGGAGCGCTGCCGGGAGGAGTATCCCCCTCAAATAGAGGCCCGCGAAGGCCACATTTCCGCTTGTTGGAGGCTGGCATAACTACTTCAACTGAAAATTCCATTCAGGCCCGCGACGGCCAGGTGTTGCTGGAAGCACGGGACCTGAAGAAGCACTTTCCGGTTACCAAAGGCCTCTTGTTCTCCAAGACAACGGGCTACCTGCGGGCCGTCGACGGGGTCTCCTTCGAGTTGAAGGCCGGCGAGACACTGGGTATCGTGGGCGAGTCGGGTTGCGGCAAGACCACGACGGCGAAGATGCTGCTGATGCTGGAAACGCCCACATCCGGAAGCATTCTCTTCCAGGGTGAAGACGTCGCCCGGGCCAAATCCGCGAAACGAAGAGCCTACCGTAGCTCGGTCCAGGCCGTGTTCCAAGACCCGTGGAGTTCCCTGAATCCCCGGATGCGGGTCAGAGATCTGGTCGCCGAGCCCATGGTCATCAACTGGCAGCTTTCAAAACCGGAGATCAAGGAGCGGACCCTCAAGCTGCTCCAGAACGTCGGGCTGAACAGCTACCATTCCAATCTGTACCCCCACGAGTTCAGCGGAGGACAGCGGCAGCGGCTGGCCATCGCCCGGTCGCTGGCCCTGAACCCCAAGCTCATCGTCCTCGACGAACCGGTATCGGGGCTGGACGTGTCCATTCGCGCCCAGATCATGAACCTGCTCAAGGACCTTCAGGGCGAGTTCAACGTTAGCTACTTGCTGATCGCCCACCACCTGGCCACGGTGCGATTCATGTGCCACCGGGTGGCTGTGATGTACCTGGGCGAGATAGTGGAGTTTTCGGAAGTCAGAGAACTGTACAACAATCCGTCCCACCCTTACACCAAGGCGCTGATGTCCGCGGCTCTTCCCTCGCACCCCGACACCCAGCACGAAGAGATGATCCTGACCGGAGAGGTCCCCTCTCCGTTGAACCCTCCGTCGGGCTGCCGCTTCCACCCGCGCTGTCCTTTCGTAATGGACCGGTGTTCCGTTGATATTCCCGTGCGGAAAGAGGTGGCTCCAGGGCACGAAGTCTCCTGCCACCTGTACTGACGCGCCGGCGCCACCCGGCCCCGGCAATTCGCGACGGGGCGGTTCTCGATTGAGGGGCCGCCAGTCCGCCATAGAGAATCGCCGCGACCACGAAAAGAGGAAAGAAGAGATGCCCCACCTTGCGGTGGGGCATCTCTTCTTGGTTTCAGATTGCACCGGAATGGGCCAGGCCTGCGATGAACGCCTATTTCAGGATAGCGTCCCTCGCCTAGGCCCCTAGGAGCGCCCACTCGCCCTGACCCGGCGGAAACGCACGGGACGATCGCGGTTAGCCCAGCTCTTTCTCCATGGGTTTGAAACGGCAGCCGTCGGCGAAAATATCGAAGAAGTCGGCGGTGGTTTCCAACTCCACATGCTCAATGCCGCGCACCATCTCCTCCACCGTGCGCCGCATTTCCCGCGACACCAGCATGATGGTCGCGCCCTCCAACGAGGCGTTGCCGACTTTTACGATCTTCTCCGCGGGCAGGTTGGCGATGAACCCTATCTCCACGGCGTTCCCAACATTGACGTAGTTGGCGAATGCCCCGGCCAGATAGAGGGCATCCAATTGGTCCGGGTTGACCCCGTAGCGGCGGAGCAAAATGTACTGGCCGGCATAGTTGGCCGACTTGGCCTGCGCAAGCGCGCTGACATCGGCCCTGGACAAAGACATCCTCGGCTCCGGCACGAATGGGAACTCCTGCCCCCCATCCGCGAACGCGCCCAACTCTCCCATCTGGCCCGTGTCCCGGAGTTGGGCCAGCAGGTCCACCAAACCCGAACCGCAAATTCCCTGGGGCTCCAGATTCCCGATGGTGCGGTACTTGACCTCGCCGCCGGCGATCTGGACAGACTCGATAGCGCCGTCGTAGCCCGGCATCCCGTGGGCGATCTGACCCCCTTCAAAGGCGGGCCCCGCCGGACACGACGCCGCCAGCATGTGGTGCCGGTTGCCCAGGACCACCTCGGTGTTGGTGCCCACATCCACCAGCATGACGACGCCGTCCTTTTGGTCCATGCCGACGGCCAGCAGCCCGGCCGCGATGTCCGCTCCTACGTGGCTGCCGATCAGCGGGCCGCCGTACACGCTGGCGTCAGGGAACACGCGAAGTCCCAGGTCCTTCGCTTGAGCGGCAACGGAAGTGCTCGAGCGAAGGCCCTTCTGAAATTCAAGCTCGGTGCCCGACCGGTACGGCTTCTCGCCGATGGACTGGACGTTCAGGCCGAAGAAGATGTCCCGCATCGTCGAGTTGCCCACCACCACTACCTCATAGATCAGCCTGCGATGGAATCGAAGACGGCGGGCCATGTCTCCGATCTCAAAGTTGACTGCCGACAGCATCACCTGCTGTAGCTCGCCCCGGTACGGCCCTCCATCGTAGGAAATCCGGTTCATTACATCGCTGCCGCCGAACCGCTGCGGGTTCTCGAAGGACGCGGTGTGTACGATCTCGCCGCTCTCCATGTCGACCAGGTTCAGCGCCACCGTGGTCGTGCCGGCATCGATCGCCAGGCCGTAGATCTTGCCCCGGTACCGGTCGAGCGACTGGTGCCCGAAGTACACTGCGTCGCCCTGGCGCACCGTCAAGGGGTCCAGCTTCACCCTTCGCCGCCGGGCACGGGTGAGAATCCGGGGCTGCCGGCGCAGCACGGCGAACTCCACATCCCCATCGGGGTCAACAATCTCCGCTTGGCAGGCCAGCCGGTAGCTCCCACCCAAGAAGGCTTCCAGCTCGCTCGGTGGGCTCAGAGACTCGGCGCCGCGCCGGATTTCAACGATGCACTCGTGGCATTCCCCGTTCCGGCGGCAAGAGGTGGGAACCCTGACTTTCAGGTCGTCGGCGTAGTCGAAAATAGTCTTACCGGCGGCCAGGTCAAGCTCATGGCCATCGTGGTGGAGGGGAGACATGCGGGTATTGTAACACCAGCGGGGGGCCTGGCGGCCTCAGGTCTCCCACGCGGCACGATAATCCAGCTTGTCGCTGCCCGTGCAGACGGGCAACTCGCCGGGTGTCCTGGACTGGTTGCGGCAACCGAAGGGGGCCGTGCAACGATCCCGGGCATTCTTGTAGGGGCAACGCCAGTGGGACACGTTGCTGACCGTCTCGGAGATATCCCGGAAAATCTCCTGCAACCGGTCCATGCTGGCCTGGTAGCGCTCTTTGTCGGCCTCCTGGCTCACCCTTGGACCTCCTCTTGCGAGATAGCAGGCGTGTTCTCCGAGGCCCGGTCTCCGACCGAGAGCCGGCCGGCCAGCTCAACGCAGGCCATGGCGTCTTTGCCGTACCCGTCGGCGCCCATGTCGTCGGCGAACTCCTGGCTCAACGGCGCGCCGCCCACCATTATCTTGACCGTGCCCCGCAACTCGGCCTCTTCAAAGGCCTCGATGGTCTTGCCCATATTGGGCAGCGTGGTGGTCAAAAGCGCCGACATGCCCAGGACTTGAGCGCCGTGCTCGGCCACCGCGTCGATAAACTCCTCCGGCCGGATGTCCACGCCCAGATCATGAACGGTGAAGCCGGCGCCGCGGAGCATCATGACGCACAGGTTCTTGCCGATATCGTGGAGGTCCCCCTTGACCGTACCGGTGACCACGACTCCCTTGGGGCGTATCCCGGACTCGGAAAGTATGGGCTCCAAATGGGCCATGCCGGCCTTCATGGCCCGGGCGGCCACCAGCACCTCCGGCACGAAGATGATGTTGTCGCGGAACTTGATGCCCACCAGCGCCATGCCGGAGACCAGGCCGTCATCCAGGATATCGTTGGCCGAGAATCCCTGATCCAGGGCCTGCCGGGTGAGCCGGTCAACCCCCTGGTGATCACCGGTGATGACCGCGTAGGATACCTCCTGCATCAGGGGGTGTGCCTGCTCAAAGCGCGCCCCGGCGGCCTGCCGCTCCTCGGTATCGGCAACCTGCTCTAATTCCTTTTCCAGACGTTCGTCGATCTTCGGCATATCCGTCTGCCCGTCTACCCGTGGTCCTTTTGTGGTGACTTCAGGAAACTGCTTTCTTCCGAGAGGCGGCTCTCCTCAGCTCTCCTGAAGTTTTCCGCCCGAGGCGCACCAGTCCTCGATGGCCCGGGGAATCTCCATCAGGTTCTCCAGCTTGGTCGCCAGGGGCACCGCACACTCCGGAGCGATCAATTGCACGCCCGCGTTCAAGCACCGGTAGACCTCTTGTCGCACCTGTTCCGGCCCCTGGGTGTAGAGGGTTTCCGGGTTGTTGATGTTTCCCGCCAGGCGGATACCCCCGTCCACGATGTCCATGGCCTTCTGTGGGTCGTTCTTCGAGTCGAAGTGGAAGCAGGACATCCCGGTCTGAGCGATGTAATCCATCCGGTCAAGGGTATTGCCGCAGATGTGCAGGATCAGCGGGACCGGCAACCGCTGCGCCATCTCCTGATGTATCTCCAGCAAGAATCTTTTGTAGTATTCCCCGCTGACCAGGTCTCCGGTGGCGTGGTCCGGAAAGGTCAGCGCGTCCGCCCCGGCCGCGATCTGCGCCTCACCGAAGAGCACCGAGACCTCTTTCAGGCGCTCCAGGCAGCGCTTGACCGCATCGGGCTCGTCCACCGTCATGAGGAGGAAGCTCTCCACCCCGAAGACGTGGTAGGCCAGGGTCCACGGCCCCATTGTCTTGCCGATGACGGCCACCCGGTCCCCAAACTCCTGCTTCAGTATCTCGATGGCTTTTATGACGGTCTGAGTGTCCCGGTGCTCCAAGAAGCCCTTCGGGATGCGCACGTCTTCAGGGCCCTTCCAGATGGGCCGTTGCATCCGCACCGTGGGCCAGTTGTCCTTCTCTTCCCACTGCATCTCGCAGCCTAGGGCCGATGATTCCTGGATGATGGTGAAGTAGGGTGTGACGGAATCGAAGCCCAGCTCAGTGTGGCCGGTGGCCGCCAGCCGGGCCGCCAACTCCGGATCGCGGCAGGCGTCCGGGAAGGGAGCGTCCACCAGGTCCATCATCTCCACCGTCGCCACGTTGGTGGGATTGGCCGCCGGTGGGCGGTCCACGGGCTCGCCCCTCAGGGCATTCATCACTCGTTCCCTTGGCGTCATCCGCTCAGTTAGCGCCGTAGCTGGGCCTCCTGCCGGCTCAGAGCCGGCCATTGAATAGACGGCTGAACCCGATTGGCATGCGAAATCCCCCTAATCCCCCTTTACCAAAGGGGGACTTCTGTCTTGGTTGCTTCGGTATTGTATTCAATTTTCAGGGGGTGGGTGAGAAGCCGAGGGTGCCGGTGGTCATCTGGCCGCGTTGAGCCTCAGCCTCCATCATACTCTCCGCGGCGCTCACGTTGCGGGAGTAGGGCAGCAGCAGGCGCATCAACCCGTCGTGGCGGCTGCCGCAGGGGAAGGTTACCTCGGTGTCGCTGACCTTTTCCATTTCGCCGTAGCGCACAAACCCCGAGGCGACCATTCGCAGCCGCGCCGGGAGATTGGGAGCCTCTCCCTCGCCCGATACCTGGTAGACCCAACCCGCCTTCTCGGGTCTGCCCTCGACGATCAGGGTCAGCGCGCTCCTGGTATCGGCAACCGACAAACGGCCCTCGGCCGGAGCTTGGCCGGGTTTCCAACTCACCGCCCGCGACATCAGGAACTTCACCGCCCGCCGGTGGAAGTATCCGCAGAGAAACCTTGCCCGGTTGTGGGTCCCCTCCACCGGGGCCAGGCCACCCTGGGCTACGAGCTGGTCCCGTACCTGCTCCACCCGATCCTGGGCCCCCGGTTTCTGGCTGAACGTCCAGACGGTGTAGGTGCCGTCCCTCACGTACAGGCCCAGGCTGATTTGATGAAAATGGGGGTCCACCGGCACCAGCTCGACGCATGACCCGTATCGCTGGATGACGCCGGCCACCCGAGACGGCTCCGCTCCCCCGGCTGGCGCCATCGTCTTACCTAGCCTCTCAACGCAGCGGCCAGAGCGCAAATGTGCTGCGGGCCGGTCCCGCAGCACCCACCGATGATGTTGATGCCGATGTCGGCGAGGATTTTGAAGTGCTCCCCCATGTACTCGGGCGTCTCGGGATACACAACCTCTCCGTCCCTGAGAAGGGGAATGCCGGCGTTGGAGTGGATCAGCAGGTAGCCGCCGGTTGCCTGACGCAGCTCCCTGGCCAGCTCGACCATCACCTCGATGCCGTTGCCGCAGTTGGCGCCGGTAATGTGGGCCCCTGCCTCTAACGACGCCTTGAGCGCTCGGTCCGGGGTCACACCCATCATGGTGAAAAAGCCCCGTGGACCTTTGTCGAACACCATCGTCGACGCCACCACCAGGCCGGTATTCTCCCTGGCCGCTCTGATGGCCAGGGCCGCCTCTTCCACTGCCGTCATGGTCTCGACGACCACGCCGTCGACGCCCCCCTCTTCCAGGGCGGTGACCTGCTCCACGAAGACGTCCAGCATCTCCGCCTCGCTGACCTCTCCCAGGGGCTCCAGGAATTGGCCCGTGGGTCCGACAGACCCAAAAACGTAGCTGCCCGGTGGCGCTTGGCTGCGCGCAAGCTGGGCTCCCAGCCGGTTGAACTCAGGCACCCGGTCTCCGTGGCCGTGCTTCTCCAACATAAAACGGTTGGCGCCAAAGGTGTTGGTCAGGACCAGGTCAGACCCGGCCTCGAAGTAGGCGCGGGCCATGCCTTGGACCACCTCGGGGCGGCTGACGTTGAACTCCTCGGGGCAGGCGCCGGGCGCCAGGCCGTGGCCCTGGAGGTAGGTCCCGGCGCCGCCGTCGGAAATGAGCCGGTCACCTCGGGCCAGCCGGTCCAGAATTGAAGGTCCGTTCTTGCCAGTTACACTCATAGCGCACACCAATTGCCAACTGATTTGAGGGGGCCGGGCCGGCCGGGTTACCCACTCACGATACAATAAATCCACCACAGTGAACAGAGGCCGCCCTCACCCTCGTTCCCTCTCCCACAGGAGATGGATGCCCAGGCGCAGCCTGGGCTGGGTGAGAGCCCGGCTTTCGCCAGCCGATATTTGGCGTACAATGCTAACCACTGGAACTTTACCTGCGATAAACTCCACTCCGAGACTCGAGCCCCGACTGGGCCGCGGAGCCGGCGGCCCACCCGGTCCCTTAGCCACGAACAGGAGGAAGACGATGGAACCTGACCGATTCGAGTACTCCCCAATCATCGACCGCCCCATCATTTCCTGGCCCGATAACGCCCGGGTGGCATTCTGGCTCTCCCCCAACGTGGAGTACATGGAGTATGACCCGGCGCCCAACCCACGGCTGTTCCCGGTCGGCAGCGTGACCTTGCCCTCGCCAAACATGCAGCGCTACCGGACCCGCGACTACGGAAACCGCGTCGCCTTCTGGCGGATGCTTGAGGTGATAGACAAGTATCAGATCAGATGCACCGCGTCGCTCAACGAGGCGGTCCTGGACCACTTCCCCGAAATCCGGGACGCCATGGTCGCCCGCGACTGGGACTACATGTCCCACGGCATCTACAACAACAACGTCCTCACCGGGATGTCCAACGACGAAGAGCGGGAGTTCTACCGGGACATCATCGATACGCTGAAGAAGCAGACCGGCAAGCAGTTGAAGGGCATGCTGGGCCCGGCCATCTCCCACACCATCGACACGCCCGACCTGATGGCGGAAGCCGGCCTCATCTACCACACCGACTGGTTCCACGACGACCAGCCGTTCCCCCTCAAGGTGAAAAAGGGCAAACTTATCTCTCTGCCCTATACCCTCGAGGTGAACGACAGCGCCGCGGCCATGGAAAACGGCACCGACGGCAAATACTTCGCCCAGATATGTAAGGACCAGTTCGATGTCCTGTACGAGCAGGGAGCTGAGAGCGGCCGGGTCATGTGTATCGCGCTGCACCCGTTCTACATCGGAGCGCCCCACCGGATCAAGTACCTGGACGAGATTCTGGATTACATCCTGTCCCACGATGGCGTGTGGAAAACGACCGCCGACGAAATCGCCGACTACTACATGGAGAACTACTACGACCAGGTTCTGGCCTACCTGGAGGACCGGCGGGCGGAGCTAAACCCCGTTTAGAGCATGGACCGGCCCCCAGGCCCGAAAATCTTGCTCGTATCAGCATCGAGAGAGGAAGGACTATGCCACTTCTGCGAACGCCAGGGATGGACCACGACTACTACGACTTCTCATCCATCACCAGCCGGCCCCGGCTGGAATGGCCCTACGCCGCCAACGTTGCCTTTTGCGTCATCGTCAACCTGGAGCATTACGAGCTAATTCCCCCGGAGGACGCATATACCCTCAAGCTCCGATATGGCCCGCCGCGGATCCGGCCCGCGCCGGACATCAGCTCGTTCTCCTACCGGGAGTACGGCAACCGGGTCGGGGTCTTCGGGATCATGAAGCTCCTGGACAAGTACGGGATACGGGCTACCGCGGCCCTGGACGCGACCGTCGCCGGCCACAACCCGTTCCTGGTGAAGGAGTGCCAGAAGCGCGGTTGGGAATTCATGGCCCACGGCATAACCGCCCGCCGCTTGATCACCTCGTTGATGTCGGAGGAACAGGAACGGGACCACATCCGGACCAGCGTGCAGGCCGTCGAGAAGGCGACTGGGGAGAAGCCGGCCGGTTGGTTTGGGATCGAATACAGCGAGTCGGCGCGGACTCCCAACCTTCTGGCTGAACAGGGCATCCGGTACACCTGCGACTGGCCCAACGACGAGCAGCCCTATGCGATGCGAGTGAAGGGGGGGACGATGTACTCCCTTCCCGTGACCGTCGAACTGGACGACGACAAGGCCCTTGGACTGCGCAGCATGGCCATCATGGACTACGCCGAGATCGCCAAGGACACCTTCGACGTCCTGCACCGGGATGGGGCGGAAAGCGGGCGCCTGCTGATGCTCAATCTCCATCCGTACGTGATGGGCCAACCCTACCGCCTCAAGTACCTGGACCAGATACTGGCCCACATTTGCGGACGGGACGGCGTGTGGAAGGCAACCGGCTCCGAAATAGTTGACTGGTATTCGAAGCTAGGCCGAGGGTAGGAGCACGGAATCATGACTGTGGCAAACCCGGCTGTAGAAGGCTATATTGCTCAGCTGAGCGGGGAGGACTTGCTGATCCCTCTGGAGTGGAACACTTTCCTCGCCATCGGGCCTCCCTACCCTGAGACCGAGTTTCAGCGCCAGGAGGTAACCGCCCGGTTCCAGCGCAACGGCTACGACTGGGACATCCACGGCACGGTATACACCCCCGCCAAGGAAGCGATACCGGGCTACTCATTCGTCCTGATCCACGGCGGAGGTGTCAACGAGCTTGATTTCCAGGTCACGCCTGACGGCCGGCCGGGCCTGGCCAGCGTGCTTGCGGCCCAGGGCTTCCGGGTCCTGACCCCCAGCTATCCGGGGCTCTGGCCGCCGGGCGGCCGGTGGGAGAAGCCCGTCACCCAGCGGAAACCCTTCTACCTGCTGGACCAGACCATCGGCGAGGAGGAGCTTGAGGACCGGCTCCTCAAGGCCACCTACCAGGTATACGTGCAAGGCATCACCCTCCTGGTCGACGAGCACCTGGCGGGACAGAAGCTCTTCGTCATGGGACATTCCACCGGGGGGCCCATGGCGGTGAGCCTGGCCGAGCAGGTCACCAACGCGGAGGTGGCCGGCATCGTGGGCTGGGCCAGCGGCGGCCCCGACGGATGGCTGCTGCAGTTGCGCCAGGAAACCAAGCCCCAGGGCGGCCCCTTGTCCAGAAAGACCGGCCTCTCCGAGATTACCTACCGCACCGTGGACGAGTACCGCCACTCTTCCGGGTACGAGGACATTCCGGAGTTGACCCCTTGGGGCGGCCTGGAGGAGCGGTTCGAGCTTACAGAGGACACGACTCCGACCTTCAATCCCGCCCTGCAAAACACCCAGCACCTGGGAGACCCCGAGGTGCTGGATGAATACCGGAAACTCACCGGTCTGCCGCCGGGGGAGTACTTCCGGCACTTCGACGAGCCGGACCTGGAACTCCTCGAGGGCATCAAGGTCCTGCTCATCGACGGGGAGAACGACAAGCTCCACTGGAAGATCGGGAAGCGGGTGGAGGACAAGCAGGAGTATTTCATCACCAAGCTGTACGCCGAAAAGACCAAGGGCGCCCACCTGGTGCTGCTGCCCAAGTTCACGCACATGGGGCACTGGGCGCTCCACAACGAGCGGATCGTCTACCTCTGGCTGTGGGCCGTGCGGTCGGGCTATTTCGGCGACCTGGGCTAGCCCGCGGGCCGCTGGACCGGGGAACGCTTCAGATGTGTAACACCGCGCCCTCCGAGAATGTTGCCATCTTCGATCTGAGCCCACACTGAAGACGGGTGAAGGCTGGGGGCAGCCGAGTTCAGTGCTCGGTCAGATTGGTAATTACAGAATGTCATGCTGAGCCGGGCCGAAGGGCTCTGAATGACCAATGTCAACGCTGGTTTGACTGGGTACGTGTGACCCGTAAGTGGCTCGATCGCCGCTCCGTCATCCCGGCGAAGGCCGGGATCCAGCCGGCGCTTCTCTGGATTCCGGCCTTCGCCGGAAAGACGAGCGCGGGGCTTCGCGGCGTTCCGCCGGCGCGGTCCACACGTTGACAGTCCAGCGTTTTCTTCATATACTCCGGCCACTCAAGACCTCCCCGTCACCGGCTGAGTGATCACCTCGAGAACGCGGTCCGGACTGAAGCCCAGCGGCAGCGCTTCTTCCAATTCAGAAGCCGTTCCAAAGGCGAGAAAGCCTGTGGCCTCCGGCCCGGACCCGGCAGGCGGCGGAGCTGAGAAGGGCCCGGAGGAGGGAGAAGCATGCCCCGAACAACCGGTACTGTCCCCCTGACCCTACGGGTCAATGGGGTGGAACATAAGATCCAGGTGAAGCCGCGGCACACCCTCCTGGAGGTGCTGCGTGACGACCTCGGATTGACCGGCGCCAAGCGCGGGTGTGACGACGGCACCTGCGGCACCTGCACCGTCACCGCCAACGGCCGCATGGCCCGAGCCTGCCGCGTGTCGTTGCGGCGGGCCGAGGGCCTGGAGGTCGTCACCATTGAAGGATTGGGTGGAGGCTTGGGCGGCTCGGATCGGCTCCACCCCCTGCAGGAAGCCTTCATCGAGGCCGACGCGGTCCAGTGCGGCTTCTGCACGCCGGGGATGATCCTGGCGGCCAAGGCCCTGCTGGATCGCAACCCGGCTCCCACCCGGCCGCAGATTGTCAAGGCCCTTGGGGGCAACCTGTGCCGCTGCACCGGCTACGTCAGCATCGTCGACGCCATCGCCCGGGTTGCCGGTGGCGGCCGGGGAGACTCTCCCGAGCCGGCGCGGCCGCCCGGTGAAACCCACCCAAGGGATGACGCCCGGGACAAGGTGTTGGGGACGGCCCTCTATGCCGCCGACCTGACCATGGAGGGCATGCTCCACGGGGCGATACTGCGGAGCCCTCATCCCCACGCCGATGTCGTCAGCATCGACGATACCGAGGCCAGAGCGGTGCCCGGCGTGGTGGCCGTGGTCACGGAGAAGGATGTACCCGGACCGAACCGTTACGGGCGAGCGGTCAAGGACCAGCCCGTGCTGGCCGACGGCCGGGTGCGCCAGATCGGAGACCCGGTGGCCGCCGTGGCCGCCACCTCGCCGGAGGCCGCGGCCCAAGCGGTCTCCCTGCTGCGGGTGACCTACAAGCCCCTGCCGGCGGTCCTGGACCCCGCCGGGGCGCTGGAGGAAAACGCCCCCCAGATCCACGAAAGCGGTAACCTCTTGTCCGAGGGGGCCCATGGCTGGGGCGACGTGGAGGCCGGCCTGGCCGAGGCCGACCTGGTGGTGGAGGAAACGTACACCACTCCCTGGATCGAACAGGGCTACCTGGAGCCGGATGCGGTGCTGGCCTATGTGGGCGACGGCGGGGTGCTCGTGGTTCGCACTTCCACCCAATACTCCTTCATGCTGCAAAAGGCCATTGCCGAGAACCTGGCCCTTCCCGAAGAGCGGGTCCAGGTCCTTCCCACCGTCGTCGGCGGCGCCTTCGGCGGCAAAAACGACGCCACTCCCCACTGCATTGTGGCCCTCCTGGCGCTGAAGACGGGCCGGCCGGTGAAGCTGGTCTATACTCGCGCCGAGACCTTCGCTTTCACCTACAAGCGTCACCCCTTCCGGATCCATTGCCGCACCGGCGTAAAAAAGAATGGCAGGCTCACCGCCCTGGATGTCGAGTTTCTGGCCGATACCGGAGCCTACGCCCATTCGGGACCGGCGGTGTTCGTCCGGTCCGGGCTCTCCTTGGGGAGCCCCTACCGTTTCGCCAACGCGTCGATCCGCGGAAAGACCGTGTACACCAACAACATCCCGGCGGGGTCCATGCGAGGATTCGGAGCACCCCAGGCGGTATTCGCCATCGAGTCCCAAATGGACATCATGGCTGCCAAACTGGGCCTCGACCCGCTGAAGTTTCGCGAAATGAACCGCCGCCGGTCCGACCCCACCGAGGCGACACCCCAGCAGATGGAACAGGAGGCAGCATACCAGGCCACCATCGACGCCGTCCGGCCCTACTACCTGGAAGCTTTGCAGGCCCGTCAGGCCAAACCCCGGAGCGAAGGCCGGTGGCGTCGCGGGGTGGGGATGGCCTCCATGCGCTATGGCGTCGGGTCTGCCGGCCGGACTCACGATCCCGGGCGAGTGGACCTGGAGCTTGGGGCCGATGGCAACGTCCGGGTCCGCACCGGGCTCATGGAACTGGGCCAGGGCTCCGACACCGTGTGGCAGCTCATTGTCGCCCAGGCGCTGGGGCTGCCCCAGGGGTCCGTCTCGGTGGTCAGCGGCGACACCGCCGTTACGCCTGACTCGGGCACCACCGGAGGCAGCAGGGCTACCTATTACGTGGGAAACGCGGCTTGGGACGGGGCGGTCAAGCTCAAGGAGGCCATCCTCTCCACGGCGTCCGAGATGCTGGAGGGGCCCGCCGAAGACCTGGAATTGAAGGATGGCCGGGTCACCCTTGCGAGGGGAAACGGCTCCCCCGAGGTGTCGGTCTCCCTGGCTCAGGTGGCCGAGGCCAGGCTCTCGGCAAGGCTCCCCCTCGACTTTAACGGGGTCTTTGATGCCGCGCCCCTTATCCATGAGTTGGGGACCGGGGAGATGAACCCCTTTCCGGTGTACGTCTCAGCCACCCACCTGGCGGAGGTGGAGGTGAGCCCCCAGGGCGAGGTGCGGGTGCTCCGGATAGTGGCCGCCCACGACGTGGGACGAGCCGTTTTTCCCGAGGGCCTGAAGGGCCAGATAGAAGGGGCGGTCGCCATGGGACTGGGCTTTGCGCTCAAAGAGGAGTACCGTCCGGGAGAGACGGCCGGCTTCAAGCAGTACCGCATCCCCACCGCGCGGGAACTCCCCGAGGTGGTCATCAAGCTGGTTGAGTTGGTGGACCCTTCGGCGGGCCTCGGAGCCAAGGGCGCGGCGGAGTGCGCCCTGGTGCCCGTGGCGCCGGCCATCGCCAACGCCATCGCCGACGCAACGGGGGCCCGCATCCACGACCTTCCCGCCACGCCCCAACGCCTGCGGGCGCTGTTGGACTGACCCGCCATCCGGCGATCCCGGCTTGCCGGGTGTTTCGGCAGGTGTTCCGGATGAAGGCCGGGCTCGGCTTTCGGCCGGCGCGCCGAGGGCCGGAATTCGACTTTCGGGTGCGCCCGTCGCCAATCCGCACCGCACCGGGAACGGAGAACATGCAGGGGAACACTGAATGGAAGTAACAAAACCTGCCGGGAACGGGACCCCACATCTCGAGGGCGTCCGTATCCTCGACCTGACCCGCATCCTCGCCGGGCCCTACTGTTCCCTGCTCCTCGGAGAGATGGGGGCGGATGTGATCAAGGTGGAACCGCCGGGGACGGGCGACCATTCGAGACGTGCCGGGGCCTCCGGAGCCAGGGACGGCCTGCACTACCTCGCCTGGAACTTCCACCGGCGGAGCATCACCCTCAACATGTACGAGGAGGAGGGGCGAACCATTTTCCGGAAGATGGTCGAAGGGGCCGACGTGGTGCTGGAGAATTTCCGCCCCGGAGTCATGGCCCGGATGGGCTTCGGCTACGACGATCTGAAAAAGATCAAGCCGGACATCATCCTCACCTCGATCAGCGGCTACGGCCAAGACACCAGCTTCTCCAACTACCCGGCCCACAATACCGTCGTACTCAGCTTTACCGGCTGGATGGACCTGAACGGCTTTGCCGATGGCCCGCCGCTCCGGCCCCCCGGTTCCATGGGCGACGCCGTCGCCGGGACCTATGCCGCCCTGGGGACATTGGCGGCGCTGTACCGCAAGCAGGCCAATGGCACGGGGGAGCACGTGGACATCGCCATGATGGACTGCCTGGTGGGGCAGATTGCCTACGATCTAGCCAACTACATCGTGACCGGCGAGGAAGCCACCAGAAAGGGCAACGGGTCGGCCGACCGGGCGTTCCACAATGTGTACCGGACTAAGGACGGCTGGATCTACATCCAGGCGGACCTGGAAAACCAGTGGAAACGTTTGGCCGAGACCATGGGCATGCCGGAACTGCTGGACGACCCAAGGTTCCGCACCGAGGCGGACCGGGTAAGCCACAAGAAGGAACTGGATGCGATAGCCCAGGAGTGGGTCAAAGACCGCGCCCGCGACGATGTGTTCCACCTGCTCGCGGGGGCCGGCGTGCCCGCCAGTCCGGTGAACACCGTGGCCGATATCGCCACCCACCCCCACCTGAAGGAGCGGGGGATGCTCCACGAGGTGGACCATCCCGTTCACGGCAAGCTCCCGGCCCTGACCCCCCGCATCAAGTTCGAGGAGACCCCGGCACGGAAGCCGGCCTATCCCCCGATGCTGGGGGAGAACAACGAAGAGGTGTACCGGGAGATGCTGGGCTACGACGAAAGCACCCTCGCCGGCTTGAAAGCGCGAGGCATAATATAACCGGGACAAGTCCCAAGGCACTACTCAATCGGAGGTGAAAATGGCCGCTCGAGAGGACGACCCCCAGCTGCCCCTCAGCGGGATTCGCGTGGTGGACCTGGGCCGGCGGCTGGCGGCGCCCGTGTGCGGCACCCACCTGGCTGACTTCGGGGCCGACGTGATCAAGGTGGAGATACCCGACGGAGGGGACCTGCGCCGACGCACCAGGCCCAGCGAGCACATCAACGGGCTCAATCCCGACTTCGCCGTGGATAACCGCAACAAGCGAAGCGTTACCCTGGACCTGCACAGCCCGGCGGGCCAGGGACTGCTGAAACGCCTGGTGGGCCTTTCAGACGTGCTCCTCGAGAACTTCCGCCCCGGCACCCTGGAGAAATGGGACCTGGGTTACGAGAGCCTTTCCAAGGTGAACCCATGCCTCATCATCGCCAGGATCAGCGCCTACGGGCAGACCGGGCCCCACGGCAACCGGGTGGGAGAGGCTACCACCACCGCCGCGTACGCCGGGCACGTGTACATCAACGGGTTTCCCGAGGGCCCTCCCCTGCGCCTGGCCGCGGCCTACGGGGACCACCTGGGCGCCCTCTTCACCCTCTACGGCATCATGATGGCGCTGCGGGTGCGGGAACGCACCGGCAAGGGCCAGGTCGTCGATACCGCCCTGTACGAATCCCTATTCCGCATCACCGGCTCCCTGGTGCCGGCCTACGCGGCCCACGGCCTGATCCGGAATCGCCGGGGAAACACCGACTCGGGCCAGCCGGCGGTCGGCATCTTCCTTGCGGGCGACGGGAAGTACGTGGCCGTGGACTCGGGAGACGACCGCCATTTCGCCCGCTGGGCCGAGAGAATCGGCCGCCTGGACATGGTGGACAATCCCAGTTACAAGAACGTGAAAGACCGGATTGAACACGGCCCGGAAATTGACGAGATGATTACCCAATGGATCGGAGACCGCACGGGACACGAGGTGGTGGCCGTCCTCCAGGAGTTGGGAATTCCCTCGGACGTGGTCAATAGCGCCAAGGAAATCTACGAGGAGCCCCACTTCCACGAGCGAGGTTCCATATTGCCCGTGGAGGTCGCCGGCGGCCCCACCATGTACATGCCGGGCCTCCAGCCCCACCTTTCCGAAACACCGGGACGCGTCAAGAAGTTCAGACTGGGGCTGGGCGAGCACAACGAAGAGGTGTATCAGGGCCTCTTGGGAATGTCCCCGGCCGAGCTTGCCGCGCTCAAGAACGATGGTGTCATCTGAGGCCCGGAGTGTCGTTATTCAGCGATTCGGTCAGTAGCTAACTGGTCAGGGAAAATGTCAGTTTATGAGAGGTGCGTTCACGTCTTCCGTCAGCCCGGAATCGTAGGTGAAGACTTAAGATTGGATTTGTGAACAACACAAGAGAACGCGCCTTGTATTTGATAGGTCTTCCGGCGGGTCACGGAGCAGTGGACGCGGGGACCGCCGCGCTCTGGATCATTGCACCGTTCATCGCTGCTAGCTGGGGCCTTACTTCAACCCAGGTGGGGCTCATCTTCACCGTCATGGCCGTCTCCGCAGGGATGACTCACATCCCCGCCAGTTTGGTGGGGGAGACTCGGTTCCGCGGAATCTTTCTACTCAGCACATTCTGGTGGGTGGCTGGGGCATATTTAGCGGCGTCCCTCGCACCTAGCTATTTAGCGCTCTTGGTTTTCGTTGCTCTGGCGTCATCCGGAGCTGCGGCGTGGCATCCGGTAGCGATGGGCACTCTAACGGAACGTATGCCGGGACGGCGCGCCATGGCTTTAGCAGTGCACTACGTCGGCGGGTCCTTTACGGAGGTTCTGGCGCCGATTGTGGCTGGTGTCCTTCTTGTCTTCATGGACTGGCGCAGCGTGATTCAAGTTACGGTGGTGCCGGCTCTGATCATGGGGGTGCTTTTCCTGCGGCTGCACAGGAGCATCCGCCCGCCAACAATGGGATCCGTGACTCTGCAAGACCTAAAAGGCCAAGCCAGGTTAGTCTGGAAGCCAACCAGCTTGGCTGGCCTGGGGATCCTGGGACTTCACAGTATGGCGATGGTGGGCTTGTGGAGTATGATGCCGCTCTACCTGGTGGAAGAACGTGAACTCTCGTCCAGCGTGGCGGGCACGTTATTCTCCGTCATGGTCTTGGCTGGGAGCCTGGGCGCGGTACTCCTTGGCCGTCTGTTGGACAAACGCGGCCGTAAGATACTGACCGTGTCAGCCCTGTTGGTTGGCGCAACCTCGCCTCTTCTAATACTGTGGGCTCCCACCGTGCCTATCATGATCAGTGCGCTGATGCTGGCTGGGTTTGTTATCATGGGCTTGCTACCTGCCCTAATCGCGACGGTCCTAAGCATCGTAGGTGGACGACAAATGGTAATGATCGGCCTGATCATGGGGACTGGCGAGGTGGTCGGTGCTTTGGGAGCGTTGCTCGCAGGAGTGGCCGGGGAGACTGACCTAAGACTGTCGTTAGTGGTAGTATCGATTATTGCTCTTGGCAGTGCACTTCTCGCATCCATGCACCCCTTCACGCCAGCCGTCTCGGAGCACGATACAGACGGTTCCATATGACTTTCAGGGATGTTTTTGAGCAACCTATATGTACATGGTTATTGGTGAATAATGGGGGCCAAGAAACTGCCGATATTCAGTTGTGGAGTTAGGAAGGTTCAGGTGGGCAAACAAAGGAGGCCGCTCAGCGCCCGACCCCGGACCCCTTTAAGATAACTTCGCCCGCGGGCTTCTCCGAAGAGGACCCGCGGAACGACACGGACCCCACGGCGAAGATGATTGAGGAGGATGTAATCATGGCCAAGCTTAACGTGCTAAACCCCGTGGCCAACACGGTTGTAACGAAAAGGCAGCTGGCAGACCGCCTGCCGGACCTGAACGCCAAAAGGGTCGGGCTCTATTGGAACGGCAAGGGCGGAGGCGACATCGCCCTGAGGGCCATCGGCGAGCAACTGCAGCGGCGGTTCACCGATGTGCAGGTGGAGATGATCCACTCCGCTATCCCCGGCCCCAAGGAGATGGTCGAAGCCGGCAAGGGCTTCAACCTGGTGGTGGGTTCAACGGGAGATTGAGGCTCCTGTGCGTCATGGCTTGCCCATGACCTGGGGGAGATGGAGCAAAGCGGCGTCGCGACGGTTGGCTTCATTTCCAAGACCTTCGAGCACGATTTTCAGACCAGCGCCAAGGTTTTCGGCGTGCCGGGTCTGCCCTACGTCATCGTGGCCGAACGGGCATTGCCCACCATGGGGCCTGACGAGATCGGCCGCAGGGTGGAGGGCGTGGTGGACCAGGTAATCGATAGGCTCACCGCCTTCTCTCCATCGGCTGCCGAGGGAGCTTCCCACGAAGAGTTGGTCAATCTGGGGACGACCCTCTTCGGCCTGGAGGTCCCGGATACGGAGATCTTCGAAGGCTCCGATCAGCTCGATGCCTGGTCCAAGATGAACGCCACCTACCTGGAGCGCGGGTGGGGCGATGGTTTTCCCCTGGTGCCTGCCACCCCGGAGTTGGTCGGAGCCATGCTCACGGGCACCAAGAGGTCACCCCAGGAGACCATCGCGGTCCTGGAGCCTTGCTTCGGCATCGCCACCGTGGAGAAGCTGGCGGTCAACGCGGTCATGGCGGGATGTAAGCCCGAGCATCTGCCGGTACTCATCGCCGCGGTGGAAGCGATCAGCGATCCTCTATACGAGCTTCGGCACGTCGCAATGTCCACCAGCCCCTACACGCCCATGCTGGTGATCAACGGCCCCATCGTCCAGCGCATTGGCCTGAACTCGGGCATGGCCTGCCTTGGACCGGGTGCTCCCTCGGCGGTGAACACCGTCATCGGGCGCGCGCTGCGCCTGATCCTGATGAACGTCAGCGGCAACTACGTGGGCATCACCGACCTGGACACCCTCGGGGACCCCAACAAGTACAGCATGTGCCTGGCGGAGCGGGAGGAGGAGAACCCCTGGGAACCCCTTCACGTCGAGCGGGGCTACCGCAAAGATCAGAGCACGGTTACGGCCTTCGTGGCCAACGTCAACATCACCCACGCCGACCACTACACCACCGAGCCCGTGCCCTTCCTGCGCCGGCTGGCCAGCGTCGTCTGCAACCCGGGGGTTACCGCGACCGGCTGGTGGATGGGCCGGCCCCAGAAAGACATCAACCCCATGGACCTCAAGCCGGACGACTACGACCACGACTGCCTCATCATCCTCTGTCCCAACCACGCCCGCATGCTGGCGCTCCAGGGCTGGGCGAAACCGGGGGTGAAGGAGGCCCTTCATCTTTTCGCGAAGATGCCGGTCCGCGAGGGGCCGGGCCTCGTCGGGACCGCGCTGCTCCGGTATGGCAATGACAATAGCAAGGTCAGGAACGAGTGGGGGTGGCTGGCTGACTACCCGGACCTGGAAGTGCCGGCGTACCGGAGCCCGGATTCCTACCAGATCATTGTGGCCGGCGCCGACTCCCAGAAGAGCATGGTGGTGCTGGGCGGCAAGAAGGCGATAACCCGGCTCATCGAGGAATAGCCGGGCGCCCGGTGAATCCGGATTGAAGAATGGCGTGTGCTGCTCCATCGAAGGCGGAGCAGCACACGCCATTGTCTCTTTCCCCCGCCGGAGGACGGGGTCAAACCGTCATTTTCTTACCGATGACCGGTCCTCGAAACTAGACCGTCATTTCAACAGTCGGCGTTACAAATACCGTTCGTGGTGAGCCCTTCGGCCGGCTCAAGACAGGCTTGTCGAACCACCTACCCCGCGTTCTTCGACGTGCCCAGGGTAAACGGATGTTCATAGCGGCAATTCTCGATATTTGGCACTAGGCTGACCGAGTTTTAGACCCGGAAGGGATGGGGGACCGGCTTCCCGCCCTTGAGGGGCAACACCACGGTGGCGTTGCCGGGAATGGGCACGGTGCCGTCGTCCTTCCTCAACCCGATGTCCAGTTCCACATAGCCCAGGCCGTCTTTTTCGAACCTGTTGGTCACCCGGCCGAAGAAGGTGACGGCCTGCCCGGGGTGGACCATGGCTGCGTTTTTCTGGTAGGTCTTATAGACCCAGCCATCCGGACCGGTCCAGTTGAACAATAGACCCCAAAGGTACGCCTGGGAGAAGGAACCCGAGACCACCGCTTCAGGGTTGCCGTCATGCTCGATGGAATACTTGCTGTCGTAGTGGTCCCGGCGCAGGGTCTCGGTTGCGGAGCACCACCGCGTCATTATGGGGACGGTGATCATCAGCCTGGTCTCGGGCAGCTCCGTTCCTATCTCAGTATCCTCGTAGTAATTGGTTTTAGTCGCGACCATTGTTGCCCTCCTCTGACTGCAAGACGATGCCTATTAGTTGAAGGCCTCGCCCTTCATTTGCCGGGCGATGCCGACGTGATGGTTGATGGCCAGAATATCCCCATTCTGGTTGGTGTAGGTCCGGTCTATATAGACGATGCCCAGCTTACCGCTTCTCCCCGTCTTCTCGATGATGTTCACTATCTTGCTCTTAATGCTGATGATGTCGCCGGCCCGCGGCAACTGAAAGCACTCCACTTCATCACCGCCATGGAACTGGGCCATGTTTCCGGGCCAAGGTATGCGAATCTCGTTCTCTTCCTCCCTGTCACCCCGCACGTCATCATCCGGACCCTTCGTCCGCACCAGGTCGGGAGAGCCCATCGGCTTCTTATAGAAGCCCGTGGCGCGAAGGGCGTACGGTACGGAGACGCAGCCAGGGCCGAACTTAGTTTTGTCGGCGTACTCTTTGTCATACCACAGAGGATTGTCGTCCATCGTGGCCTGTACCCAGCGCCGCGTTTCGCTCTTGCACACCTCATCCGGGGCCGCCTCTGTCGAAGATTCCTTTCCAATCATGGCCAGCACTTCCGGTGTCAGCACTTTTTCGATAGCCATGCCTCCTCCTCTTTCTGTTGTTTCCCTTTCCCGAGATAACCTTGCTGCCCAGCCATGTCGGGGTCTGTCAGCCCGGCGCCGCGCAACAAAGTGGACCTACGTGGGACAGACGTGCCAGACTCTTGAGGGCGGGTTGTTGTGTCAACAATCATGCCTGAATGAACCCGGCCCACTCCTTCCGAGTGAGTGTAGCACCGGCACGGCTCAAGTCAAGACCGCTGGCTCCCATCAGCGGGTCCCAGCCGCCTCCGGCGCATCCTGCCAAGCACCATCGAGGGCCGCGGCCGGCCCGAGGGCTTGCCGTGGACTTGACCCGTGCTTACAATGAGCCTGACCTGGGGGCCTGACTTGGGGCTTTTATCCCGGCCACTGCTGAGACGGGGGCCGGCCCAGGCCCCAAACATTGATCGGACCGGAGGGGGTTGCCATGAGAGGCGTAGTTTTCCTCGGAGACCGCGAGTTGGAGATCAGAGAGCTGCCGTACCCGGCGCCCGGCCCCGGTGAGGCGGTCATCGCCATGAAGGCTTCTGGGTTGTGTGGCAGCGACCTGCGACCCTACCGCCTCAGCAAAGAGGAGAAGGGAGACCCGGCGCAACTCAAAGTGAACGGCCATGAGCCCTGTGGGGTGATCGCCGAGGTTGGCGAGGGCGTGACCACCCTCAAGGTGGGCGACCGGGTGATGATGCATCATTACACCGGATGCCGGACTTGCCGCATGTGCCGCATTGGCTATACTCAAATGTGCCTCAACGGCTCACAGACCTACGGAAGGGCCCAGAACGGCGGACATGAAGACTTCCTGGGGGCTCCCGCCTACACCTTTGTCCCCATGCCCGATGCCCTGAGCTTTGCGGAGGGCGCGGCCTGCGCCTGCGGCACCGGCACGGCGTTCTTTGCAATCAAGCGGTTGGGAATCTCGGGCACGGATACCATCGCCATATTCGGCCAGGGGCCCGTCGGCGCCAGCGCCACCATGATCGCCGTCGCCATGGGCGCCAGGGTCATTGCCGTAGACATGATCCCGGAGCGGTTAGAAATGGCGAAGAAGCTCGGCGCCGACGTGGTCATCGACGCCTCCAGGCAAGATTCCGTGGCAGCCATCAGAGAGCTGACCCACGGTGAAGGCGCGGATGCCACCCTCGACGCCACCGGCCTCCCGGCGGCGCGTATCAACGCCGTGGACAGCGCCATGCTGTGGGGAAGGGTTTGCTTCGTGGGAGAGGGCAACACCACCACTTTCGACGTCAGCCCCCAGATCATTCACAAGCAGCTCACCATACTCGGCTCCTGGACCTTCAGCCTCAGCGGGTTGGCGGAGGTCGCCAACTTCGTGGTGGAGCGGCGGCTCCCGCTGCTGGACCTGATAACCCACCGGTACACCCTCGACCAGGCGGCCGAGGCCTACCAGCTTTTCGACACCGGAAAGACCGGCAAGGCGGTCTTCTTGTGGGACTAGGCCTACCGGCGGGGGACCCGCCGGCGGCCCCGGCCCCCGGAGGTGGGAAGGGCCCCTTTCCACCTCCGTAGCAGCGAGCACTTGGGTCAAGCATGCTCGGGCCGGGTATCAGGAACCTAGAATCGCGGGAGTGATGCCCATGAGCCGGTAGAACCAGCCGCTGACGGCCATGAAGTTGCCGCTGATGAGCAGGACCGCGTAACCGGCGATCACCGTCGCGCTGGCCAGCCCCATCCACGGCATGATCTTCTCCATTTTGAACAGCAACGGGAGGGTTCTGGCCATCGCGGGGATGAAGCAGGCCGTCAACTGGAACAGGCAGGGCCGCCTTCGCCGGTAAACTAACGATTCAATCCGACGCTAGCTCTGGCTGGTGGACTCAGAAGCATACCCGTGGGAGACGGCCCAGGCAACAACCTGGGAGCGGTTCCTCAAATGCAGCTTGCTTATGATGTTCTTCATGTGGTAGCTGACCGTGTTCTCGGAGATGAAGAGGACGGCCGATATCTCTTTGTTGGTGGCCCCCAGCGTCAGCTGCTCTAGGACCTCCCGCTCCCGGGGAGTCAAGCCCGACTGCCCCGGGTCCAGGCTGGGCGGCTCATCCTTGAGCCGGGCGAACTCTTGAAGAAGCCTTCTTGCCAGGCCCGGAGACATAATCGGCTCGCCCCTCTTGACCCGTTCCAGCAGGTCGGCGAACTCGTCCTCCCGAAGGTTCTTCAGCAGGTAGCCGTCGGCTCCGCTTTTGATGGCTTCAAACAGGTCCTGATCGTCATCCGAGACCGTAAGCATGATCACTTTCACGCCTGGGGACTCGGATTTGATGGCTCGCGTGGCTTCAAGGCCGCCCAGAGTGGGCATGTTAATGTCCATGAAGATGAGGTCCGGCCGGAGTTCGCGGGTCCGGGCAATGGCCTCCTGCCCGTCTCCCGCTTGACCAACGACGTCAACGCCCCAGGCGGCGAGGAGACTGGTCAGGCCGGCTCGAAACAGCGCGTGGTCATCCACCAATAGGACCTTCATCATTTTGAAAGCCTAGTTGTTAGGCTGGGGCAGCGGAACGCGGATCTCCACCCTCGTCCCTTTGCCGATGGCTGTATCGATCTTTAGGGCGCCACCCACGGCTTCCGCACGTTCCCGCATCGTCTGGAGGCCGAACCGCGGCCACCCCGTCAATCGAGGCCGGGCCAGCTCGAACCCCTGCCCGTCGTCGGCTATGGTCACGCGGAGTTCGTTGTTGCCGTTGGGTTCAAACTTCACCCGTACCGTGGTGGCCTTCGAATGCTTTCTGACGTTGGTCAACGCCTCTTGCACCACCCTCATAAGCTGAATCTCGACCGAAGGGGGCAGCTTTGATTTCTCGGCTCCGGTGGGAACATTTATCTCAACGGGAATACCGGACATCTCCATATAGCGCTCGGTGTACTCACGCAGCGCCGGAAGCAGCCCCTCGTGCCGCATAGAGGCCAATCTCAACCCCAGAATCCCCTCTCGAACGTCCGCATACAGGTCCCGGGCCGTGTCCTCCATCTTGGTGAGTTCCTCGCGCGCTTCCTCGACCCGGCCGTCGGAAAGGAATTTTCTGACCGCGATGGTCTGGGTATTGATGTAGCCCAACAGTTGGGCCATCCCGTCATGCATCTCCCGGGCGATGCGCTCCCGCTCTTGCAAGACGGCCAGGTCCTGGACCTGCCGGTAGAGCCGGGCATTTTCGACGGCAACGGCCAGACGTTCTCCGATGCCTTCAAGCAGGTGTATCTCCCTGGGCCTTTTCAAGGCATCTGCCGAGAAGGCGGCTACCGTGAGAACACCCACCAGCTTTGCCTGATGGAGTAACGGAAGCGCACAGAACGTGTTGAATCCTTCGTTGACCACCCGTTGTCTCAAGAACCTGGGATCAGAGGCGAGGTCGTGTACCACAACGGGCTCCAGGTCTTTCGCCACGATCCCGGGTATCCCTTCGCCCAGTTCAAGCTCGGTCCGTTCAAGGAAGGCCTCCTGGCGCGGCCCCCGGTGGCAACCCATGGTCAACTTGTCTTCAGGGCCCATAAGCCAGATCTCGGCCTCCTCCGCCGATGTCACCTCGATGATCGTATCCAGAGACCTGTTGAGAAGCTCGTCCAGGTCGAGTGAAGAAGCTACCGCCTTACCGACTTCGAGAAGCGCCCCAAGCTCCCGATTCCGAAGCTGGGCTTCCTCATCCAAAGTGGCATTGCGGATGGCCATCCCCAACTGACCCCCGATGCCATGAAGGAACTCCTGGTCGTCAGGCGTGAATCTGCGCTCCTCCCGAGTGGCAACCACCAGAATTCCAGTGACCTCGCCCTCGAAGTTCAACGGAGCGCTGAGACCCGACCTGACCCCTTCCCGCTTGGCCAACTCCGCGACCCTGGGGTCGTCGAAGAGTCGTTCCATGACCACAATCTGGCCGGTCCTGACAACCTCAGCGGCGATGGGATCGTCCTGAAGCTTGGTATTCTGGATGCCAGCCACCAATTCGGGTGAAAACCCCCGGTGACAGACCGCGGAATGCACCTCTTCGTCAAGGTCCACGATGCAGACCAGCCCGGCGTCTGCCTTCATGGTTGAGAGGATGTCGTCCAAGCTGGCACCGAGCAATTCCACCAGGCCTGGTTTAGCTGCCGCGGCTTTGGCGATGCTGTTCAGCCCCTGGAGTTGGCGGTTCTGCTCCAATACCTTCCGCTGCAGCCTGCCAACCAGACCGAACATACTGTAGGAGAAGACGATCACGCCAACGACCATGGCCGAGTTGATGGCGATGAATCCAGGAACGGTGTGGAGAGGTCCGGATAAGGCGGTGTGCCTCAATACATCCAGGGATGAAAGAAACACCACCGGCAGCACGATGGCCAGCCACCTCAGCCGGTGCATGTTGAGGGGCCATCTTCCCTTGGCTTCGCTGTTCTCGACGGCCACAGGTCTTGGCGCTCCCGACGGTGGATAGGATCAATCTTTCAAACTAATGATACCAGACTATAGCGGCCGAGAGCTTGCAGGCCGGAGTCGTTTGGGCCTGCCAGAACAGGTAGGCGCAAATGCCAGGATTGGTAGCAATTGGCCCCCTTGAGCTTGCCCGCCCCCCGGCGTATCCTCTACAGGGGCCTCACGCCGGGCCGCTGACGGGCGAAGGGCTCGATAGCCGGCCGGTCCCGCCTACAACTTCCCGTGGATTTCTGGGGCTGTCATCTCGGGAGGATCGGTGGGGTTCCGGCCAACAGCCCTCAGTCACCCTCGGAGCAGCCCGGAGGCGCGAGGAGCTTGGCTCCCGCCCATCCGGCATGACAGGTGGATGGCGATACAGAGATGGCGGGCGGGCGGCCGGCGGCCAGGCACTTGGGGGCTCGACTGCCGCCGCCCGCCCGAACCGGGCTACTAACCGGACCTAACCGTCCAAACCTGATCAACCAGGAATAACTTACCAGATAAGGGGGAAATCATGAAGATCACGAATGTCCGGGCCATACCGCTATCCAGCCCGATCCCCAACGAGAACCAGCACCGGACGGACCTCGGCACCAGGGTCAAGAGCGACTCGGTATTGATACAGGTGGAGACAGACGAGGGGCTGACCGGGCTCGGCGCATCGCTGGGCAGCCCGCCGGTGGTCAAGGCGATAGTGGAGCACGAACTAGCGCCGGCGCTGGCGGGTGAAGACCCGATGTACTCGGAGCGCCTCTACGAGAAGATGTACAACGGCTCTCGCTGGAAGCCTGCCCTGGACCGGGGCCACGCGCAGCCCGGTGACGGCCGGCGCGGCATAACCATGGAGGCGATTTCCGGGGTGGACATCGCGATCTGGGACGTGAAGTCTCAAGTACTCGGGGTGCCTATCTACAAAGCCCTCGGCGCGGTGCGCGACAACGTCCGAGGCTACGCCTCCGGCGGGTGGGCCCCCGGCGACGAGGCGGAACAGGAGATGGGAGGGTACGCCGCCAAAGGGTTCGACGCCGTGAAGATGCGGGTGGTGGGGCGAGACGGGTTCTCGATTGAAAACACCATCAGGAGGGTTAAGGCCGCCCGCCGCGGCATCGGCCCCAACGTCGAACTGATGCTGGACGCCCATGGCTCTCTGGACGTTTCCACCGCCATCCGGCTGGCTAGGCAGCTCGAGGAGTTCGACATCTCCTGGTTTGAAGAGCCCGTCTCTCCCGATGACCATCGCGGGCTGGCCGAGGTGCGCCGGTCCACCACCATACCCATCGCCACGGGGGAGCGAGAGTTCACCAGGTTTGATTTCGAAGACCTTTTCCTGCACCGGTCCCTGGACATCGCTCAACCGGACATCGCCCGGGCGGGCGGTTTCACCGAGATACGGCGGATCGCGGCGATGGCATCGGCCAAAGGAATCAGGCTGGCGCCTCACGCCTGGGGCTCCGGCGTCCTCTTCGCGGCCAGCATCCACGTGGCCATGTCCTCGGTGAACTGCCACATACTGGAGGTCAGCCAGGGTCACATGCCGATGATGCACGACCTGTTCGAGGAGCCGTATGACATTCGGGACGGCGCGGTGTACGCGCCACAACGGCCGGGCCTCGGCTTCACTCTGCGTAAGGATGCCCTGGAGGAGTTCCGATACCTGGAGGGACCGGAGTACGTATTCTAGGCGCCTGGTCAACCTATTGCGATAATCGTCGTTCCGAGTGGAGTGAGGATCTTATTGTTACGCTGGGTCGCTTCGTCGTTCCGCTCCTAAAAATAACAACCCGCCAAGACCAGGTCTTCTGAGTAGCGTGTGCCGGGGCGCTAGGGTTAGTCCAAAACCCACGTCATGGAGAAGCCCGGAGAGGCCTCGCGTCCGCGGCGGGCGGACGTGAGGCCTCTCTAAATAGCATACCAGCGAGGGGGGCAGTGCCGTTTCGCGGACGTTTTGACGCCGGCTTGGGACTCCCATCGTGGCCTTCCGTCTCCGCCGGGGGACAGGAATTGGTCCCCTCAAACAGGGCGGACTGCTTTGCTCCTGGCTGCCCCTGCCTCAGGGAGTGCCCGCTCTCCACTCTTCGATGACCTGTTTGAATCCCTTTTCGGCCATCAAGCGGCCCCACTCTTTCCGGGTGTCGGTCCCGTGCCCCGCAATGCTCAATTCACCGCTCATCAGTACAGTTTGTCTGAATCCCATAGTATCCATCGCCATATTGACGTTGCGTTTCTTGATCATCAGCATCTCCAGAGGGATTCTGGCGATGTGCGCCGCCATCTTTTCCACGGCCGCATCCAGCTCATCAGCAGGCACCGCCCTGGTTGCCCAGCCGATCCGAACTGCCTCGGTGCCGTCCATCAGCCCACCCAGGAACATGAACTCCTTTGCCTTCCTTACCCCGACCAGGGAGAGCCACACCGGTGAGTAGATGCCTTGCCCAATGGGCGATGGCACCTGAGAAGGGCCAATTTGGGCATCTTCAGCCACCACCACCAGGTCGCACAGGCCGGCGAGCATGCTGCCGGCGGCGAAACAAGCTCCATGAACCTGGGCGATTACCGGCTTCGGCATATCCCACACGCTGAGATAAAGCCGGACGCGCATCGTCATGTCCACCCGGTGTTCCTCGGTGTGGTCGCCCAACTCGCGGCCTCCGGACTCCCATTCGGGCCGGCCGTAGTCGTGGCCGGCGCAGAAGCCGCGGCCGGCCCCTTTGAGGATCACCACCCTCACCTCGTCGTCGTCCTCCGCCTCCCTCAGTGCCTTTCTCAAGTTGTAGAGCAGGTCCTTGTTCAGCGCGTTCAATTTCTGCGGGCGGTTCAAGGTTATCTTGGCGACATGCCCTTCTTTTTCGTAGATCAGGTTATCGAATCGCATTCTTCCCTCCTTGCTTGCCGAACCCGGTCACAGGACAATACCCCCACCCCGGCGGCAAGACCTCTCGCGGCCCGGGAGGGGCCACCGCCGGGCCGTTTCCTTTCCACGGTTGGAGGATGGTAGAGGCGCAGGTTCGTGAGGGCCGTTCCCGGTTGTGCCTGCCGGGATTTCCGCCGGCAAGCCGGTTTCAGGCAATGTAAACCGGCAACCCGCAAAGGGCAGGCCGGCCCAAGCTGGAGCGGAAACTGGGAACAATCAGGTCGCCGAACGCAGGCCCGTTCGAGACTCCTTCGGGAGACCTCCTCCGGACTCGCTCTCAGACCGGCAACGCGTTGAAGCGAGGCTCAGACTATCCCGTCAGCCCGGAGCTTCTCCACTGCGGCTCCGTCGTATCCCATAATCTCCGCCAGCAACTCCTCGTTGTGCTCCCCCAGGAGAGGTGGAGCGGTTATCTCCTGCGGCGAGTCGGAGAGTTTTATCGGCGAGCCCACGGTCAGGAAGCGGCGAGAGGGGTGGTCAACCTCGACGAGCATCCCCCGCTCTCTCAGGTGGGTGTCCTCGATCAAGTCTCCGGTATCGAGGACGGCGCCACAGGGGACCCCGGCCGCGCCCAGGATTTCCATCACATCATGTTTGCCGAGCTGAGAGGTCCACTCCTCAATAGCCGAGTCCACGGCCCCGGCGTTCTCCACCCGGGCCTCGGGGGTGGCGAAGCGGGGGTCTTCAATCATGTCTTCCCGGCCCATGGCCCGAAGCAGGGCAAGCCACATCTGTCGCTGGGCGGTGATGTAGACGTAGTCATTGAGCCCGCCCGGGTAGCACTTGTAGCAGTTGCTGGGCACGTTGGAACCCAGGTGGTTTCCGGCCCGTTCCACCGTCACGCCAAAGCGCTGGTGGTCCCGAATCCGAACCCGCATAAGGTTGAACACGGCATCTTGCATCGAGACCTCTACTTGCTGGCCTTTGCCGGTCTGGTGGCGCTGCTCCAGCGCCGCCAAGACCCCCACGACGGCGTGCATGCCAGTACCGGAATCGCCGATGGCCGCGCCGTTGACGAAGGGTGGCGTCTCCGGAGTGCCGGTAGTGCTCATGGCGCCCCCGGTGGCCTGGGCGACGGGCTCATAGCTCTTGAAGGAACTGTAGGGTCCGAAGGTGCCGAATCCCTTGATAGAGGTGTAGATAAGCCTCGGGTTTAGCTGCTGCAGGGCTTCAAAACCGAAGCCCAGACGGTCCAGGGCGCCGGGGCCGAAATTCTCCACCAGCACGTCGGAAGTCTTCAGCAGGGCGGTGAAGATCTCCTTGCCCTGGGCCGTCTTGAGGTTGACGGTCAGGCTCCGCTTGTTGGCATTCAGCATCAGAAAGAAGAGACTGTCACTATCGGGCATGTCCCGCATATTGGACCGGGCCACGTCTCCCTGGCCGGGCTCTTCAAGCTTGATCACGTCGGCGCCGAACCACGCCAGTATTTGAGCACACGATGGCCCTGCCTGATTATGGGTCATGTCAATAACTCGGATACCATCCAGCGCCTTAACCATAGCCAAGCCCCCTGTTCAAATTTGCTCCGGTGCAGGTCTACATGCTGGTTCGCTCAGGCGCCCGGCCTGAGCGAACATCTTGGAAAAGGGTCTTCCTGTGCTGCCTACCCATGTGGGCTACCGGTTCTTGAACACGGGCAGGCGCTTCTCGGAGAAGGCCTTCGGACCCTCGACACTGTCCTCCATGCCCACCAGATTCCTCTCCAAGGCCTGGCCAAAAGCCCGGGCCTCCATCGGACCCATGTAGTACGACCGGTGGAGGATCTGCTTGAGGTTGGCCATCGAACGAGGGGCCAGGTTGATTGCCCGCTTGGCCCAGTCCATCGCCTCCTCCATCAGCTTCTCCTTGGGGACCACCTTGTTCACGAAGCCAATCTCATAGGCACGCTGTGCCGAGATTCGCTTGTCGCCCCACATCGCCAACTCCAGAGCATGGCCCATCCCAATGAGCCGGGGAAGGATATGAACCCAGGAGGCCCCCAAGTTCCAGCGCACCTCCGGGATGCCGAACTCGGCGTGCTCCGCGGCGATACGAATGTCGCACTGGAGGGCGAGGTTGAAGCCGCCGGCCAGGGAGAATCCATTGATCGCGGCGATAACGGGCTTCCACACTTCGAGGGTCTCGTTGACGGGGGTGACCGTTCGGAAGGTAGGAGGCCTCTCGCCCCTGGCGTCGTACTCGGCCCGTTCCCTCAAGTCCATTCCCGCACAGAAGGACCGGTCGCCCGAACCGGTGAGGATGGCTACCCGGGCACTGTGATCTCTGCCGAACTCCTCCCAGTACTCGTACAACGCGTGCCGCAAGGCCCCGCTGATGGCGTTCATCCGCTCGGGCCGGTTCAAAGTGATGACCCAGATGCGGCCGTCTTCATGCTTCTCCAACAATACCGGTTGATCAGCCATACCAACCTCCTAAAACGCTCCACTCGACGCTACCTGAGATCGACTCGCCGGCGCGTGATGCGCTCAGGACGCGCTCAGATCGAAGGCCCCTCGGCGATGGGTCCAACGGTAGCTCCCAATCCCGCCACTGTCAACTTCTATCCGTCACCCTCGGGCAGGCTCAGGCCGGGGGTGGGGCCTGCGAATAACCGGCGGACCCGATCACTCGCTGATCGTCGAGCGATAGGCGTCACCTTCCGTGGCATCTTTTATACTTTTTGCCACTCCCGCAGGGACATTTCTCGTTCCGGCCGATCTTCGGGCCGTAGTCTCGAAGTATTGCCCGCTTCTCTTCGCAATCAGCGCAGGTGCATGCGGGCGGATGTTCCGAGTACCAGTTGGGTCTTCCCATTCCTCACCATCGGCGGGCTCCTCTTGGCAAGCATTTGCCTTTGACCTGCCCTCCGCCTTTGTACCACTTGCAACGTTGGTCCCGCAAGGGCTTGGTCCCGGCCCCACTGGCGACGCCCGCGCCGGTATTTGGCCGCAGCCTTCCCCAAGCGTGGTATTATTAGGCGGAAAGTTGGGAACCTCCTTCGGCCAGGGCCTGATGGGGCCGGAGTTCCCACTTGGGAGGAATAATGGCGACTGGAAGCACCAACGGCAGCAAAGGCCCCTTGGACGGCATCAAGGTGGTGGACCTGACGCGCTTCCAGGCGGGGCCGATCTGTACCATGTTACTGGGGGACATGGGGGCGGAAGTGATCAAGGTGGAAGAGCCCGGCGGCGGCGACCACGGCCGGGACTACGAGCCCGCCATAGACGGCCTCTCTTGTTTTTTCGCCGCCTACAACCGCAATAAGAAAAGCGTCACCCTGAACCTCAAGTCCGAGAAAGGTAAGGAGCTTATGGCCGGGCTGGTCCGGTGGGGAGACGTGGTGGTGGAGAACTTCCGCCCCGGCGTCATGGCCCGCCTGGGCTTCTCCTACGATGAGATGCGCCAGATCAACCCCAGCATCATCGTGGTGGCCACTTCGGGCTTCGGGCAGAAGGGCCCTTACTCGGCGCGCGCGTCCTTTGACATGGTAGCCCAGGCCATGAGCGGGGTGATGAGCATTACCGGACAGGAGGGCGGCCTTCCGACCCGGGCGGGCCCCGCCATCGCCGACTCCACGGGCGGCTTCTTCGGCGCCCTGGGCACGGTACTCGCCCTGTTCCACAAGGAGAGGACCGGCGAGGGGCAGTACGTGGACGTCTCGCTCCTGGACGGCCAACTCCTGATGATGGCCTACCCTCTCATGCGGGCGTTCATGGGCGAGGAAATGAAGCCGGGAGTCGCCCAAGTAGCACCGGCGGACTCTTACCCAACGGCCGACGGTAGATTCGTCTTCATCTTTGGCCACGATAACTCCCACTTCCCCATATTGTGCCGGCTCGCCGGCAGGCCGGAGATGGCCGATGACCCCCGCTACAGCAGCCGGGTGAAGCGGTTTGAGCATCGGCATGAGCTGAACGATATGGTGATCCAGTGGACCAGCAGCCTGACCGCCGACGCCCTGGAGGCGCTCCTCCTCGAGGCCGGACTTCCCTTTGGCAAGGTCAACGAATTGACGGAGGTGCTGGCAGACCCCCACATCCTAACTCAGGAGTCACTGGTGAGTGTGGACCACTACGGAAAGGGGACCCTCCCCTTGGTGAATGTGACACCCCGGCTTTCCAAGTCTCCGGGGTCCATCCGCACCCCGTGCCCCTTGCTGGGCCAGCACAACGAAGAGGTCTACTGCGGCCTGCTGGACCTTCCGAAAGAGGATTTGAAAACCCTCGAGGAGGAAGGCGTCATTTAGCCGGCTGGAACAATGGCCCAAATCGGCCGAGGAGGGAAGATGGAGAACGGAATAACCAACGAGAATAAAGGCCCCCTGGTGGGCGTCAAGGTGGTCGACCTGACCCACTACCAAGCGGGGCCTATCTGCACCATGATGCTGGGCGACATGGGCGCGGAGATAATCAAGGTGGAGGAACCCCGCGCCGGCGACCACGGCCGGGACAACGACCCCGGCATCGACGGCCTCTCCGCCTTTTTCGCCTCCTACAACCGCAACAAGAAGAGCGCCACCCTGAACCTCAAATCGGAGAAGGGCAAGGAGCTGATGAGAAAGCTGGTCCAGTGGGCGGACGTGCTGGTGGAGAACTTTCGCCCCGGCGTCATGGCCCGCCTGGGCTTCGCTTACGAAGACGTGTCCAAGTTGAACTCCGGTATCATCATGGTTTCCAGCTCGGCCTTCGGACAGACGGGCCCCTACGCCCAGCGCGCGGGCTTCGACACGGTGGCCCAGGCCATGAGCGGCCTCATGAGCGTCACGGGCTTCGATGACCGCCCGCCGGCCAGGGTCGGGCCCGCCGTCGCCGACTCCACGGCCGGCTTCTTCGGCATGATAGGCACCATCCTAGCCCTCTACCACAAGCAGAGGACCGGTGAGGGACAGTTCGTGGACATTTCCCTTCTGGAGGGCCAGGTGGCGCTGATGGGCTATACCATCATGCGCGACTTCATGGGCGTCAAAGTGGGGCGAACCGGCAATCAGAGCACCGGCGCCTCGCCAGCGGCCGCCTACCCAACCTCGGACGGCAAATACGTCTACATCTTCGCCCAGGACTCTAGCCACTTCCCCCGCCTATGCGGGCTCATGGGCAAGCCGGAGCTGGCGGATGACCCACGCTTCCGCGACCGGCCCGGGCGCACGAAAAACCGGGAGGAGATCAACGATCTCGTGGGCCAGTGGGCCTGCACCTTGACCGCCGATGCTCTGGAGGCCATCTTGAACGAGGCGGGACTTGCCTACGGCAGGGTCAACGAAGTGGAGGACGTGATGAAAGACCCGCAAGTTCAGGCCCGGGAGATGCTGGTGGAGGTGGAACACCACGGCAAGGGCACGCTCCCCTTGGTGGCGGTGCTTCCCAAGCTGTCCAAGACGCCTGGGTCGATCCGGATGCCCAGTCCTCTGTTGGGCGAGCACAACGAGGAAATCTATTGCGGCATCTGCGACGTTTCAAAAGAAGAACTCGCGACGCTGAAGGCGGAAGGGGTCATTTAACCGCGTTGAAGAGCAAGCCGGGCCTTCGGGGCGTATCTACCGTCTCCCCAAGGACCCGTCTTCAGACTTACCCTGCTGAACCACGGTAGGCTGCTAGACTCGACCGAAAGCGGGTTTGGCGGGCAAGATCCCCCTGAATCCCCCTTGGTAAAGGGGGGCTGAGGGGGATTTTCTCCTGGTCGAGCTGAGCGGCCTGTTCAACAAATGGTCACCGGCGCCGCCGCCCATGCCGTCCGGCGTCAGTCGCTCCGGAGGCGTGGTATTATACCCAACAGATGGAATCCCCCAGCGGAGGGGCCGGCCCGTCCGGGGGGTTACGCCAAGGAGGAAGAATGGTGAACGGCAACGGCATGAGCGCCGAGAACGAAGGACCTCTGGTTGGGATCAAAGTAGTGGACTTGACCCGGTTCCAGGCGGGGCCCACCTGCACCATGATACTGGGCGACATGGGAGCCGAGGTGATCAAGGTCGAGGAGCCCGGCAGCGGCGACCACGGCCGCCAAAACTCACCCAACATCGACGGTCTTTCGGTCTATTTCGCCGCCTTCAACCGCAACAAGAGGAGCGTCACCCTCAACCTCAAGACGGAAAAGGGGAAGGAGCTGCTGCGCGGCTTGGTCGAGCGAGCGGACGTGCTGGTGGAGAACTATCGCCCCGGCGTCATGGCCCGGTTCGGCTTCTCCTACGAAGAAGTGTCCAAGATGAGCCCCGGCATTGTCATGGTATCCAGCTCGGGCTTCGGGCAGACCGGACCCTACGCCAAGCGCGCGGCCTTCGATACGGTGGCCCAGGCCATGAGCGGCATGATGAGCGTGACGGGATTCGATGACCGCCCCGGAGTCAGGGTCGGGCCCGCCATCGCCGACTCCACGGCCGGCTTCTTCGGAGCCATGGGTGCGATTCTGGCCCTCTACCATAAGAAGTGCACCGGCGAGGGACAGCTGGTGGACGTATCCCTCCTCGAAGGCCAGTTGGTGCTGATGGCCTACACCCTCATGCGACAGTCCGTGGGCTCGACAATGAAGCGGGGGGGCTCCAACGGCGCCGGCGCCGGACCGTCGGCCGCCTTTCCGACATCCGATGGCAAGTTTGTTTACGTCTTCGCCCAGGACGCCAACCACTTCCCGCGCATATGCGCGCTCATGGGCACGCCGGAACTGGCCGAGAACCCGCGCTACGCCTCACGAGCCGGGCGCACGGAACACCGGGACGAGCTGAACGAGATCGTGTCCAAGTGGACCAAAACCCTGACCGCCGACGCCCTGGAGGCCATCTTGGGAGAGGCGGAGCTGGCCTACGGCCGGGTCAACGAGTTGGCCGACGTCTTGGAAGACCCGCAAATCCAAGCCCGGGAAATGCTGGTGGAGGTGGACCACCACGGCAAGGGCGATCTCCCGCTCGTGGGAGTGTTCCCCAAACTGTCCAAGTCGCCGGGTTCTATTCGGATGCCATGCCCTCTGTTGGGCCAGCACAACGAGGAAATCTACTGCGGCATCCTGGACGTTTCCAAGGAAGAGTTCGCCAAGCTGCAGGAAGAAGGGGTCATCTAGCCGTTCAGTAATCGTCTCTGCCTCCCGATTGTCGAGATAATTTCTTGGAGGGCCCTAGGCCGTTCAGGGGGCAGGTGCCCCAATTCCAACATCCGGGACCAGTTGGAATGCCACTGGCTCAGGCTGCCACCGTGGCGGTCCCGGTCAACCAGCGTGCGCCCCGGCACGGAAGCGCTTCCGGCCCTTGGGGGTTCCGTAGTTCTTGATCCCGCAACAATGCCTGGCTAGGCGAGCGGGAGGTTACGGGGCGACGGGTTGCGCTCCCGGTTTTCCCAAGGTACACTGTCGAACCGTGGGGCTTGTTTCCACTGCGTCCGGGCCACTGGTCCGGGCCGTGTCCAAGACGCGCCCCGACGCGAAAGCCAAGGGTTGTTTGACACCGGTACCATCTGGCACTTACCGCCGGGAACAGCGGGGATAAACTGAGCCGGGGATGAGCCTGTAAACTGCTGATTGCCGCCACTTTCACCGGGACTTCTCTTCCCAGATTAAAGGGAGTCCACGGGGGCGAAGCGGGCCCCGCGCTGTGACGCCGGTTCCGCGGCGGCCAACCGGATGGCGACAACCCGGCGATGATCTCGGAGCTTCATCTGTTTTAAGGAGGAAGTATGGCTGAAACCAATGGATCCATTATTACCGCCAGGGCGCTGAAGAATGAGGGAGTGGATACCATCTTCTTCCTCACCGGTGGCCCCATCACGCCCATCATCGTGGCTGCCGACAAGCTGGGCATCAGATGTGTCGACTGCCGGCATGAACAGGCCGCGGGTTTTGAGGCCCACGCCTACGCCCGGGTGACCGGCAAGCCGGGCATCTTCGTTACCGCCTCGGGACCGGGGACGACCAACGCGGTGACCAGCATGGCCAACGCCCTGACAGACTGCGCACCAGTAATATTGCTGGGAGGGGCCAGCGCCGCGGTCCTCTTCGGCAAGGGCGGCTTCCAGGAGATCGATCAGGTGGCGATCTTCAAGCCGGTCACCAAATGGGCGGAGCGGGCCATTGACGCCAAGCGTATTCCCGAAATCGTGAGCACTGCCTTCCGGGCGGTGACCACCGGGAGGCCGGGACCCGCGTACATCGACTTGCCTTCGGACATCCTTTCCGACCCGGTGGATGAGGACTTAGTCTCCTACCCCACGGGGACCAGGACCGCTGCCCGGCCCGGCGGGGACCCCGCCCAGATCAAGGAAGCGGCCGAGCTTCTGGCCAAGGCTAAAAAGCCGATAATCATTGCGGGCACGGGCACCTTCTGGTCCCAATCGGGGCCGGAGTTCCAGGAGTTCGTGGAGAAGACCAACATCCCGTTCTTCACCATGCCTCAGACCCGAGGGATCGTCCCCGACGACCATGATATGAGTTTCCTCGCCGCCCGCTCCAAGGCCTTCAGGGAGGCCGACGTCATCCTGGTCATGGGCACCCGGTTCAACTACATGCTGGCCTTCGCCCAGGCCCCCAGGCTCAACGGCGACGCCAAGATAATCCAGGTGGACATCGACGCATCGGAGATAGGTCACAACCGGGCGGTGGACGTCGGCATCGTCGGCGATTGCAAGGTAGTTTTCCAGCAGCTCACCGATGCGCTGGGAGACCGGCGCAAGGGCGCCAGCGGCGAGTGGATCGATACGCTTCGCGCCCAAGACGCCGCCACCAAGGAGAAGCAAGAGGTCCAGATGGAGAGCGACGCGGTCCCCATCCATCCCCTCAGGCTCTGCAAAGAGGTCAGGGACTTCCTGGACCGGGACGCCATCCTGGTGGTGGACGGGCAGGAGATCCTGAACTTCGGCCGTCAGTCGATCCCCAGCTTCAACCCCGGCAGCCGGTTGAACTCCGGTCCCTTCGGCAACATCGGCACCGGCTTGCCCTTCGGGATCGGGGCCAAGGTTGCCAAGCCCGAGAAGCAGGTGCTGGTGCTCACGGGCGACGGGTCCTTTGGCTTCAACTCCATGGAGCTGGACTCGATGTCCCGCAATAAGATCAACGTCATCACCGTCATCAGCAACAACGCTGGGTGGGCCGCCGGGGCGCCCGCAAAGAAGGATGAGCCCGGCCGATACCTGGGCTTCAGCAACTATGAGGGGATGGCGGAGGCCTACGGCTGCTACGCCGAACGAGTGGAAAAGCCGGAAGACATCCGGCCCGCCCTGGAGCGCGCCGCCGCCGCCGGTAGGCCCGCCCTCATCAACGTGGTGGTGGAGTCCGAGGTGAAGGTGATCACCCAGGAGTTCTCCTCCCACAAGACTGACTCCATCGGCCAAAAGCGCACCTACGAGGGCTAAGACACCTCGAGGCAAGGCGCGAGAGAATCCGGCCTAACAGAAGAGGCATCGGGGAATACCCCGATGCCTCTTCTATTTTCCAGTGCGGCCAAGGCCTGCTGATGGCCATTTCCTTGACCGGCCTCCGGCCCAACGCCCCCCGGAGGCCCGGCCCCAAAGTAATATAGTGTAGGTCACCCCGTGTCAAGCGAGGTGGAGACGGGGCCGGGTCCAAGTTTTCTTTCCAAGTTCCCCTGGAAAAATCCCACACCAGATCCCTTGTCCCTTCGCTCCTCGGAAAGACAGTGCGGCCGCTCTTCGAAACGACGGTTTTGAAGCCAAGCCCCGCTGGAGGTGTGGGGCCGAGCCGGAAATGGGCTATACGGCGATGGAGGCGAAACCGACGGTCACCTTCGCGGCCCGCTGGTTCTCTCCCCAAACTTCCATTTCCAACAGGGTCTTGCCATCCTCTTGTGGGGTCTTCTCGATGACCTTTCCCTTGGCGGTAATGACATCCCCGGGGATGGTGATCCCGACATAGTACACCATGATCTTGCCGCCGGAGAACCAGTCCATGCCAAAGGTGTTGATGAGCATCTCCTCCACGCAAGCGGACATCTGGAGGCCCTGAACGATGGGTGCCGGCCGCCCCACTTTCTCCGCCATTTCGGGGCTGGTGTGCTGGTTCACCGGGTTTCGGCCCATCTTGGCCCAGTCCGGCCAGCCGGAAAAGAGGCGCATGTGCCCGAGGCTCATGGTAAAGGACAGGCTCGGGAGATCATCGCCTACATTAAGGTCTGCCACGTTCACTACTCCGGTAGTCATTGCACTCCTCCTTAGATTGTAAGATTATCCCTCATTCCCGAAGGTTATTTAGCGGTACTGAACCTTTTGCCCCGCGGGCAGAGCACAATTGGTGTAGGTACCAATCAATATCTCCTCGTCGCCCTCGTCGGTAATCCTGACTTCCCACACCAGATACCACTTGCCCCGCTTTTCGTATTTCTCGACAACCTTCCCCTCGGCGCGAATCTTCGTGCCCACCGTTACGGGCTTCTTGTGTTCCACTTCACACCGGGAGTGAACGCTGCCGCCGGGGGCAATGATGCGAACACCCCTGAGGCCCAGACCCAGGTTCTCCAACACCGCCGGTGGCACGATGGGCTCTCCCAAAGGTGAACTGTACCGATACCAGTTGTCGTTGGGGCTGTCCAGGGCATGTGCGTACCACTGGACCAGCGCGGGAGTGAGTTCAATCTCGACGGACTGGGTCGCGACACCTACCTGAACATCTTCGAACGCAAGCTCTTGAACCGTGACCATAACCTACCTCCTCCTGTTGATATTCTCTTGTTGGCCTGATGAGTCACCGCAGCGGCCATTACCGAATAGCCCTCTTTCTAGAATGGGGCACCGCTCCGCCGACCCCATTTCACGCCCCCGCTACCGCGTCGCCCGCTCGGGCACAGGCGGCCGCCCCCTGGCCGGCGCGCCGCCCCGAGGCGAGAGCTGTCGCGAGCCCGCCGAGGTAGCCCGCGTTGCTGACGTTGCCCACGTCGCAGCCCGCGGCGTACAGGTGGGGGATGGGACTGATCCTCACCTCCGAGTTCTCCGCGATCGCTAGGGGAAGGGTGGAGATGCTAGACGACCGCCGGAGGACCCGCAGTTCCGTGTCGACTTCCAGCCCGCCGGTGGTAAACGTGACGCCGGGCCGGACCATTACCGCGCTGAAAGGTGGCTTCGCTATCGGGAAGCGGTTACCCCGCCGTGGAGGATCGAGCCGGTCCTGCAGACCTCCGACCTGCGATTGCCCGGCCCATGATCGCCCGGCGAGTGACTTATTGTACTCCCGCAGGGTGAGAAGCGCATTGCCGCCGGCAACCCCCCACCCTTCCAGGCCCTCGCACAGTTCCTCCAGTGATTTGTGTTCCATCACCGGGCCGCCGGCGCGACGCACCCGTTCGAGGGAGACGCGGGCTCGCTGGCCGTATTGCAGGGGGGCGTCGGCGATTTCCGCATCCACGACGTAGACGGCCGTCGCGTCCCGTTGCAGAGCTATCGCATGGTTGAGGCGCTCCTCGCCCGTCCCCGCCGATTCGTCGGTGAACCGGCGTCCGTCGAGGTTGATGGCCACGGCCGCGGGACCGTAGCGCTGGGTCATTTCCATGAACTCTTTGGGCCCGAAACTGGCCGGAGGGGCCGGGAGTGAGTGGCCGTAGAAGGTCGACATTGACGAGGTGGCGGCGGCGCCAATTCCGGTGGCGGCGAGAAAGCCGTCCCCCGTGCTCCACGGGTTGGAGCGCAGGTAGACTTTATCGACGTGGGGCGTCACGTACCGCGCCAGCAATTCAGGATTGCCTTGAAAGCCGCCGGTCGCCAGGACGACGGCCCCGGCCTCGATGTCAACGATGCCGCTCCTCGAGAATACCCGCACGCCACGGACCTCGCCGTCTTCGTGCAGCAGGCTATCCATGGGCGATTCCAGCTCAACTTCTCCGCCCAGCGCCTGCACGCGAGACTCGAGCACCGCGTTGAGGTCGTGGGCATTGGCGGCGCGGCCCCGGCCGTGGCCCATGAAATCCCGCTCCGCCTCCAATTTGACGCCGTGGCCTTCCAGCCAGGATATTCCCTCCCACAGATCATCCAACACCATGTCCTGAAGGTCGATGTTGCCGTCGGGCATCATCTCTCGCAGCAGGGCTTTGCTGGTGAAAGTCCAGATGAGCCCGCCGGAAAGCTTCATGGAGCCCCCCGACCGGGAGCCTTTCTCCAGGGTGATAACGTTGGCGTGGTTCTCCAGCGCCGCTAACGAGGCGCACAAACCGGCCATTCCGCCACCTACGACGACCACATCAGTCTGCCGGCGGATCACCATGCGCTCCGAGCCTCCTCGCCCATCCTCTGGGGTAGGGTCCGGCCCTTGGATACAGATACGGCCTCGGCCTGCCCTCCGGCCTTCCGCGCTCGCGCACAGGCAGCCGCTCCCAGTCCGGCCCGCCGCCCGGTGGTGAGGGCGGTCCCGAGCCCGCCCATGTAGCCGGCGTTGCTGATGTTGCCCACGTCGCAACCCGCTGCATAAAGGTTGGGGATGGGATTGAACCTCACTTCCGAGTGCTCCGCGATCGCCAGGGGAAGGGTGGAGCTGCTCGACGACCGCCGGAGGACCCGCAACTCCGTGTCAACTTCCAGCCCGCCGTGGGTGAACGTGACGCCCGGCCGGACCAGTACCGCGGTAAAGGGCGGCTTCATGATCGGGTAGTGGTTCCCTCGCCGTGGGGGATCGAGTTGGTCCGGATGCCCGTCGGCAAGCGCTTGATTGAACTCCCGCAGGGTGAGGAGCGCGCCGGCGCCGGCGACTCCCCAAACCTCCAGGGCCTCGCACAGTTCCTCCAGCGTCTGCCGTTCGATCACCGGGCCGCCGCGTTTACGCAGCCGTTCGGTGAAGGTCCGGGGCAGGCCTTGCCGCAGGGGAATCTCCGCGATCTCCGCGTCCGTGATGTAGACGGCCGTGGCGTCCCGCTGCAAAGCCATTGCTTGGGCGAGGTGCTCCTCGCCCGTACCTCCCGATTCGTCGGCGAACCGGAGGCCATCGAGGTTGATGGCCACGGACACATGCCCCTGGCGCTGGGTCATGTCTCTCAATTCCTTTGGGCCGAATCCGGTCGGAGGGGCGGGAAGGGCGTGGCCGTAGAAAGCCGACATTGCCGGGGTGACGGCGGCGCCGATGCCCGTGGCGGCTAGAAAGCCGTCGCCCGTGCTCCACGGGTTAGCGCGCAGGTAGACCTTGCCCGCGTGGGGCGTTACGTACCGCGCCAGCAGTTCGGGGTTTCCCTGGAAGCCGCCGCTGGCCAGGACGACAGCCCCGGCCTCGATGTCGACGGCGCCCCCTGGCGACGACACTCGCACCCCACGGACCACGCCATCCTCGTACAGCAAGGTCTCCATAGATGTTTCCAGCTCAAGTTCTCCGCCAAGGGCTTGCAGCCGGGACTCGAACAGCCAGGCAAGATCGGGGGGGCTGGCGGCGCGGCCCCGGCCGTAGCTCTTGAAACCCCGCTCCGCGTCCAGGATGGCGCCGTGGCCCTCTAGCCAGGAGATCCCCTCCCACAGGTCATCCAGTACCATGTCCTGAAGGGCGATGTTGCCGCCGGGTATCTTCTCACGCACGAGAGCCCGGCTGAGGAAAGTCCAGATGAGCCCGCCGGAAAGCCTCATGGACCCCCCGGACCGGGTGCCTTTCTCCACGGTGATGACCTGAGCGTGGTCCTCCAATGCCGCCAGCGAGGCGCACATCCCGGACATTCCGCCACCTACGACGACCACATCGGTCTGTCTGCGCATCACCAAATGCTTCGGACCTCCGCGCCCATCCCCGGGGGGCATGACCCGGCAAGTGATGCCTATCCGGCCTCGGCCCGCCCACCAGTCTTATTGCGCTCCATGGTTCAACAGCGGCCGTCCTCTTTCCCGGCCATTGGTCGCAGTTTGAGGTACTTATCACCGCCTTTCGCAGCCTACGCTCCCCGGTAGTTCGTGTCAAGGACGCCTGGCCGCGTTGCACCGGTGAGCGTGACGCCCCTCGACGGATCGGAGAATATATCAACCGCGACGAGGCGATATTGCTTCATTACTTGAACGCGGATCGAACGCCACACGGCAGCGATGGGCAATAGCGTTGAACTTGACCGAGCGATGGTGACGGCGAGCCGGGCCGCCGCCATCGGCCGAAGTGGTGACAGAGTGCCGCAAGGGTGCGGCGTTGGGGGAGCGACCCCGACCGGGTGGGCTACGCTCACCCGGTAATCGCGGGCATGTCCTCCAGCAGCCGGCCTCGCCCCGAGATCGGCTGGTCGACGCCCACCGTTTGCAGGCACCGCCAGATAGTAGCCTGGCTCGACGTGACCACCGGTTTGCCAAGGCGCTGTTCCAGCTCCTGAGCCACCTCCAGGGTCCGCCACGCGGTGCACGGCAGGAACATAGCATCGGCCTCGGGCCGGGCGGCGGTCGCCGCAAACTTGGCAATCTCCCTGGGGTCGTGCTCGTTGATTTCTTGGGTACCAGCCATGCAAATGCTTGGGTCGCTGTCCACGTTGAGGACCTGGAAGCCCAGACCTTCGAAATAGACCCGAAGTTTTTCGTTGGCGAAGTCGGGATAGGGAGTCGCGATCGAGATACGATGGGCGCCCAGGGTGCGCAGCGCGAAGACCACCGAGGGGCTGGTGAGCACGACGGGAGTACCCACTGCCGCGCCCAAGTTTCGCTCCATCTCCAGTGGCCACTCCGGTCCCCGGTAGAAGGTGTTGAACGTGGCCGCCACGGCGATCACGTCGACATTCGCCTGCGCCAGGTACCTTGCACCCGCCTCAATATCCGAGTTCATCCGGTCGATTGCCTCGTCGGTGAGGGCCTGGTTTTGAAGCCAAAGCCGGTGCGAGTGGACGGTCACGTCATCCGGGACGGCCCGGTTGAAATCGGGTTCCGCCACACTGTTGGTGGCGGGTACCAGTATCCCCAAGCGTTTTCGAGCGCCCATAGGCTCTCCTCCCAATGGAAGACTTGCCAGGTGCGGAGACCGGCGGGGCGCCAAAACCAACGCCTCCTGTTCCAGCCGACGGGATGGCTGTTAATTCTAACCCCGAGCCCACCGAGATTCAACCGGCCGCCGGTTCACCCAGGCCGGACGAATACCGGCTCCTGGGCCGCCGTGAGGCGAAAAATGGCGTTGCTCTCGTGAATTTCCTCTACGCGTCTGGTACAATCAGATTAGGCTGGCAGGTGGGGCCGGTACATGAGGCCGGCAAGGCTTTGTGGGCAGATCGACGGTACCAGTCAGCCCTCAGAAACACATTGCGTCCCAGTAGCTCAGGGGATAGAGCGGCTGCCTTCTAAACGTATTACACCGTATCTGAACCCCCATCTCTAGCCTCAAAATTATCCCCTGTGCATCCATAGTTGTACATGGGTGTACAGGCAAAACTTGAAAAAATAATTGAAAAAAACTAGGCACGACTCAGGCACAGGATACGCCTTAGATAATCAAACAAGCGGGGCATAGAAAAAGATAATACCTTCATATCCAGCATAGAATTCTTCTTCCCTACGATACATCCCGAATTAATAAACCCTTCTCCCATATTGCTGAGAGAAGGGTTTTGTTGTTGCCTACTGGTTATACGTTTTTATTTATAGGTGGTATCTAGTTGGTATAGAGTCTCGCTATCTAATTCAACTCACTTGGGTTACTCTACTTCCTCTGCAAAGGTTATCTTCCACTCCCCTTCGACTGTTGCAAATTTCATAAGGATGCGGCGGGTGCCTAGCGGCTCTTTCAAAGCCACATACATCTCTGCCTCGTTTACCCCTTTTATGCGAGGCGGGCTTTCCTCGCTTACCCCTAGCTTCACCCCAAACATCTTCATCTGGTTGATACCCTTTTCCACCTCACCCCTATGTGCCTGACGGTAGTTCTCCTCCAGATACGACACCGCCTTTTCCGCATCGTAAGAGTTCAACGCATCCCAATAAGCGAAGGTCAGCTGCCGCAGGGCGTCTGTGTCACGCACCCGAATTGCTTGCTGGGCGGGCACCAGCGTGAGAGTATCGGTCGGAGACGTCGGCGTGTTGGCCGGAATCGGCGCAACAACAGATTTTTGGGTGGTTGTGGTGACCACCACTACAGATGCATCTATGTTCGTCGTGGAAATTGATTCTGGAGGGGCACTGGAACAACCAACGGTAGCAATGTACAGGGCGATTCCAATCAGTACCACCATAATTCTAGGTAACTTCATTGCCCACCCCCCGGATTGTGCAAATCCCCAACTTGTTATGGGACCTCTACCTAGAGGTTAGGTACAAAGAAAATATTCTGAAACCGGAGCTATGTAGCTGTAGTATACCCCTATTTAGCCCTGTAAGGCCCACACAGCGGTTGTTTTGTTAATACTGACCTTCCCCCGAAGTTAGTATCGCTGGTTAGTAGAGTCCGACTGCTGCCTCAGCATACTCCCTCGGCGATCTGCCGTTCAA
>JASMCQ010000110.1 GCA_030753265.1 Dehalococcoidia bacterium
ATTCCGTCCCGTGGGGGCGGTTTGCGAATCGCCCCTACACCGCCGAAGGGCTCGGGACCGGCATGTCGAACCTGGGCAATCGGATACCGGTCAGTTCAAACTTAACCGGCACCGGATAAATCGGAGTGTAGCCGGGGCGTCAGCCCCAAACCTACCAGGAGCGCCAGCCCCAAAGTGAGAATGAGGGCCGTCAGAGCGGCCAGATACCGGTTCGAGCCATCAAAACTATTCATGATACTTGATGATCCGCCGCTGCTTGGTGTAGCGATTTATGGGGCTCGCTTCACCGGCTGAGACTCTTATGCTACCGATTGACATTCCGTACTGAAAAGGTGCTGGCCCCTGAATTGGCGGGAACCTTGATCTGTTCCTATCTAGGGTATTTGCCGGTAAACCCTAAGTCAATGTCATTCTACCGCATTTTCGAACCTGGGATCGCTTCTCAGCAAGTCCACCGGCAGCGCTGGCAAGAAACTCATCATGCTATAATCCGGTGGCTCGAAATCAACCGCGGCGGCCTAGCGAACGCGCACTTCCAGGAGGTTAGACCAGTGAGTCCAGCAAGCCCAGCGAAGCGACTGGAAGGTAAGGTGGCCCTGGTAACCGGCTCCGGCCGGAATATTGGCCGGGCGACGGTCTTGAAGCTGGCCGCTGAGGGCGCAAACGTGGTGGTGAACGCCCGCGCCAACCGGGAAGAGGTTGACTCGGTGGCGGAGGAGGCCCGCGCCCTGGGGGTGGAAGCCCTCGCGATCCTGGCCGATGTGGCCGACCGGGATCAGGTGAACGGCATGGTGGCGTCGGCCGTGGAGCGGTTCGGAAAAATAGACATCTTGATAAACAACGCCGCCATACGCCCCCACAAGCCCTTTACCGATTTGACCCAGGAGGACTGGGAGCGAGTGCGGGGAGTGGTCCTGGACGGGGCCTTTTACTGCACCCGCGCCGTGATCTCCTCCATGGTGGCGAACCGGTTCGGCCGCATCCTTTTCTTCACCGGCGAAGGCGCATTTGTCGGTGCTCCGCAGCGCGCCCATGTCTCCGCCGCCAAGATGGGGCTGATCGGGCTGGCCCGGGGGTTGGCCTCCGAGTTCGCGCCCCACAACATCCGGGTCAACGTGGTGTGTCCGGGAAGGATCGACACGAGCCGGGATCTGTCCTGGTATCCCCAGGGAGGGATGGCGGATCCCTCCGGCATCCCCCTGGGACGCCTGGGCACCGTGGACGACCTGGCCGCCGCCTGCGTATTCCTGGTTACCGACGACTGCGGCTTCATCACCGGCCAGACCCTGCACGTCAACGGCGGCGCCGGGTTCTTCTAACCCGGCTTTGGCGCGAATCCGTCAAGCCGTGGAGCGAAGCTACACGGTCGTTCCAGGAGCGAAACGACGAGGAACCCGGAGCGGGGCTCCTCCTTGGCTGCCCGGATCCCCCGAACCCCACGCTTCACTCGGGGTGACACGTACCCAGGGCACTATTTAGGCAAAGCCCTTCCGAGCCCGCTTGGGGTCACTGTCGCGTAAAAGAATTGAGGAGAACCAGCCACGACCAGGGCATGGCCAGGTAACGGGTCTAGCACCTGACTCGCGCGGCGAATCGGTAGAAACCGTTAGGAGACAACCGTGAGACAGGTTGCAATCGTGGGGCTCATCACCCTTTTTCTGGTCATCGGGTTGGCTTGCGGAGACACCAGCCCCACGGCGACGCCCGCCCCTCAACCAACGTTCGCTCCAACGCCCACTCCGATCCCTGCTGCCACATCAGCACCGGCGCCCACGGCCACGCCAACCCCGACGGCCACTCCCGTGCCCACGCCGACGCTGGTGCCCACTCCGGCCCCCACACCCACCCCGGCGCCACTGAGCCCGGCCGGGATATTCACCCGCGTCTCGTCATCCATCGGTGGCGTTTATCCAAACGCCCACGGGAAACGGCAGCGGCGTGTTGGTCCAGGGTGGCTACGTGGTGACCAATGCTCACGTGGTCTGGCCGTTTGACCAGGTGCGGGTCGTGTTCCCCGACGGCTCCGAGCACCCCGAGGCCCCGGTCATGAACTCCGACTTGATGGCCGACTTGGCGGTCATCGGCCCGCTGAAGACCTCCGCCGAGCCTCTGACACTGGCGGATGGCGAGGACCTGGTTATTGGGAGCGAGGTCTTCTTGATCGGTTATCCTGCCGAACAGGAAGAGTTCCCCCAGCCGGCCATCACCCGGGGTATCATTTCCCGGCTCCGCCAGTGGGAGCCCATCGAAATGACCTACATCCAAACCGACGCTACCATCGCCGGCGGGCAGAGCGGGGGAATCCTCGTGTCCGAGGACGGAGATGTGATCGGGATATCGGGCCTCTCCTTCGGCGAAGCCGCGTTCGGCCTCGTGGCCTCGGCGGCGGACGTGGAGCCTCGCATCGAAGGCCTGATCTCCGGCAAGGACCTGTCGGGCCTCGGTGATCGCATGGTGCCCGCCGGAGGAGGGCGAACGGAACACGAATTCAACCTGCTGAACACCGGGGACGCAAGCATGTACGTGATCAATGAGCCGGCCGGCACAAAGGTGGATATCGAGGTGGAGAGCGCCGCCGACGCGGTCTTCACCCTGTTGGATACAGCCGGGAACCTCCTGGCCTACGTCGACGACGGATTCGCCGGATTGGAGGCCGGCTCGGTGGTCACCGAGCTGGACGGCCCTCACTTCCTGGTGATCACCCAGTTGACCGAGGAACCAGCGGAGGGCCTGGTCACCGGCAACCGGCTCCTCGCGCCCTACGATGACGCGGATGACGGCGCCACTATCACGCTGGGGCAGACAGTCGCGGCCAGAATGGATTACCCCGGCGATGTCGACACCTTCCTGATCGACCTGGCGAAGGGCGATACTGTCGAGGTTGACGTCGACTCCATGAACTTCGACCCGGTGCTTCAGATCGGCGCCGAGGGGGCCGCGGAGGACCCGCTGGGCTTCGACGATGACAGCGGCAAGGGCATCTTCGGGCTGAACGCGCGGGTCAACTACCGGGCGGCCCAGCGCGGTAGATATCTCATCTCCGTGACCGACGCGGGCTCCGTCGACGTCGGCGGCTACTTCCTCACGGTGTCGGCGGTTCCGCCGGATGCGGCTTCTTCACCCACACCCACGCCTGCCCCGCCCGCGCCAACAGCCGTTCCCGAGGGCGAGCGGCTCCCCCAACAATATGCCCAGGCGCCCTCGATGACCATCGACCCGTCCGCCAGCTACACCGCCACCATCCGGACCAACCATGGCGAGATGGTTTTGGAGCTGTTCGCCAGGCAGGCCCCACAGACCGTAAACAACTTCGTCTTCCTGGCCGAAGAGGGGTATTATGATGGGACAATCTTCCATCGCGTGATCGCGAGTTTCATGATCCAGGGTGGAGACCCCACGGGTACCGGGGCCGGAGGACCGGGCTATGCGTTCGAAGATGAATTTGTCCCGGAACTTGTTTTCGATGAGCCGGGTGTTTTGGCCATGGCCAACGCCGGACCGAATACCAACGGCAGCCAGTTCTTTATCACGGTGGTGCCCACAACCCATTTGAACGGGGCCCACACGATATTCGGCCGGATGGTCAGCGGGCAAGCAGTGGCGGATGCCATCTCCTCACTCATGACCGCCCCGGGCAACCGGCCGTTGGAGGATGTGGTAATCGAGAGCATCCTAATAGGGGAGTGAACGGCCGCGATGGCCGGCCGCATCACCCCGCGGCGGGAGGATGGGCTCGGATGACAGCCTCGGCCTGATGGACGTCGGCCCTAGGCCTGGAACTTGAACTCCCGCAGGCCGCCGGGGATGACCAGCTTGGCCTCGGTCAGGTCCTGGATCTCCTCGGGGCTCCAGCCGGGGGCGTGCTCCAGCAGCTTGAATCCCTGGGGGGTCACCTCGAACAGGCCCAGGTCCGTGACCAACAGCCGGACCACGCCGGGAGCGGTGATGGGTAGGCGGCACCGCTTCAGCAGGCGGGGCTCGCCTTCACGGGTGACGTGCTCCATGGCGATGTAGACCCGCTTGGCGCAGGCGGCCAGGTCCATGGCGCCGCCGATGCTGCCGCCCTTGCGGGAGGGAATCCGCCAGTTGGCGAAGTCCCCGTTCTCGGCCACTTCGTAGGCGCCCATGACGGTCACATCGACCATGCCGCCGCGGATTATCCCGAAGGAGTCGGCATGGTGGACGATGGACATCAGGGGACTGGCGGTAACGTTCTGCCCCCCGGCGTTGACCAGGTGCCGGTCCTCACTTCCTTCTTCGGCCATGGGACCGAAGCCGATGACCCCGTTCTCCGAGTGGGTGATGATGTCCTTGTTCGGGTCCACGTAGTTGGAGCAAAGGGTCGGCATGCCGACTCCCAGGTTTACTATCCATTCGTCCTGGAACTCCATGGCCAGCCGGTCGCACATGGCCTGGCGTTCCAATCTCGGCTTGTCGGCCATTTGATGCCTCCAGTGTTTGCTTATCGGTTTGCGATCAGCCGTCAGGTTGGCAATCCGCTAATTATCTTTAACACCTGGCCCGCCGCGGAGGGCCACCGTGACAACAAAAAGGGCAAGCTGTGTTGAGCGTTATTTTCCGGGCGAAGGCCCCCGTCAAATCTGTTGTGCAAGCGTATCAAGCTGAAGGCTGATAGCTGATAGCTTGTTTAATCCCAGATTCCGTCCGGCGGTATCCGCACCACACGGTTCACGTAGATACCCGGCACGTGGATTTGGTCCGGATCGAGGTCACCCACCGGCACGATGTCATTCTCCACCTCCACCACGGTGACGGTGGCCGCCATGGCCATGACGGGGTTGAAGTTACGCTGGGTGAGCCGGAACTGGAGGTTGCCGAAGGTGTCCGCCTTCCAGGCCCGGATCAGCGCATAATCGCCGGGGAGGGGCTGCTCCAGCACCTGCATCCGCCCGTCTATCTCCCGGTGCTCCTTGCCCTCGGCCAACTCGGTGCCCACGCTGGTCGGGGTATAGAACCCGCCGATTCCAAACGCGGCGGCGCGAATGCGTTCGGCCAACGTTCCCTGTGGAACAAGCTCGGCGTCGATCTCGTCGTTGTTGTACATGCGGGTGAAGGGGGTCACCCGCGACGGGTGGGGGGAGGCACTGAACGCGCATATCATCTTCTTCACCTGGCCCGCCTCCACCAGGGTGCCCACGTCCACCATCTCATCCGGCGCCCCGGCGTTGTTGGACACCGCCGTCAGGTTCTTGGCCCCCTGGCGATTCAGGGCGGCGATCAGGTTTCTCGGAAGCCCCACGCCCCCAAAGCCGGGGCAGAAGATGGTCGCCCCATTGGGGACATCGGCCACCGCGTCGTCGAAGTTGGAGTAGACTTTGTTTTTCATATGACCGGTCTCCTCTGGGGCATGATGTACTACATACTAACGCAGACTCGGGCCGGTTGCCAGAGTTACCGCCGGTGGACGGCGTATAATGGCCATCAGCACTCGGCCAGCAGCCGGTTACGCTCGGTTTTTTTAACTGATGGCTGAACGGGGAAAGCCCCAACTTTCCCCAACTTCGAGGAGGTAGCTCTACCCAGATGACTTTGGACCAAGCCACATTCAGAGTCGGCGAGGATGACTTGGAGTTCATGGTGTTGGAGAAGGAGGACCTGTCACCTGCGTTTCAGGACCACCAAAGTATGCGGGAAGGCTTTTGGGACAATGAAAGGCTGGCGCGGCACGGGTTCGCCAGCAGCACGGCGCCCCGGTTCCGCCGGGCCGGCAGGGTCACCGGTTATATTCGCGAGTTCGGTCCCAACGCTGCCATGGAGTCCCAGGACGGCTTTAACTTCCTGGCCGCCACCGCGGCCCATATGTTCAGCAGTCCGCAACAGGTTGCTGACTGGATGCACCACATCTTCCTTCATGACTTCCATGAAAACGTGGAGGAGAAGGTGGGCCAGGGACAACAGCTGGTCTCAATCCAACGCCTGGAGCCGGCGAACTTCTACGACGAGGCCGTGGCCCTCAAGGTGCTCCAGGGAGGCTCCTCCGGCCTCATGTCATCCACCATCGTCGACTTTCGGGTGGGCCGCGTTCTCGGGGTGGCCATTGTCGGCACCGTGGGCGACCACGAGCGCCTGGAACTGGCCACCGAGCTTGGCCTGGCCTTGGAGAAACGGATAGTCAGCGTGGTGTTGGGGGCTGGGTAAGGGGTTCCGGGCGAGGGCTAACGGACCTGGGCCGGCCCCGGTTGAACCGAACCAGAGCCGTGGTCAGCCTGGCCAACGGATCATCGAGGACCGGGCCATGGACCGAACATCTGAAGTCCAAACGCCGGCGGCGGTCGATTTCTCAGGAGCCGGCGTCTATCCCCCACCCAGCAGTCTCACGATCTCGTCGCCCACCTGTGACGTGGAGGCGTTGCCGCCCAGGTCCGGAGTCAGCACCTTGCGTTCGTTCAGGCAGCGAGCCACCGCGCCGTCGACCCGTTGGGCCGCTTCCGGCTGATTGAAGTGGTCCATCATCAACGCCACCGCCGAGATAGTGGCCAGGGGGTTGGCGATGCCCTTGCCGGTGATATCGAAGGCCGCGCCGTGCACCGACTCGAACATGGAGGGGTACAAGCGCTCCGGGTTGACGTTGGCGCTGGGGGCCAACCCCATGCTGCCGGTGATCACCGCCGCGATGTCGGAGAGGATATCCGCGAAGAGGTTGGAGGCCACCACCACGTCGAAATTCTCCGGCCAGCGCACGAAGTCCATGGCTGCCCGGTCCACCAGGAGGGACTCGGTCTCGATCTGGGGGAACTCGGCGGCCACCTCCCGGAACACCTCGTCCCAGAACACCATGCCGAATGTCTGGGCGTTGGACTTGGTGACGGAGGTTACCTTGTTCTTCTTGTTGCGCCGGACACAGTACTCGAAGGCCGCGCGGATAATCCTCTCGGTCCCCCGCCGGGTGAACATGTTGGTCTGCACGACCGTCTCGTGGGGGGTGCCCGGGTACAGCCGGCCGCCCACCGGGGCGTACTCCCCTTCGACGTTCTCTCTGAAGATCACCAGGTCGATATCGCCGGCTTTCTTGCCCGCTAGGGGTGAGACGACTCCGGGGTGAAGGTAGGACGGGCGGATGCACACGCCCTGGTCGAATGCGAATCTCATGGGCAGCAGCAGGCCGTTGAGGGTGATGTGGTCCGGTATGTGGGGGTCGCCCACCGCGCCGAAGAAGATGGCGTCATAGGGCCGGAGCTGGTCCAACCCATCCTCGGGCATCATCCGCCCGGTCTCACGGTAAAAATCGGAACCCCACGGGAACTCCGTGTACCGGAAGCTGAGCTCGTCGGTGTTCCGAGCCAGGGCTTCCAGCACCTTTCTTCCCTCGGCCACCACTTCGGGGCCGATCCCGTCTCCCGCGATCACCGCCAGCGCGTACTCCGTCATCTAATCGAGACCTCTCTAATTCAGTTTGGAATCCAGAATTCCAGTCTATCAGCTAGCGTTTGCTTTTCCCACCTATCGACCGCCCGGCGGGACGGTGGCCCCGAAGAGAATGGAGTCCCATGGGTGGTCCCGGCTTTCTCCGGAATGACGAGGGTGAGCAAGCAGACCGCTTCCCTCATGGAAGCCAGGAGCAGGGAGACGCCAACTGAGGAGCAAGAAGAATTCGAGGCTGAGAAGCTGGAGAGAGTCGAGACCTGGTGGGTCCGGTAACTCCGCCGGATTCTATCGAAGCTGTTGCAAGCCTCCGCCCGTCAGCCGGAACCGGTGAATCGCCTTCGCGTCGGGGAAGGCCTGCCGGGCCTGCTGTAAGACGGCCTCGCCCTGGCGCGCGCCGGCGTCCAGCAGCACCCCGATGATGGTGCCGCTGTGGCCAACGTTTACCCCCACGGCGCCCGCCGCCCCGGCGAACTCCAGCACCGCCGGCATCCTGGGCTTGGGACTGACCCGCTGACTGGCCCTGGCGCTGATGGTGGCGCCTTCGCCAATCGTTCCCGGGTCCCCTCTCCGCAATCCGTCCTTCACCAGCTCAAGGGCCCGGTCAACCTCGGTCCCGATCGATCGCCAAACCGAGCGGCGGTCCACCGAGTTGAACTCCACGGTATCCACCGTGCCGCCGAAATCCAGAGCGATGATCTCCATGGGCGGCGGCGGCCCCAGTGCTTCCAGGATGCGTCCTTCCCGGTGGTCCATCAGGGCGATGCCGGGAAACATGATGCCGTCGGTGGGCTCGACGGAGGCGGCGATGCGGGCCACCAGATCAGGAAGAAGCTTGGTCCCCAAAGCGAGGCCGGCCGCGGCGATGGTGGCCGCCACGTCGGCGCTGCTGCTGCCCATTCCCTTGCTTCGGGGGATGGCGCTGCGGACGGAAAGCCTCGCCCCCAGATCGGCGCGTCCCAGGTGAGCCAGCGTGGCCGTGAGGGCCGCCGCGGATTTCGGGCAATCGGCGGGGGCCTCGACTCCGGGGCCGCCGTGGTGCAGCGTCACCCGGACCTCGGAGAAGAGGTCGATGGGGCAAGTAACCAGGAAGTGGGCATCGCCCAGCATTCCCTGCACTAGCTCGCCGCAGACGCCGGGAGCCCGCACCGTGGCGCTGCCGGTCAAAGCCCGCACCCCTTCACCGTTTCCCCCTTGGAGCAAGGCCTCCCCGGACCGCCCGGAGGGAGCTTGGTCTCCGTCAGAACGAAGGCTCTCACGGTCCGGCGGGTCCCTTGATCTCCGTCGGAATCCCGGCGACTACCAGGTAGACCCGGTCGGCGGCGGCCGCCACCCGCTGATTGGCTAGGCCCAGCAGGTCCTGGAACCGGCGGCCCAGGGGCTCCGGTGGAACCAGGCTGAGGCCCACCTCGCCGCTGACCACGATGAAGGCGGCCGAGGTGCGGCGCATTACGGCCAACAGGTTGTCAACGGCGGACAGCGTCATGGATTCCATCGCCGGCCCGGCCTGATCTTCATGCTTCAGCAGCATGTTGCTCACCCAGAAGTCCAGGCTTTCGATCAAGACTACGCCGGGTATGACCGCGCCGGGAGGACCGGCGTTGGAAAACTCTGCTTCCACCCGTCCCGGCAGGTCCAGGGGCTCTTCGAGGGTGGACCAACTCGCCGGGCGCGACCGCCGGTGGCGGCGAATGCGCTCCTCCATCTCGGCATCGGTGGCGAGACCGGTGGCCACGTAGAGGGTGGGCCGGTCCTGGTCCCGTGCGAGCTTCTCCGCGAAGGCGCTCTTCCCAGACCGGACACCCCCCAGGACCAGGCAGAGCTGGGAGGCCGTCAATGCTGTAGCCCTGGGGCCAAACCGGCGCCGTCGAAATCGTGGGCCAGGCCGGCCATTTGGTAGACCAGGTCCATTCGCAGGCTGGCCCGCACCCAGTCGGCCAGCTTGTCGAACTCGTGGTCCGAGGCCGCCTCCTGGGCCGGCAAGGGCAGGCTCACTCCCTTGCGGCGGGCCAGTTCCCGTAGCATGGCCCGGCGGAGCCCGCCGTTGTGGAACAGGCCGTGAATGTAAGTGCCCAGGACCGCGCCGGAGGAATCCAATGCCCCGTCGTAGGCGTTGCTCTCGGTCACTGGAATGTCGGAGCGTCCGTCGATGCGAAAGGCAGCGCCTGCCCCTTCGCCCCAGGTCCGGCCCATGTGAATCTCATACCCCTGGAACGGCAGGCCCTTGGCTCCGGCCAACAGTCCAAAATCCTGCACCACTTCGCCCTGGACGCGGTGAGTTTCCTTCGACGCGGAAAACTCAGTCGTCAGCGGCAGCAGCCCCAGGCCATCGATTGCGGTGCGGGAGGACTCCACCTTTTCCGGGTCGTGAATCCTGGTCCCCAGCATCTGATAGCCGCCGCAGATGCCGATGACCGAGGCGCCGTCCCGGTGGGCCCGGCGGACGGCGGCGGTCAGCCCTCGGGCCTCCATCCAGTCCAGGTCGGCGATGGTGGTCTTGCTCCCCGGCAGGATCACCAGGTCGGGGCGGCCCAGCCCTTCCGGCGAGTCCGCGTAACGGAGGGCGACCCCATCCTCCCGGGCCAGGGGGTCGAAGTCATCGAAGTTGGAGATATGGGGCACCTTGACCACCACGATGTCCAGCACGGCGTCGCCCGGCGAGCGGGACGGGAGGTCGAGCGCCACCGAGTCCTCCTCGGGGATGTGGATGTCGTGGAAATGGTTGACCACGCCGAGGACTGGGATGCCGGTGCGCTGCTCCAGCCAGGTCAATCCGTCGGTCAGCAGGCTCGCCTCGCCCCGGAATTTGTTTATCACCAGCCCTTTGATGGTGGCGCGCTCCTCCGGGTCCAGCAGTTCCAGGGTGCCCACGATGGCGGCGAACACCCCGCCTCGGTCGATGTCGCCGCAAAGGATGACGGGGGCGTTGGCGTAGCGGGCCACCCGCATGTTGACGATCTCGGTGGCCTTAAGGTTGATCTCGGCGGGACTGCCCGCGCCTTCGATCACCACAATGTCGTATTCATCCCGCAGGGTGTCCAGCGACGCGCGGACCGATTCCCAGAGTTGGGGTTTCAACGCGAAGTAGTCCCGGGTGCGGGCGGAGAGTATCGGCCGGCCCAGCAGCACCACCTGGGAGGTGTGGTCGGCCTCGGGCTTGAGCAGGACCGGGTTCATCTCCACCCTGGCTTCTACCCCGGCGGCCTCGGCCTGAACCGCCTGGGCCCGGCCGATCTCGCCTCCACCGGCGGTCACATAGGAGTTGTTGGACATATTCTGGGCCTTGAAGGGGGCCACCCGGAACCCGTCTTGGCGGAAGATGCGGCAGAGGGCGGACACCAGCACGCTCTTGCCCACGTGGGACGCCGTGCCCATGACCATCAAAACCTGGCCGGCCATATCGTTTTCCCCTTTGGCTAGCAGCCAGCGGCTATCAGCTTTCAGGCGCCCGCTACTCCTTGCAAGGAGGGCAGCAGAAAATGAGAAGTGTCGTTGTAGAGACGCAAAACAGCGTTGTCCGGATATATCTCGACCATGGAAAGAGCGCAATTGGCCATTGCGAATCGCCAGTTGGCCTCCAGGGGAAGCTCCATCAGCGCCACCAGGGTCGCCCGGAGCGATCCTCCGTGCCCGACGATCAGCACCGTGTCATCCAGGTGGCGATCCCTGATGTCGGCCACGAACGAGGCCATCCGGGCGCTGGTCTGGCGGATACTCTCGCCACCGGTGGGCGCGAAGTCCAGGTCTTTGACCAGCGAAGCGGTGAACATCTCCGGGTAGCGTTCCCGGCTCTCATCGGGGGTCTGGCCTTCGAAGACCCCTTTGTTATATTCCCGCAGCCGCTCCGTGAAATGCAGGGGCACGTCACGCTCGGCCAATATGTGCCGGACCGTCTCCGTGCAGCGGCGCAGGTCGCTGCAATAGGCCACGTCTATCGGGACGTTGGCCAGCCGATGGCCCACCAAACGAGCTTGCTCGTTGCCCTTTTCCGATAGGTCCACGTCGGTATGGCCCTGGACCCGGCCCTCGGCGTTCCATACCGTTTCGCCGTGACGAACGATCAACCATCTACCCATACAGCCGAACGCCCTCCATTAAAATACGAGCAGAAGCCGCCGGGCTCTGCCGGCGCCACGATCTGCCCGCCCCAGCAGACATTCCGGGGAGAATTTGCCGGCCCCAGGCAAGGGACCGGGGTTCTTGGGACCTCCCTGGAACTCAGCAGGGGAAATCAACAGTGCCAGTCTACCTCAATACTCGCCGCCGAGCACGCGGAGACCCGAGAGGAGAAGCAGATCAGGGTCAAAGTTCCGGCGAACGCCGGGCTCACCAGGGTTTTGAGATGCCGGCAAGCCTGAAGGGCCTAATTTTACGCCCGGAGCACCGCTGGCCCCAGGCTCCGGACCCCGGCCATATTCTAGCAAAATCAGGCAGGATGTCCATCGCAGGGCTTTGCGGGTAGTGTGTCGGTCACCTGCCCGTCATTCCGGCGTAGGCCGGAATCCATGGAACGTTGCCGCCAGCTTCCTGCCTGGACTCCGGCTTCCGCCGGTGTGACGGTTGAGGTCCTCCCTGCCCGGGGTTGGAAATTGATCCGCTACCGCTTTGCGCGGTTATTAGTGGCAAGAATTCGTGCCTGGAACCGCAATTACATAATATTGACATACTACATATTGACATCCGGACCCATGCGCACTACAATATAGCAACCCACAGAAGTGAGGTGATTGACTGATGGAAGCCTATTGCGTCAAGTGCAGAGCCAAGAAGGAAATCCAGAGCCCCCAGGTTATCACCATGAAGAACGGTAAGCCGGCCACTCAGGGCGTTTGTCCTTCCTGTGGCACCAAGGTTTTCCGGATCGGCGCCGCGAAATAACGGGCGGTAGTCCCCAGGCCGCTGCTTGCCCCTGGGCAGGGCCGGGTTCAGCCCGCTGAATCCGGCGCCAGGTCCGTGGCGGCAGCGAGGCTTTCAGCGCCGGACGGCTGGGCTGGTTCGTGTCGGGTAGTGGGGCGGCCATGGAGCGGCCCCACTCATCCGTGACGTTCCTAATGACTGGTTCAGGCCCGGAGCGTGACCGGCTGGAGGCTATCCCAATCGGACGACCCTCAGCGTGATCATTGAAAACGCGCTGGCGGTCGCCAAGAGTATCAATTTCTGTTCCCAAGAAATTGAGTTGAAGCTCAAATAGATGATGGCGGCGTTGACTCCGCCAACCATCAGCAACTTTTTCAATGCATCCCTCTGTCTAACCATCCAGCTCCGTGGAGCCTGAGACCGGCTCCCCGGCCCTGCTGGATTCGGCTTTGCCAATTCCAGTTCTAACGGACCGTCCAGTCTGCCACCGCATCCCTGGTCACCCGTCGCTCTCCCGTGGGATGACAATCCTACAAAGTCGTGGTCAGCCAGCGCTCGGTGTTCCGGATGTAGGATGCGAGTTGGCGCATCAGGTTCGTGGCTACCTTCGGATGATCCTCTAATTCATCTAGAAACGCCTGCCTGTCGACAATGAGGACCCTGGCATTGGTCATTGCCTCTAGCTGGGCAACGTAGGGCTCCCCGTCCAAGGCCGGGACCATGCCGAAGAGCCGGCCTGCTCCCACGATGTCCACCACGGCCCACCGGGGCGTCGGGGGCGACGCCACGTGATAGACGACGCGGGCGCTTCCCTCCACCAGGATATAGACCTTGTCCGCCGGATGCCCGGCTCCGACGATAACCTCTCCAGGAGCGTAGACCCGCTCCTCAGAAACAGGCACCAGTCATTGGAGATGCTCGCCAGGAAACTGCTGGCAAACCTCCAGGTTCTCCAGCAGTGGGTGCCGGTTCGTTTCTTGATGTGTTTCCATTTTGTTCGCCTTCCTTATCCCTGTGCTTAATTTGATGTTCGAAGCCGCTCGTCGGTTCATCTGCATCAATCCGGCGGAGCGGATTGGCGCGCCCGGGCACCGGCGCGTTAGCCCTGAAGCGCCCCTCCTGCAAGCTGCCTTCCCCGGCCGCTGGCGCGGTGGTATGCTGGTCACCGACCCACTGGCGATCCGTTTAACCGAGGTGCGCCGATGTCCAAGCAGCAAAACGTCGTGTTCTTCAACGGGGAACTGAGGCTGGAGCGAGAGGTGGGCATACCCATCCGCGACCGGGGGTATATTTACGGGGACGCTGTCTTCGACGCAACACGAACCTTCAACGGCAAACCATTCCGCCTCCGGGAGCATATCCGCAGGCTGTACCAATCCCTCCGCTACGTGAGAATCGATCCGCGCATGGACCCAACCGAAATGGAGCGGTGGTCCCTGGAAGTGGTCAGCCACAACTACCCCCTGTTGACGCCCGGCCAGGACATGTGGGTGATGCAGCGCATCAGCCGGGGTGTGGAGGTAACCGAACCGGGTGAGGATTCGGGCCCCACCGTGCTGATTGAGTCCCACGCCATTCCCTTCGCCCGCCGGGCCACCCTGTACCGGGACGGCGCCGGCGTGGTCACTCCCCCCACGCCGCGGATTCCCCCCCGGTTCGTGAGCCCGCGGGCCAAGACCCACAACTACCTGAACCTGGTGCTGGGTGAACTTGAAGCCCAGGGGACCGACCCAAATGCTTGGGCCGTGTTGCTCGATGAGAGCGGCAACCTTACCGAAGGCCGCGGGTCGAACATATTCCTGATTCAGGACGGCGTAGTGGCCACTCCCCGGGGCCAGTACGTGCTGGAAGGCATCACCAGGGGAGCCGTCATGGACCTGGCAGCCGGCCTGGGCCTTTCCGTGGAGGAGCGGGACCTGGACTTGTACGACGCCTACACCGCCGATGAGGCGTTCCTGACCTCCACCAGCCTCTGCATCTGTCCCGTGTCCTCGGTCAACGGGGCACCTGTCGGGGATGGTAGCGTTCCGGGGCCGGTAACCCGGCGGCTGATGTCCGCCTTCAGCGACCTGGCCGGCATGGACTACGAGGCCCAGTATCTGGCCCACCTGCCATGAGGCGGACGAAGCCCGGCCTCCGGCCCGGCAGGGCAGGCGATTCGATCCCATACCCTCTTCTTCGCGGGAAGAAGTGAACCTTTATCCGCTTGATTGACTCGGCGGGAACCTTCCGAACCTTGCCGGTGGAGCAGCGGTCCTGCCGGCCGATCGACTCTAGCAAAAGGGAAACGGAGGTTGATATGGCAGATGGCCTGGCCGACGTCTTGGAATCAATGGAACCGGAACTCCTGGCTACGGGATTCGGGTTCACCGAAGGTCCTCTCTGGCACCCCGATGGCTACTGGCTGTTTGTGGACATTCGTGCGCACCGTATTCACCGGCTGGCGCCCGGCGGTCAGCCGGAGATCGTGCGGGAGAACAGCGGACGCTCCAACGGGCTGACCTTCGACCTCCAGGGTCGCCTCATCATGTGCGAGGGGGACAACCGGCGGTTGACGCGGCGAGAGGATGACGGCGCTTACACTCCCATCGCCGAGCGGCTGGACGGAAAGCGGCTAAACACGCCCAACGATGTGGTCTGCCACTCCGATGGGAGCATCTACTTCACCAACCCCAACGGGCGGCTCGCTCCGGAGGATCGGGAGTTGGGCTTCGCCGGGGTCCACCGCATCGCCCCTGATGGCGCCCACACCGTGGCGACCCGCGAAGCCGGGTATCCCAACGGCCTGGCCTTCTCTCCCGACGAGGGTTTGATGTACGTTGCGAACACCCGGCTGGACAACCGGTGCCTGGAAGGCAAGGAAAAGGGAGAGGTGTGCCACCACCAGTTCATCCGGGTCTTTGACGTCGCCGCCGATGGATCACTGACCAACGGCCGGGTTTTTGCCGACATGTCATCGGCGGAAGATGGTGTCCCCGATGGCATGAAGGTGGATATGGAGGGCCGCGTCTACTGCACCGGCCCCGAAGGGTGCTGGGTATTCGACGCGGCAGGGAACCATCTGGGGACCATTCGGCTGCCCGAAATTCCAGCCAACTGCGCCTGGGGCGGCCCCGATAACCGGACGATGCTCTTCACCGCCCGCCCCTCTGTTTTCAGCATGCGAATGAAGACCCCCGGCACTCCGATTCATCGTGCCTAGTTAGAGGCCGGCCCGACCCGCGCCACGGCATCCCTCTCCCGTGGGAGAGGGAACGAGGGTGAGGGATCACGTTGCCCAAGGGTGCCGACACCCAAGATAATCAAAGGTCCCTTTGCCCGTTCCGCGCGTCTCTTGTGAGAGCTGGATACCAATGCTACACTGGATGTGTGCGGATTCTGCGGCCACACGCCGCTTTACTTTCAGGACGAGTCCTGCAAGTGGTGATGCTTAGCATCTCACCCCCCACTCTGACATCCCCCGGCGAAGGAGCAGAGGGCCGGTCCCCCTTCCCTCGGTGACGGATCGCTTCGACAAGTCCGGTCGAACTTTTGGGAACGGGTATAAGGCGATCCACGGGCCTTGGTTTGACCATTTGCCAGCCGCTGGAGCGGTTGGAAGCGTAGCCTTCGTCAAGGATAGCGCCGCTGGATATGAGTTTTCTAATTCTGAACCATCAACCTGACCTCCAGTTGGATTGCCTGATTGTGGCTTTCGCCGGGTGGACCGACGCGGGCGAAGGGGCAACCACCGCGATCAAGTTCATGCAGCGCCAATTCCAAGCGAAGAAGTTCGCCGAGATCGACCCGGAAGAGTTCTACGACTTCACCCAAACTCGGCCGCATACCACACGCCTTCGGAACGGCCGCCGCCGGGTGCGCTGGCCGGCCAACGAATTTTCCTATTGGGAAGGGCCCAGTCCGGCCAAGGGGGCGATGACCTTCCTTGGGATTGAGCCCAACCTGCGCTGGCGCAGGTTTGCCCGGACCATCGTGGATCTGGCCAAACAACATGGGGTCACCAGAGTAATCCACCTGGGCGCATTGCTGGACGCGGTCCCCCACAACCGGGAAGTCAGGCTCACCGGCTACTCGACCGACACCGGCCTTCAGGAGAAGATTGACGAGGCCGGCATCCGATCTTCGAGCTACCAGGGGCCGACGGGCATCAGTTCCGCCCTGATGGAGGCTTGCGCCGATCAAGGGATAGACTACGCCTCCCTGTGGGGGCACACCTCCCACTATCTTCAGGCAGCGCCCAACTTCCGGGTCAGCTACGCTTTGGCCCGGACCCTGATCTCCCTTTTGGACCTGCCCCTGGACCCGTCCGAACTGGAGACCGCCGCCAACAACTTCGACGAACAAGTGGCCGAGGCGATAGATAAAGACGACCAGCTCAGCACCTACGTGAAGAAGCTGGAGGACCACTACGACGAGTCGGCGCCGGCGAGCGAGATGCCGGACCCTGCCGAGTTGGTGCGGGACCTGGAGCAGTTCCTGAAGTCTGAGCAGCGCCGACGGCCTGGAGGGTCACAGTCCTGATCCGTGGCCCCTCCGCCGCACGCCGGCAATTTCGCGGAAAGCAAAGGATGTCATCAGACCATCAAGTCACCGGCCGATTGGAGCCGGACATCAGCGTTAGCGACGCCATACGCCTCATGTCCTCCCGGTACGGCCCCTTCGACAGGAAGCCGCGCTTGGAACCGGCCCATGAGGTGGTCTTAACCATCCTTTCGCAACACACCTCCGACGCCAACTCCTCCCGGGCCTTTCGCCGTTTGATGGACCGGTTCGGGACGCTGGAGGCGGTCGCCTCGGCGGAGGTGGCTCAGATAGAAGAAGCCATCATTCCCGGCGGCCTGGCCAAGATCAAGGCACCCCGCATCAGGCAAGTGTTGAACCTGGTGCTGGAGCATAACGGCACCCTGGACCTCTCCTTCCTGCGGGAAATGCCCCTGGACGAGGCCAAGGCCTGGCTGAGGAAACTACCCGGCATCGGGCCCAAGTCCGCGGGAATCATTCTCTGCTTCTCCCTGGGAATGCCCGCCATGGCCATAGACACTCACATTTACCGGGTCTGCCGGCGGTTGGGCTTGATCGGCCCCAAGGTTACGGCCGACAAAGCCCACGATATCATGGAGGCTTCGGTGATTCCGGAGCAGGTTTTCAAGTTCCACGTATCGTTCATCTCCCACGGGCGCCAGGTGTGCAAAGCCCAGCGGCCCCGTTGCGCCGAGTGCGTGGTGGCGGAAGGCTGCCCCTCCCGGGGCTATTTCATGGCCCACGAGGATGCGTCCGGGCCGGAGGCCCCGGCCCTCGCCGATCGACGGGCCAACACCCCCGTTCAGCTACCTCATTCCCTGTAGGCGGAGGGCAACACGCCATGAAAGTTGGCATCATCAACGTGACCGGATACGCGGGCTCCGAGCTGGCCCGCATCCTGTACCAGCACCCGGAGGTGGAGATCGCCTCGGTTACCGGACGTAGCGCCGCCGGCCAGAGGCTGGAAGAGGTGTTCCCTCACCTGGCGGCCTTGGACCTCACCATCACCCCCGAGTTGGATGGCAGCCTGGACCTGGCCTTCTCGGCCCTGCCCCACAAGGCCAGCGCCGAGGCGGTGATACCGGCGTTGGAGCAGGGACTCAAGGTTGTGGACATCAGCGCCGATTTTCGGCTGAAGCTGGCTGCCGAGTACGAGCAATGGTACGGTGTTCAGCACCAGAACGCGTCCTACCTGGAGGAGGCGGTCTACGGCCTCAGTGAGCTGCATGGGGATCAGGTGAAATCGGCCCGGCTGGTGGCCAATCCGGGCTGCTACCCGACCAGCGCTATCCTGGCCCTGGCCCCGGTGGTTAAGAATGGCCTCATCGAGCCCGACATCATCATCGACAGCAAGTCCGGTGTTTCCGGCGCCGGCCGGGGCCTGAGCCTGACCGCCCACTTCTCCGAGGTCAATGAAAACGTCATGGCCTACGCGTTGGGCGGCCACCGGCACCTGCCGGAGATCACCCAAGAGTTGGGCGCCCTGACCGAAGAGCACCTGAACATCACCTTTCTGACCCACCTGATCCCGATGACCCGGGGCATTCTCAGCTCTTGCTACGCCCCGTTGCGCGCCGCCGAGTCCTGGACCAAGGGAGACGGCCACGGGCGGATTCAAGACCTGTACCGGGATTTCTACGCCGGCCACCCCTTCGTCCGGGTGACGCCCACGCCGCCCCAGACCAAGCAGACCTTGGGCAACAACCTGTGCCTCATCCACCCCACCGTGGACGCCCGCACGGGGCGGCTCATCGTCATCAGCTGCCTGGACAACCTGGTCAAGGGCGCCGCCGGCCAGGCGGTGCAGAACATGAACCTGATGTGCGGCTTCCCCGAGACGCTGTCATTGGAGGCGCTGGCCCTGTACCCCTGAGCGGGTTAGGCGCTAGCATCGCGGAGACCCAGAGAACACCGGGCACTCCTGGTGACAAAGCGTCGGATCATGTTCGCTGCTTTCACCGCGTCTCCGCGGCAAACTTCGGTCTGCGGGCTTCGGGGCGCTGGCAGAACACACGCCGGTTGTAGTAAGATATATCTGTGCCCCGGTCGTCTAGCCTGGCAGGACGCCACCCTTTCAAGGTGGAGATCATGGGATCGAAGCCCATCCGGGGTACCAAATCTGGGCGATAATTGAGGCCCTGCCTGCGGTTCGCCGGCGGGGCCTTGTTTTTTGCCTGCCTGAGAGACAGTTGTTGCGGAGTATCGGATCACCGTCCTCCCGTCATCTCGGCCGGCAGCAACCCCACCAGTTGTGATTCGGTGGGGAAGGAATGGGGGGCGGCTTCAAGCGGTGGGTTCATGCAGGAAAATCGGAGGCGGACGGTGAAGGAGAGTGTCGTGTCGGGACAACCCGGTAATGCGGGTGTATCGCCGGTCCGGTTCGGAGTTCAGCCGGAGGCGATCCTGATTCCGGTGCGCGACGCGCGGGGGTTGGTAACGCCGGAACGCTCAACGCCGTTGTAGCCGGTTACCAGCGGCGACAGTAAAGGCAAGTCCAGTTCCGGCCAATCTTGGTCCCGCAGCCTCCACACTTGTGGCAATGTGGGTGCTGGACTTGGTTGCTGGCGTGGTTCATGTCTCCTCCTTCGCCTAGCCCTCATGATTTCTCGTATTCTAGTTGGCGGATAGTTACTGCTGTGTTACGTTCCTCGTGCCTGCCTTCACATGATTGAGATGACCCTAACTGGGGCCGCTGTCAAGGGCGGTGGGAAAGTGTACCAGCGGGGTGTCGATGACATACGATTAGGTCCGTAGCTAACGGTCGAGGGAAAATGTCAGTCATGGAAGGACTGACGTTGACCCAAAGAGAACAAGCGAGGTGAAGTGGACCCCATCAGTTGGACAGGATGGGGGCAATATTAA
>JASMCQ010000111.1 GCA_030753265.1 Dehalococcoidia bacterium
CAAGCCCTGTGAGCAGCCGGCCGAAGTCAGCGAACGGGAATTGACGTTGGAAGTCTGCGGACTGAATGAGACTGTTTCCCCGAGAAAGTCGCTGCCAATAAAGTCGCTGCCAATGAGGAAGAGGTTCGTGTGCGACCGGAGTGGCTCCCCAGCTAGGATTCGAACCTAGGACCTAGCGGTTAACAGCCGCCCGCTCTACCGCTGAGCTACTGGGGAACGATCGACGCGGTTGATCCGCCTGTGACTGATCCGCCCTACCGCGGAGCTACTGGGGAAGTAGTCCCGTTGAGGGCAAACGCCCGCGACGAATGAAATTGTAGCATCTGCTACCTAAACTCTCAAGCGCCGCGGCGGCCCGGCAAACCCGACTCGAGAATCCACCTGAACGCGGGGTTCGTATACCTTGGCACAGAAAACGGGGCTGCTTTCAAGCCACCGCTTTGACGCAGTCCCCATTCCCACCCTCGGGCGCTTTCCTCCAAGCCGCCCAGCAAATCAGGGGAGCATCAAGCTCCCCTGATTTGTGGGCGGCGCGGTCCGCCGGTCCGGGATGCCCCTTTTAGCTATCCTTGTGGGACACCGCTCCGTCGTGTTTCGGCCGCTTCGCCTTAGTTCGAACGATCCTCGTAGCCGTAGTATCGAACGCCCGCCAGAGGAACGGAATAGAACCAGACCGCCGCCTTTCGGCACCTGCCCGGCTGGGGCGGCGCTTCTTCTTCAAGGAAGCTCGCGAACTCTCCCGGCGCCGCGGAAGCTCGTCCCTGGGTGAAAATCTCCGATTCCCGTGGCTGGTCCAAAACCTTCGATGTTCCCATGATTCTGCTTGCTCTCCTCACTGGCCGGCGCCGGTGATTGGGTCGATTCATGGACCGGGGACGCTCCGCCGGGCGAGCGCCCCCGGTCCGGGTTGCTTACCGGCCGGACTGGCCTATCCGCGGCCTCGCCCGCGGAGGTACTCCCGGCGGTCACCTTCAGGTGCTTGGCCTTCTTGGACTCCGCCTTGGGCAGGGTGACGGTCAGTATCCCGTTCTCGTAATGCGTCCTGGCCTTGTCGGTGTCCACCGTGTCGGGCAGGCGCAGCGAGCGATGAAAGGCCCCGGTGCGGCGTTCCCGAATCAGGTATCCACCCTCTTTTCTCTCCTTCTCCGCCTTGGACTCCGCGGACTCGCCACGAATGGCTAGCACGCTGTCTTCGATGGAGACATCGATGTCCTCCAGCTTGACGCCGGGCAGGGAGGCCCGAACCAGAATCTCCTCGGCCTCTTCGACCACGTCAACGGGTATGACCCATCCCTTCCTCTCGGTGCTGGGGGCGGCCAGGGCGGGTCCACGCCATCGCCGGTCCATCGCCTCGCGCATCCTGCGCAGTTCGTATACGGGGTCCCAATGCTGCAATACCATTTCCTTGTACCTCCACGGTCGTATCCTGGCTACCGGCTGTTGAAGCGCCCGTTATCTGCTTCCAAGCCTGTCAAAATCTATTGTAGTAAGTTGAGTGCTACTTATCAAGTATACTTTTATAACCTGTTATATAAAGCTGCAAAACTTATAAACTTTTAATTGACAGTGGCCATTAAGATAAATATAATGGACGGTAGAAATTAAGGAGCCAACGCCTATGGCAAATTATTACGATTCGTTGGGAGTCCCGAGGGCCGCGTCCCAGAAGGATATCCGGCAGGCTTACCGTAAGTTGGCACGGGAGTTCCACCCTGACGTGAACCAGGGCAACAAGGCATCGGAGGAGGAGTTCAAGACAATAAACGAGGCCTACAGCGTCCTGTCTGACCCGGAGAAGCGCCGTAAATACGATAGGTATGGCAATGACTGGATGCACTCGGACCGGATCGAAGAGGCTCAAGCCCAAGCCCGCCGGGGAGGGTCGTACCGCTGGTCTACCCACGGCGGCGATGACCCCTTCGGCGCCTTCGGCGAGGAGCAGAGCAGCGTTTTCGACCGGCTGTTCTCGAATATAGGAAGGGAGCGGCGCCGGCCCGCGCCGGCCGAATATCCCACCACGGTAACGCTGAATGAAGCCTTCGAAGGCACCACCAGAGTGCTGCAGCAACCCGGGGGCCGCAGGCTGGAGGTGAAAATCCCGCCCGGCGTGGACAACGGGTCGAAAGTCCGCGTCTCGGCCGGCTCGGGCCAGCGGGATGACATATTCCTGGTCATTTCGGTACACCCTCAACCGCGTTTTCAGCGACAGGGGCGGGACCTTTACACGGAGGTCGAAGTGCCCGTCGAAGACGCCATCCTGGGAGGGGAAACGACCGTCGAGACATTACGGGGCAAGGTTGCCCTCACCATACCGCCGGAGACCCAGAACGGGCAGCGTTTCCGGCTTGCCGGCCAGGGCATGCCGGCGCTGAATGATCCCAAGCTCCGGGGTGACCTGTACGCAACCACTAATGTAAGACTACCCACCGGCCTTACGCCGGAGCAACTGGAGCTGTTCCGGCGCCTGCGGGAATCACGGTCCGGCGACGTCCGTGATGGAGGATAGACATGGCTTCTCAAGGTCAATTTCGAGAGGAACCCTGCTTCGTTATCAGCGTAGCCGCCCGCATCGTCGGGGTTCACGCCCAAACCTTGCGCTACTACGAGCGGGTGGGCCTGATCTGGCCCTCCCGTACCGTGGGCCGGCAGCGCCTGTACTCGATGGCTGATATCGAACGGGTGCAAAGGGTCAAGGCACTCACCGATGAGATGGGGGTCAACCTGGCCGGAGCCGAGGTGGCGCTGAAGCTGATGAACCGGATCGAGCACCTGGAAAAGCAGGTCCAAGGACTGACCGAGGAGCTTTACCGCCTGCGAGCCCAACAGAGTGCTTCCACCAACCGGCCCCGGAGCGATTCACAACCGAGGAGATGATTCGATGGTCTTGCGGCCAGAGCAGTTTACCGAACAGGCTCAGGAAGTGCTGCACAGCTCGCAGGAGTTGGTGCGGCGCTACAGCCATAACCAGTGGGATGTCGAGCACGTATTGCTGGCCCTGCTGGAGTTGGAGGGCGGCATCCCTGGTGAGATTCTCGCCGAGTTGGGGGTTCCGGCCGACAGCGTGAAAACACGCTTGCACCAGGCCCTCGAAGCCGCCCCCAAGGTGGTTCATGACAACAACCAGATCTACGCCACACCCCGTGCCGCCCGGCTCCTGGATAACGCCAAGGAGGAATCAGGGCGGCTCCGGGACGAGTACATCGGCGCCGACCACCTGTTTATCGCGGCCACCATGGATTCTCAAGGGGACTCGGCCCAGGTGCTGAAGGAGTTTGGCATCGACCAGGAAAAGGTCTACCGGGCCTTGATGAGGGTCCGCGGAGCCCACCGGGTGGACGACCCAAGGGCCGAGAGCCGGTACCGGGCCCTGGAGAAATACACCGTGGACCTGACGAAGCTGGCCAGAGAAGGCAAGCTGGACCCGGTTGTGGGAAGGGACGACGAAATTCGCCAGGTGATGCAAACCCTGACCCGCCGGAAGAAGAATAACCCGGTCATCATCGGAGAGGCCGGGGTTGGCAAAACCGCTGTCGTCGAAGGGCTCGCCTCCCGTATCGTGGCTGGAGACGTGGCCGATTCCCTCAAGGGGCGCCGGGTGCTGGCCCTGGACTTGGGGGCCATGGTAGCGGGTTCCAAGTTCCGGGGGGAGTTCGAGGAGCGGCTCAAGTCCGTGATGGACGAGATCAAGCAGGCCCAGCGGGAGGTCATCCTGTTCCTCGATGAAATCCATACCATGGTGGGCGCCGGCGCCGCCGAGGGCGGCATCGACGCCAGCAACTTGCTCAAGCCTGCCCTGGCCCGGGGAGAGTTGCAGTGCGTCGGAGCCACCACCTCCACCGAGTACCGCAAGTACATCGAGAAGGATACCGCCCTGGAGCGGCGGTTCCAGCCCATCTACCTGGAAGAGCCGTCGGTGGAGGAGACGGTGGAGATTCTCAAGGTCCTGCGCCCTCGCTACGAGGCTCACCACAAGGTCACCATCAGCGATTCGGCCCTGGTGGCCGCGGCTCGCCTCAGCGACCGGTACGTCACCGGCCGCCAGTTGCCGGACAAGGCCGTGGATTTCATCGACGAGGCCGCCAGCAAGCTGCGTATCGATGCCGAAAGCCTGCCCTCCCACATCAAGGTCATGGAAGAGCGGATCCGGGGGCTGGTGGACCAGGAGGAGGCCGCGGCTCAGCGTTCCGAGTACGAGCAGGCGGCGGAACTCCGGACCGATCGGCTGCGGTTGGAGGAGGAGTACGAGCCCGAGAAACAGCGATTGCTGGCCGAGCGCCGCGTGGACATGCTGGTCGACGAGGCGGACATCGCTGAGCTGGTCTCCAAATGGACCGGCATTCCCTCCGGGCGTTTGCTGGAAGGGGAGCCGGAACGCCTGGTCCACATGGAAGACGGCCTGCACCAGCGGGTTATCGGGCAAGACGAAGCGGTGACCGCCGTCTCCGAGGCCCTACGCCGCTCCCGCTCCGGCTTGAGCGACCCTCGCCGGCCCATTGGGAGCTTCATGTTCCTGGGGCCCACCGGAGTGGGCAAAACCGAGCTGGCCAAGGCCCTGGCGGAGTTCCTCTTCGACGACGAGCGTAACATGGTGCGGGTGGACATGTCCGAGTACATGGAGAGGCACACCGTCTCCCGCCTCATCGGGGCGCCTCCGGGGTACGTCGGCTACGAGGAGGCGGGGCAGCTCACCGAGGCGGTGCGCCGGCGTCCCTACCGGGTGCTCCTGTTCGACGAGATTGAGAAAGCCCATCCGGACGTGTTCAACGTCTTGCTGCAAATCCTGGATGACGGCCGCCTCACCGACGGCCAGGGACGCACCGTTGACTTCCGAAATACAGTGGTGATAATGACCAGTAACCTGGGCACTGAAGGTCTGCGGCGGCAGCCGTTCGGCTTTCGCACCGACGGCCGGAACGGTGACGTGGACGAGAAGAATCTGCGGGGCTCGGTTAACGATGCCCTGAAGCGGGCCTTCCGGCCCGAGTTCCTGAACCGGATCGACGAGACCATTATCTTCCACCCGCTGACCCAGGAACAGATCGTCCGAGTGGTGGACCTGATGGTCGAGGATGTCCAGAAACGGCTGGAGGACCGGGGCATCACCTTTGAGCTGACCCCAGAGGCCGGCCGGTGGCTCGCCGAAGAGGGGTTCGACCCGGTGTTCGGCGCGCGGCCCCTGCGGCGGGCCATCCAGCGACACCTGGAGAACCCGCTGTCCAAGGGCATTCTCGCCAACGAATACCACGCTGGAGACCACGTGGTGGTGGATGCCGGCGACGCGGGCCTGGTCTTGACCAAGGCGGCACCAATTTCCCAGCCGGCCTGAAATTCACCGGCCTGAAGTTCAGACGAGGCGGCACGACCAATCCACCCCGGCGTCGACGGCTCAGGTCTGCGGCAGGTCTCGCACGAGAAGTAACCTGGAATAGGTCACCCCGAGTGACGCGAGGGGTCCGGGCCGCGATGGAGGATCCCGCACCAGATTTCTCGTCGCTTCGCTCCTCGGAATAACAGGGGGCGTTCACTCCTCGGGATCATTCATGCTGGTTGCCACCAGCACCACGGCCGACGAAAATAGACGCCGTCGCGCCATCCCGAGTCCTTCGCGGGAAGGACTCGGGATCTGGGGAGGCGGAGGAGAATCTCTGCCCAGATGCCTCGCCGCTACGGCTGGCTCGGCATGACATTTTCGTACCAATGACGGTATAGAGTCAAAGCCCAGCCGGCAGCGGCGGCGCGTTAGGGGCAGTCTGAAAAAGTAGCCCGTTCCCTTGATAGCGGTCTGGGGACAGGAGGATATCGTTATCCTAGTTTCACACGCCGGCCCGGTCCGGTGTGACCTGACTCGCAGCGTGGTCCGCATTCATCCCGAGTGCGGGCATTGGCCCCACACGGTAAAATTTGGCGAGTTCGACGACCTGCCGTCCCGGGCGTTGCTTTGCGCCCTGATTGCTGCCCCCGGGTCACCGGGCCGATGAGGATCATCGGCCCAGTCTCCACCCTGGCAAGCCGGCCTGATTGGCGGAACCCCCAGACTCTGCTGCGTCTCGGGGTATTCCTGGCCGTTGTTGCCATCGGGGTAGCGTCCTTTTTCCTGCACAGCTATATCACCCTGGAACAATATGGGTACCTTGGAGTGGGGCTGATCGTCCTGCTGGCCAGCGGCGGATTGCTCATGCCTCCCGGTATTATCGCCGTATGTGCCGCCAGCTCCCCCGACGTTCTACCCGGCATTACCCTGACCCCCTACTGGGTTGCCCTGATCGCCGGGACCGCCGGCACCCTGGGCGAAGTAACCGGCTACTTGCTGGGGTACAGCGGCCGAGGATTTGTCACCAGGACTCGCTTGTACCTGAAGATCGAAGGCTGGATGCGGCATCGTGGCTGGCTCATTCTTCTTCTGGTGTCACTGGTCCCCAACCCGATCTTCGATGTGGTGGGGATAGCCGCCGGCGCCCTCAAGTATCCCGTGTGGCGCTTCCTGGCCATCGTATGGGTAGGCAAATTAGGAAGGTTTTCCATTATTGCCTACGCCTGCGCCTATAGCGTAGAATGGCTACCTGGCCTGTTTGGGGCCTAGGAGCCATCAGATACCAGCCATCAGATACCAGCCGTCAGCTTTCAGCGGTCAGCTTTCAGCACCCCCCACCCTCTCTCCAAGAAAGAGGTGGAGCGTCCAAGGGCAGGTTAGCTGACAGCCGAAAGCTGATAGCTGAGTGCAAACACCCGAGAGGCCTTGCCTTGGTTGCCGTTCCCTCCAGCGGGCCCAACATCGCGGTAGACTTATTTCGCGCGGGGATACGGTTTTGCCTGGGAAGGTCCGTCCTCACCTTGGTGGCGCTGAACCTGCTGGCCACCCTTTTGGTATACATCCCCCTCTACGAAAACCGGGACGGTTACCTCCATCTCTCCTTCTCCGGCTGGTCCCTGGATAATATCTACCGGTACTGGGATGGTCCCCTGTACCTGGTGGTGGCCCAGACTTTCTACGACCCGGGCAACCCCGCCGTCGAGGCCTTCGCCGACTTGACCCCAGGGTATTATGCAGCCCACCTGCCCGGCTACCCGGCGACCATCCGGCTGTTCTCCTACATCTTCGGCTATGCCAACGGAATGCTCGCCGCGACGATAGCCGCTACCAGCCTGGCGATCTGGGTCCTGTACCAACTGCTGAAGGACCTGGGACTCTCCCGAAATGCCCTCTGGTTGGGAGTCGTGTTCCTGCTTCTGCCGCCCCGGTGGCTGATCTACCACAGCGTGGGCGCGGCGGAGCCCCTTTTCATCTTGGAAGCGCTGAGCTTCATCTTGTTCTTTCGCAGGAAGCAGTTCTGGCTGGCCGGCCTGGCCGGTGCGGCGGCGGTACTGACCCGCAGCCCCGGAGTTCTCCTGCTCGCCGTCTACCTGGTGCTGATCGCCGGCGATTACGTCCGCGCTAAGCCCCGTCCCTCGGTATGGTCCGTGGCCTGGCAAAAGCTATTGCCGATGGCGCCTTTCGCGGCGGCCCCGCTGCTGCTGGCCGGGCTCTACCAGGTCCAATACGGAGACTTCTTCGCCTACTTCCACTCCGGCGACAACATCCATCTTTCGGGCGCCCCCTTTGCCTCCATTTGGCCGTCGGTCCTGGGCTACAACTGGTCCGAAGCATCGCTTTGGATATACCTCTTGAACGCCATCGGAATCTTGCTGCTCTGGCGCAACGGTATGCGGGACCTGGCCCTGTTCGCCGGAGCATTCTACGTGCCCTTGATTTTCGTGGCCCACCACGACCTTGTGCGGTACATGTTGCCCATCTTCCCGTTGACTCTGATCATCGGGTACGAGCGGCTGCTTTGCGCTCGAGAGTTCAAGCTGGCCGTGTTGCTGATCGTGCCCGCCATCTATATCTACACCTGGAGCGGGGTCCAGACGAACCTGGCCCCTCCCGAAGCGGTGCGGCAGTTGCTGGCCGCCGGGTGATTGCCGGGGAATCTAATGACTGGCGATCCTCCGCGGCCCGCTGTGAGACTGCAACTTTGCCATGGTGCGTGTATCCTGGTAAGCGTTCGATTAATTAGGAGGCCCTCGTGATTCGTAGCATAGACGGCAAACATCCGAAGATTCATCCCTCGGTTTTCGTCAGCGAAACTGCCTACATCGTGGGCGACGTCGAGATCGGGGAAGATTCCAGTATCTGGCCCGGAGCGGTAATCCGGGGCGACTACGGGAGGATCGTCATCGGCAAAGCATGTTCCATACAGGACAACTGCGTCCTCCATACCGATGATTACCTCGAGTTGGGAGACAACGTCCTCATGACCCACGGCGCGGTGGTCCACGGTGGACGGGTGGGCAGCAACGTCCTCATCGGGATGAATGCGGCGCTCCTGGAGGACGCCCGGGTCGGGAACTTCTGCCTCATCGGCGCCTGCGCTATGGTGCGATCCGGGGCCAGGATACCGGACCACTCGTTGGTCATCGGAGTGCCCGCCCAGGTAAAACCCTTGAACGAGAAACAAGCGGAGAGGCTCGTAGACCTGACCGACATCTACGTGCACAACGCCCGCCGGTTCACCGAGGCCGGCCTTGGGTTGCAGATACCGAAGAATCCGGATTAGGGAGCCACCTATGGCAGAGACCAACGGCAAACTGCCCCTGCCCCTCCAAAGCATTCGCATTCTGGATGCCACCCACGTCCTGGCCGGCCCTTTCTGCTCCGTGATCTTGGCCGACATGGGGGCCGAGGTAATCAAGATCGAGCGCCCCGGGGTGGGTGACCGCGCCCGAATCAGCAAGCCCGTCATGGAAAAACCTGACGGGCAACGGGTCAGTGCCCTTTTTCTGGGTATCAACCGGAACAAGAAGAGCGTGACCCTTGACCTGCGTGACCCCCGTGGCAAGCAGGTCTTCCACGAGCTGATTCGCGTGTCCGAGGTCTTGCTGGACAACTGGGGGCCGGGCGCCTTGCGCCGCTTGGGCCTGGGCTACGACGACCTCCGCCAAATCAACCCGAGCCTGGTTTACGCCAGCATCACCGGCTATGGCGATCCCGACGGGTCGGGACGCGGGCCCTACTCCGATTGGCCCGCCAACAACCCATGCGTCCAGGGGATGGGCGGGTGGATGGAGGTTACCGGCCCCCCGGACTCGCCGCCCCAGATGGTCGGCGACAACATCGGGGATTCGGTGCCTGGATTGTGGGCGGCCCTGGGAGTCGTACTGGCTCTGGAAACCCGGCGCCAGACCGGCCAGGGACAGCACGTAGACATGGCGATGTACGACTGCATGGTGGCCCACACCACCGCCACCATGTCCTCCTACCAGGCGACGGGCCAGGTCATCGGCCGGTCCCGGGAGGACATGATCTATGCCCAGTTGACGCTGAAATCGAATGACGGGTACGCGGTGTTGGCCGGCGCCGGGCAAGAGGAAAAGTGGGTCAAACTGTGGAAATTCCTCGGCAGAGAGGAGTTGCTCCGGGACCCCCGATATCTTTGCCAGGGTATCACGGGTGATTTCTATTTCAGCCACATTGTCCCCGCCATCGAGGACTGGTCACAGCACCTTTCCAAATGGGAGGTGACCGAGAAGTTGACGGCCATCGGCTTCTCCATGGGTGTGGTCCAGGACCAGGCCGACCTCGATAAGTGCCCTCACCTGGAAGCCAGGGATATGTTTGTCGATATTGGGGATTCGTTGGGTGGCTCGTTCCGCACCGTCAACACGCCGATTCATTTGACCGGCTGTGTCGATGTGCCCGCCAGGACGCCACCCCGGCCCGGCGAGGACAATCAGGAGATACTGTGCGGGATCGGCGGCCTAAAGGTCGAAGAGCTGGACCGGCTGCGGGCCGATGGAGTAGTCTAGTTCGCTGCCCCTTGGTTCTTGGGGTGCCGGCCCCGGTGAAAACCCGCGGCGAGGGACCGGCCAAGCGACCCAAGGACCCTGCCGCCATCTAAGCGCGCGACGCCCGCCGGCTCACCGAGGCCGGCCTTGGGTTGCCGAAACCGAACTTGGGAGCGATGCATGGTAGCGAACAACGGCAAACTTCCCCTGCCCCTCGAGGGCGTCCGCATCCTGGACGCCACCCACATCGTGGCCGGCCCTTTCTGCTCCATGATCCTGGCCGACATGGGAGCTGAAGTGATCAAGATCGAGCGCCCGGGGGGCGGCGACCGCGCCCGGAACAACAAACCCATCATCGAGAAACCGAACGGGCAGCGGGTCAGCGCCCGTTTCCTGGGGGTGAACCGGAATAAGAAGAGCGTGACCCTGGACCTGCGCGACCCCCGAGGCAAAGCGGTCTTCCACGAGTTGATTCGCGTGTCCGAGGCCTTGCTTGATAACTGGGGACCGGGCGCCTTGCGCCGCTTGGGCCTGGGTTACGACGACCTCCGCCAGGTCAACTCGAGCCTGGTTTACGCCAGCATCACCGGCTACGGCGACAGCGATGCGCTGCGAGGCCCTTACTCCAAGTGGCCGGCCAACAACCCCTGCGTCCAAGGGATGGGCGGGTGGATGGAGGTCACCGGTCCCCCGGGCTCGCCACCCCAGATGGTCGGCGACAACATCGGGGACTCGGTACCCGGGCTGTGGGCGGCCCTGGGGGTCGTACTGGCGCTGGAAACCCGGCGCAAGACCGGTCTGGGTCAGCACGTGGACATGGCGATGTACGACTGCATGGTGGCCCACACCACCAGCACCATGCCTTTCTATCAGTCGACTGGCAGAGTCATCGGCCGGGCCAGGGAGAACATGCTCTCCGCCCAGCTGACCCTGAAGTCGAATGACGGGTATGCGGTGTTGGCCGGCGCCCAGGAGGAGGGGAAGTGGATCAATCTGTGGAAGCTCATCGGGCGAGAGGATCTGATCCAGGACCCCCGGTTTCTGTGCCGGGGTATCTCGGGTGAGTTCTTTTTCAGCAGCATCATCCCCGCCATCGAAGGATGGTCCCGGCACCTTTCCAAGTGGGATGTGATGGAGAAGCTGACCGCGATCGGCTTCTCCATGGGTGTGGTCCAGGACCAGGCCGACCTGGATAAGTGTCCTCACCTGGAAGCCAGGGACATGTTCGTCGATGCCGGGGATTCCCTGGGCGGGTCGTTCCGCACCGTCAACACGCCGATTCACCTGACCGGCTGTGTCGACATTCCCAGCCGCACGCCGCCCCATCTGGGGGCGGACAACCAGGAGGTACTGTGCAGCATCGGCGGCCTAACGGTCGAAGAGCTGGACCAGCTGCGGGCCGACGGAGTGGTCTAGCCCTGCCTGAACTTTGGTACCGGCGTGGCGCTGGTGCTTCCTTGGCGTAGCCGGCGGCCTGCCACTATAATGGTGGTTCGCATCACTTCAGTGATTCTTGCCTGTAAAGGAGAAAAACCCCTTGTTCCAAGCTCCCCGAGGTACCACCGACCTGCTGCCACCGGAGCAGAAATACTGGCGGTACATCGAGTCCAAGGCGGTGGACCTGGCCCGGCGGTACGGCTACGGCCGAATTGACACGCCGGTTTTCGAAGATTCGAACCTTTTCATCCGTTCCGTGGGAGCGGGCACCGACATCGTTGAAAAGGAGATGTACATCTTCGAGGACCGGGGCGGCGACAGCGTCACCCTCCGGCCCGAGGGGACGGCTCCCGTCTGCCGCGCCTACCTGGAGCACGGCATGCACAACCTGACCCAGCCGGTGCGGCTCTACTATTTTTGCCCCGTTTTTCGCTACGAGCGACCCCAGGCCGGGCGCTTTCGCGAGCACCACCAGTTCGGCGTCGAAGCCCTGGGTGACGGTGACCCTTCGGTTGATGCGGAGGTCATCGACCTGGCCTGGCAGTTGGTGCTATCCCTGGGCTTGCAGGATATCAGCCTGCTCGTGAACAGTATCGGCGACTCCCAATGCCGTCCTGCCTACGTCGCCGGGCTGGCTGACTACTACTCCGGCCTTCAGGAACAGCTCTGTCCCGACTGCCGGGTCCGCCTTGGACGAAACCCCCTGCGACTGTTGGACTGTAAAGAGGAGAAATGCCGGGCCCTTGGAGATACGGCGCCCCGGTCGGCCGAGCACCTTTGCCAGGAGTGCGGCGACCACTGGTCCAAGCTCCAAAGCTACCTGACTTCCATCGGAATACCGTACCAGGTCGACCACCGGCTGGTGCGAGGCCTGGACTATTACACGCGCACCGTATTCGAGCTGCAACCCCGGCGAGGCGGCGCCCAATCCACCATCTTGGGCGGCGGCCGGTATGACGGGTTAATTGCAGAACTGGGCGGCCGTCCGACCACGGGGTTCGGTTTCGCGACGGGAATGGAGCGCCTCACACTGAACCTCAAGAAGAGCCGCGTGGAGGTCCCAGATGAACCGGCGCCCAAGTATCTGGTGGCCAACGTCGGCGATGCCGCCCGTTCAGCGGCGCTGGAGCTGGCGGCCAAATTACGCCTCGCGGGCCTGGGCGCGGTCCTCAGCCGCGGCACTCGCACGTTGCGAGGCCAGTTACGCCAGGCCAACGCTTTGCAGATCCCTTACGCGCTCATTCTGGGCGATGACGAGATCGATCGGGGAGAGGTTTTGGTTCGTGACATGACGGCCTCCACCCAGGAAACCAAGCCGATGGCCGAGTTTCTGGCAGAGTTACAGGGATAAACGTTCCGCCGCCCGACCGGAGCCGAACCAGGCCTGGCGCGTGACAAACCTGTTCGAAACCGCAAGCGTTCCTTTGTGCGTTGTGGGGTGACAACCGAGTAACATTACCACCGTGTTGCTCGTTTATCTGAGAGTCCTTTACATAAGAATCAGGCTCCTCGCGCTCTCGCTGCTGGTGCTGTTGCCCCTGGCGTGCTCCGGCGCTCCAACGCTTGGCTCGCCGCCGCCAGCCTCAACCCCGGACATCGAGGCCACGGTGCGGGCGGCGGTGCAGGCCGCCCTGCCAATTCCGGCGCCGAGTGACCCTCCCGATCTCGCCGCCACCGTAATTGTGAGCGTCCGGGCAACGGTCGAGGCGATGCTCGCGGCCACCCCGGTTCCGGCTCCGGTACCGGTGGAGGTGCCCACCGCGACGGCCACCTCTATCCCCGTGCCGACGCCGGTGGCTGTGGCGATTGCCGCGCCTGCCGCCATGCTCACCGAATCCGCCGAGCCTGCTCCCTCGCCGGCCCCGGCCCCGACCCCGGTGCCGGCACCGACGGCCAGACCCACTCCCCGGCCAACACCGGTGCCCGTTTCGCGCTTCGTTGGTGTTCCTTTACTGGCGCCCACCCTGACACCGGAACCTACGGCGACGCCCAGTCCTGTGCCCACGCCGGCAGCACCACTGTTGGAGCCAGGTGGGTGCCAACCCGCCGCCGAAGGCGCCCTGGTGACCGCCTGGGTCGAGGGTGCCTGGGCCGCCTCGACAACGGTGCAGGATGGCTCGTACGTTCTCTTCGTCGATCAGGGCGGCGGGGGTTCCTACATCGGGAAGACGGTGAACTTCAAGATCGGCGACCTGGACGCCAACGAGACCGGCATATGGGAAATTGGCGGAGGTGACGGAATCAACCTGACCGCCGCACTGCGGCCGGCGCCGGATCCTTCTGCCTCGCTGCACCAGGTGCATCTCCGCGGCGGTTTGCTGGCCCAGGCCGTGCCCCCCCACGTGTTTGTGGGGACGGCCTTCGTTTGCGGTTCGGCCACGCCGGCTCCGACACCCTTGCCTCCTGGCGGGTGCCAGCCCGCCGCCGACGGCGCCCTCGTTGCCGCCTGGGTAGGGGAATCCTTGGTGGCTTCATCAACGGTGCAGGACGGCCGGTACATTCTCTTCATCGATCAGGGCGCCGGTGAGGCTTTCTCCGGCAAGACGGTGACCTTCAAGATCGGTGACCTGGATGCCAACGAGACCGGCATTTGGGAAGCAGGCGGGGGCAACGACCTCGATTTGACCTCCGCCCCGTGGCATATGCCGGAGCCCACTCCGGCGCCCTACGCCTTGCTTCCTCGAGAAAGTATCGGTTCCGGGGTGCTGGCCCAACCCGTTCCTCCTCACGTGTTCCTGGGCAAAGCCTCTATCTGCGGCTAGACTCGCCTCGCTCGAATCCCAAGCCACGGGCCGTCATCCGGTCCAGCTCCCGGTCTGTTGATCTCCTCAAGGCGGTTCCGGCTGAATCGGACACCTGCGGCCTGTTCACTAGAATCCGCAGCCAATCAACGGGCCAGTCAGTATTGCGCCGCCGGAGTCCCCCGGCGCCGAGGCGCACCCCTCTCCCTCTACTGACATCCGCCCCTTGACCGGCGCACTCCAGTATTAGAACATATGTCTTTAAGGTATTGAAGGTGCTTGCGGCATGGAAACGTTTGACCCGGCGCCTGCCGCGGTGAACCTATTTACGTAAAGCTCTGGAGGGCTGGCGCGGATGATGAACCTCTACTACCGAGGCTATGTGATTCACGAAGAGATCCGGACTATCTGCTACATTGTGTTCGGTCGGCGTCCCGATCGGCTGGAGTTGGCCAGTAGCGGCACGGCGAAGGAAGCAATGCGGTGGGTCGATGGGCGCGTCGCCAAGAAGAAAGCCGCGCAGTGGGTCGAACGGCATGCGGCGCGGGCCAAGGGCAAGCTTCCCGCGGCGATGCCGCAGCCCGCTCTCCTCTGACGATACCCGGCCCGAAGGCTCTCGACCAACGGTAGAGGTTTGGTCCTTGGGCGGCGCCCGCGGACCGTTGAAGGCCGAATGCCGGGCTAAAGTTTGGTTAAGGCCGCGCGGGCACAGTCCTCATCCTGCTGAGCGGTGCCGCCGCCTACTCCCACGGCGCCTTCCAATACGCCGTTCCGGACTATGGCACCGCGCCCTGGCTGGCAATTCCGTGCCCTCCTTCGGTAGCCAGGATGCCCCGGATAATCGGCGAGTCGGCCTGCGGCTGCAGGTCGCCGCTGGCCCTGCCGAAGGCCGCCGATGCTATCGCCTTCCCCTGGGAACCGTATGCTCCCCCCCAGATCGCCCCGTCCATCCGGTTGAACGCGATGAGATGCCTGCCGGGGTCGCAAACCGCCACATTGATCTTGATGTTAAGCTCCAGGGCGTGGGCGATAGCGCCCTCGATTGCCCGATTGGCTTCCGCCAGCGTAAGCGCCATGGTCTCACCTCGAAAGTGGGTCGATTGGAGTAGTTCGAGCGGGCTAATTCTACCTCACCTGCGTCCCGCCACCAGCACCAGGGGTATTCTCGAACACTTCCGGGATACCGGGCCCGTTATGCTTCATTTTTGATGAAGTAGCCCTTAGAAGAAGGCTGCTCCGGTGGTATACTGCTGAGGCTGAACCTCAGTAGAAAAAGGAAGAGAATACCGGCCTCATGCTGACCAAACGCATCATCCCCTGCTTGGACGTGGACGCCGGCCGGGTAGTCAAGGGCATCAGCTTCGTCGACCTGCGGGACGCCGGTGACCCGGCGGAACTCGCCGCCCGGTACAACGAGGAGGGCGGCGACGAGTTGGTCTTCCTGGACATTACCGCCAGCTCGGACTCCCGCGATACCATGGTGGATGTAGTACGGCGGGTGTCGGAACAGGTCTTTATTCCGCTGACCGTGGGCGGCGGCATCCGGAGCGTCGAGGATGTTCGCCGGATGCTGCGGGCCGGGGCGGACAAGGTCTCGGTGAACACCGCGGCCGTGAATGAGCCCGCTTTGTTGAGCCGGGGCGCCGCCCAGTTTGGCAACCAGTGCATCGTGCTGGCCATCGACGCCAAGCGGGTCGGCGCCGGGGCCGCCGTCAGCCAGCACGGACCAGTTGACCTGGCGTTGGAGGAGGGCTCTCGCTGGGAGGTCTATACCCACGGCGGGCGTTCCCCTACCGGCATGGACGCTGTTAAGTGGACCTGCCGGGCGGTGGAGCTTGGCGCCGGTGAGATTCTTCTGACCAGCATGGACGCCGACGGTCAACTCACCGGATACGACCTGGACCTGACTCAGGCCATATCCCAGGCGGTGCCGGTACCGGTCATCGCCAGTGGCGGCGCCGGGGACCTGGACCACCTGTACCAGGCGTTCACTGAGGGCAAGGCCGACGCGGTTTTGGCCGCCAGCATTTTCCACTTCGGCACATACTCCATCGCCCAGGCCAAAGAGTACCTGGCGGACCGTGGTATACCGGTGCGGCCGCTGCCGGCGGGCGCCGGGTGAGCGCTTGGGATGGGTGCCCGGCGGCCTTCCCGGACCCGGCATCGAACCAAGCAGATGATAAAGGAAATACCGGCAAAGGAGACGATCCTCGAACCCATGAGCCTCATTACCACGGTCATTTTCGATATGTATAGCACCCTGGTCCTCAATGGCACGGAGATGTGGAAGGTCACCTTCCAGGAGATCATCGAGGCGCAGGGGCTCGATACCAGCTCCGAGCTTCTCTGGGAGGAATGGCGAAAGGTCGACCAGAATTCACGGGCCGAGCGAATCAAACCGGAGACGCCTTTCTACAACTACCATGATGCCTGGCGGGAAGCCTTCGTCCGTGCCTTCGCTGCGTTGGACCTGCCCGGCGACCCCGATGCCGCGGTCGGCAAGGCCATCAGCGACCTGGCACACCGGGACCCGTATCCCGATACGTTGCAGGCCCTGCGCGAGATCGGGCAGCGGTGGCGGACCGCCATCCTCTCCAACGCCGATGACAATTTCTTAATTCCGAATTTGAAGTTTCTGGGGCTTGAATTCGAGGTGGTGCTATCCTCCGAGGAGGCCCGGGATTATAAACCCCATCCTGGCTTGTTCCTGGAGGTGCTGCGGCGGCTGAATGTTACCCCCCAAGAAACGGTCTACGTCGGCGACAAGCAGCTTGAGGATGTTCAAGGCGCCAGCGAGGTCGGAATGAATGCCGTCTGGATCAACCGCTCCGGTGACCCTCCGGACCCCGAGTATCCCAAACCGGCTTACCAGATTGGCAGCCTTTTGGAGTTGCCCGCTCTGCTGCCCTCGTGGCCGCCGGCCCAGGACGGAAAACCATGAAAATTAAGCTCGACGGCAAGGGTTTGGTCCCCGCCATTGTCCAGGATGCCGGCACCGGCCGGGTTTTGATGCTGGGCTACATGAGCCCCGGCTCACTGAAGCTGACCCTGGAAGGGAGCCGGGTGTGCTTCTACAGCCGCAGCCGGGAGGAATTGTGGCTCAAGGGCGAGACCTCCGGTAATTACCTGAACCTGCGGGAGGCGTGGCTGGACTGTGACGGTGACACCGTCCTGCTCAAAGTGGACCCTGACGGCCCCACTTGCCACACAGGGGAGACCTCTTGCTTCTTCACCCCCATCGAGGAGCTTCCCGACGAGTTTGAGGCGGCCGAATCCGGGCCGGGCATATTGGACGAGGTTTTCGGAGTGATTCGGGAACGGCAGCGGGACCTGCCGGAAGACAGCTACACGGCGCAGCTGTTCCGTGAAGGGGCTGCACGCATCGCCCAGAAGGTCATCGAAGAGGCGGGAGAGACGGTTATTTCAGCCGCGCAAGGTGACTACGAAAATCTGCCCAAAGAAGTGGCCGACCTGCTGTACCACACCATGGTCTTGCTGGCGGCCACCGGCGTCTCGCCCCAGACGGTGTGGCAGGAGTTGCGCCAGCGGAGAAAGTAGGTCCACCGCAGGGCCAGTGGAGGCCCTTGCCAATGGCCTCCATTACACGTCACCGGGAAGGCGTCCTCCCGGCCCGTACACCGCCCAATCGGCCCCCCGGTATACGATAACCTTCCCCTGACCCACCACTTGCCATCGTCCCGGCCGGCCCAGGCATCCGGTGCGGGCGTCAATCCCCAGCACGGTTAGCCCGGCCGGGCTTTGGGAGCGAAGCTGGCGGGATACCTCTGCCGGGTCCCGGCTCTCGTGATGGGGCAGCACCGCGATCCCCGGAACGATTCCCAGGGCCTCCACCCAATCTCCGCCGCCGGGCCGCCGCATATGAGAGCCCATGACCATCGCTCCGGCGCTGGAGCCGGCCAGCACCGCCCCCTGGTCTACCGCCGCCAACAGGGTCTTCAGAAGCGCCGAGTCCCTTAACGTGGCCAGCAGGTGATCGGGGCTGCCTCCGGTAAAGTACACCACTCCGGCTCCCTGGCTGGACTGAATGAGGCCGGGGTCTTCGGCATGGGCCCTTTCCAGGACCATCAGCCTCCGGGCATCGGACCCCAGGGCATTGAAATGGCGGACACCGTTGTCGGCGGCTCTGACCGGGCCGTCGAGCGCCGCGGTGGGAACAATCAGCACCCGGGCCGGGTCCTGGCCCGAGGCTCCCATGATCTCCCGGTCCATGTCTTCACAGCCCCGGCGAAACTCATCGCCGCCAATGAGTCCGATGTCTCCTGGCACGCTCTCACCTCACGGCCTCGAGTCTGTCGTTTGATCTTGGTCGAGGCCCACCGATGCGGGTCTCCGGCGGATAGCCACCCAACAACCACAGCTCCGGCCCAGCGGAAGCTTTCCGGCGTCAAACGGGGCTAGTCCAGGTAGCTAACGAAGGCGGCGGCCAGGCCGAGAAACAGCAGGAAGCCGATGACATCGGTAAACGTGGTCACGAAGACCGCCGATGACACGGCAGGGTCCATGCGCAGATGTCGCAGCAGCAAAGGTACTCCGGCGCCGGCCAGCCCCGCCACGAACATGTTCCCCAGCATGGCCAGGCCCAGCACCAACCCCAACACAGGGATACCCTTCCAGGCCCAGGCCACCACGCCTACCACCAGACCCAGCGTGGCCCCGTTTATTAGCCCAAGGGCCAGCTCCCGGAACAACACCCGGAGACCTAGCTGCCTGGGGACCTCTCCCAGTGCCATGCTGCGCACAATCAAGGTGACGGTCTGGGTGCCGCCGATTCCGCCTTGTCCCGCCACGACCGGCAGAAAGGCCGCCAGGACCACCACCCTGGCGATGGTGGATTCGAACAAGCTGATCACCAGCGCGGCCAGCAGGGCCGTGGCCAGGTTAATGTAGAGCCAGGGCAGCCGGCGTCGCAGAGAGTTGCGCAGCGGCCCCATGACCCGCTCCCCGGCGAGGCCGGCCATTCGGTACATGTCCTCAGTGGCTTCCTCCTCAACCACGTCCACCATGTCTTCGGCCAGGATAACGCCGGTGAGTTGGCCTTCCTGGTCTACCACTGGGAGCTGGATCAGGTCGTACCGCTCCATCAGGCGGGCGCACTCCTCCTGGTCCGTTTCGGCGCTGACCGAGATGACCTGGTGGTCGGCGATGTCGCCTACTAATGAGGTGGGCCGGGCCAACGCCAGCCTGGTCATGCTGAGGGAGCCCACCAGCCGGCCCAAGTCGTCCACTACCAGGATCGAGTTGATGTTCTCCGCGTCGGGTCCCAATAAGCGGAGCTGGTCCAGTGCATTGGGAGTGGTAACCGTTTCCCTAACCACCGGATAACCGAGGGTCATCAGCCCGCCCGCAGTGTCTTTGCGGTACCGGAGGAGCGAGACCACCTCGTCGGCATCCTCCATTGCCTGAAGGATCTCTTCGGCCCTGTCCTCGGGTAGGAGTTGGAGAAGGTCCGCCGCAGCGTCCGGCCTCGTCTGTTC
>JASMCQ010000112.1 GCA_030753265.1 Dehalococcoidia bacterium
GCGCAGAAAGGAGGTGAAGGCTCAAACGATCGATAGGCGAAGACTTCATAACCGGACCCTCAGGCAGCTCACCCAAGCTCTTCCACACCTCTGATCTCTCGGGTCCCAAACTGTCCCATTTGTGCTGGTTGCCAACAGTCACGAGCCTTGTGGGGTCAAAGAAGTCAAAGATTCGCCTACCAAGGATTACGAAGCTGAGAATGGCACTTACACCGAGGATGGTAATGAGACCGAGGTCTAACACGTTTGGGGCGAATCCCAGCGAGTTTTTCGCCAGCACCAGAACCGCTAACGCCCCAAGTAGCGCGACCAATTTGATGTAAAGGTCGCCAACTTTTTCGCGCACCAATAGAGCACGGACGTCAGTGGAGACCCGGGCATAAACGGTACTGGCAACGATGCTGACTGCTGTGAAGTAGAGTCCGAGGAATATTCCGGAAATCTGTGCTAGTGCCACGAGAATACTGGTGTAAGAGGATCCCCTCAATTGCAAGCCCAGTCGTTCGTGAGCGGCGGAAAGACCTGGAACGAGTCCGCCTCGATTCAGAAGAAACGACTCGAGGACCTCCAGGCCAACAACCAAGGCGGTTGCAAGCAAAACTTGGCCGAAGACGGTCTGAAATATTTGAAGGAGCAGCAACGTGGATTCCTTGCGAGTCCGAAGCCAGGCAATTGCAGAATATTGGAGTTTCTGGGTCTGGAATTCTTTGGCCCTCCATTGGCGTGTGACAGCCCAGTAGAACGCAGTCGCCTGCCATTCGTAGGTCCGCGGCCATTGCCTTCGAACCCATCGCCTCCATTTGCTAGAATTCATCTCTCGTGTGCCACACGTTGAATCTTTTCACTGATGGGTCGCCGGTTAGTCCTGAATATCTCGATAATAACATCTTGAAGAGCATAATCCATGTAGGGCCTCTAATGTAGATAATGTCCCTCGGCCTGACTGTCCACCACCACCGCCCCCCAGGCTGCCCAGCCCCCCCGCCGGTTGACGCCAACCCTCACTCCTACTACCATTCCCCTCGTCGACAATCGTTCCCAGGGGGCGCCCCGGCGGTTTGCGATAGGGTATATCAGCCAAGGAGGAGAGACATGCCAACGCCATTGGAGGGAATTCGAATTCTGGAACTGACGCGCCAGGGGCCCGGGGCCTTCTGCAGCAGGCTACTGGCGGACATGGGGGCCGAGGTAATCAAGATTGACGCACCCGCGGACCCCAAACGGGGGACGCCGGGAAGTAGCAAGGAACAGAGAGTCCGGCGGCAGACCCTGGACCGCAACAAGAAGAGCATCGTCCTGGACCTGAGCCAACCTTCCAGCCAGGAGGTGTTACACAAGATCGCTGCCACCTGCGACGTAATAGTCGAGGGCTACCGGCCCGGCGTCGCCAAGCGCCTGCGCGTCGACTATGAGACGATCCAGGCCATCAACCCCCGATTGGTCTACTGCTCGCTCAGCGGATACGGCCAAACGGGGCCGTACGCGGAACTGCCGGGCCACGACATCAACTACATGGCCATGTCCGGCGTCCTGGACGTGTTGGGCATGAGAGGCGGGCCGCCCATGGAGCCGCTCAACCTCATCGCCGACCTTTCGTCGGCGTCGCTGCACGGAGTCATCGGCATCGTCACGGCGTTGCTGGCCCGGCAAACCACCGGCGAGGGCCAGCACCTGGACGTGTCCTACGTCTACGGCGTGACCAGCATCATGAGCGGGTCCGCCGCCCTTTCCGGCCACATGCTGTACGGCGTGGGCCCCAAACGGGGCGAGTCTTCCTCTTCCGGCTCGTATCCCTATTACAGCGCCTACGAGACCAAGGACGGGAAATGGTTCACCCTCGGGTGCATCGAGCACCACTTCTGGGAGAACTTCTGCCGGGTGATCGGCCGGGAGGACCTCCTGCCCTGGAAGCGAGAGGCCAAACACCAGACCGAGCCTCCCACCGAAGAGTGGGACGCGGTACACCGGGAGGTGGAGGGGATCATGCGCACGCGCACCAGGGACGAATGGTGGGAGCTTTTGAAGGACCACAACATCTGCATCGGCAAGGTGTACACGATCGACGAGGCGCTGAACGACCTTCAAATTCAGCACCGGGGAATGGTGGTCGAGATCGACGACCCGGAGCTGGGCAAGATCCGCCAGGTCGGGGTCCCCATCGGCTTCTCGAAGACGCCGGGCCGGGCCAAGTTCGACCCGGCTCCACTGGTCGGCGCGGACACCGACGCCATCCTGGAGGGGCTGGGCTACGGCAAGGACGACATAAAAAGCATGAGAGAGGGACGTGCCGTGGCCTAGGAGCGCGGCACTTCGGATATCCCAACCCGGGTCAGGTGAGTCCTCAAACCAGGGGCGATACCCCTTGCCTCAATCCTCCCCCTTAACGGGAAAGGATTGAGGTTATTTTGGACTTCCTGATTCAATGAACGCTTAAAGGAGCAGTTAATGACCACCGAAAAAGCCCCGGTGAGATTCGAGAAACGGGGACAGATCGCCTACATAACCCTGGACCGGCCCCACGTGCTGAACGCCATAAGCACCGGCCTGAAGACATGCTTGCAAGAAATCCTGCTCGAGTTCCGAGACGACAATGAACTCCTGGTCGCCATAGTCTCCGGCGAGGGTGGCCGGGCCTTCTCCGCCGGGGCTGACCTGAAAGAGCGGAACGTGGCGGAGCAGGGCGGCACCGTCCATAATTTCCCCATCTGGCCCTTCCGCAGCATCAACCTGTGGAAGCCGGTCATCGCCGCCATCGACGGATACTGCCTGGGTGGAGGACTGGAGCTGGCCCTTCAGTGCGACATACGCATCGCCACCCAGAAGTCGGCCCTTGGACTGCCGGAGCCCCGGAACGCCGGAGGGCTGGCCAATTTTGGCCTCCTCTACCTGTCACGGACCATCGCCCTGGGCGAGGCTCTCTACATCCAACTGACCGGCACCCATATCGACGCGGACCGAGCCTACCGCATCGGCCTGATCCAGAGCGTGGTGCCCGACCGTGACGCCCTTTTCGAGGAGGCAGACCGGATCGCCCAGGAGATTCTGCTCTGCTCGCCCCTGGCCATACAGTACATCAAGCAGGCCGTCTCGCAGACCCGTGACCTGCCCCTGGAATTCGCCGCCAAGCTCGCGGAGCCCCTTCAAGAAGCGATTCTCCGCACCGAAGACCGGAAGGAAGCGGCCGGGGCATTCGTGGAAAAACGCCGGCCCGTGTGGAAGATGCGATAGTCCGGAGTCTCGCAAATGGCTTGATACCCGGCCCGTAGACCGGTGAAGCCCCTCCGTCATCCCGGCGAAGGCCGGGATCCAGCCATCGCCAACACCCTACGCCTGTCGCAGAATAGAACGGACCAAGACCAACCCAGATTGAGAGGTATCGCATGCCCCATGAACCGCCCCACGACCCCTTGTCCGATTGGTACTCCAACACCATCTGGGGAAATCGGGTCGATGAGGACAACGCCCTATTTGAAATCATGAGCCTACAAGTGTTCCAGGCCGGTCTGAACTGGAAGATGGTCCTGGACAAAAGAGACGGCTTCCGGGCGGCCTTCGCCGACTGGGACATCGACGCTGTTGCCGCCATGGGGCCGGAGGTTATCGAGGCCCTGATGCATGACGCCGGCATCATCCGGAACCGGCTGAAGATTCAGGCTACTGTTAAGAACGCCCGCACCATCCGGGACCTGCAGGCCAAACACGGCCGCTTCTGCACCTGGTTCTACGACATACTTCCGGGGAGTACCTATCCGAACCTGAGGAAAGAACTCAAGAGCACCTTCAGTTTCATGGGCCCCGAGATATCCCGCATGTGGCTGATGGCCTGCGGCCGGATCACCAGAGAGGAAGGAGACAAGTATTGCCCGAAGGGGATGGAACACTAGCCAAAAGCGTGCAAAGCTTGGATTACCCGTGGTACAAGAACGGGACCGCACCGAAGCCATCGGGTACACTAGTTACAAATCCCGATCACATTCGGAGAAACTATGTCCGTCCCTGAGAGGAGCGTCGCCTCCCGCAGCGCCGACCTGACAATCCAAGGGCTGCTGCTCGACGTCGACAAATTCGCCTCCCACGACGGCCCCGGAATACGCACCGCCGTATTCCTGAAGGGCTGCCCGCTGGCCTGCGTGTGGTGTCATAGCCCCGAGTCCCAGCTCAATCATCCCGATATCCTGTACCAGGTCCAGCGGTGTACCGGCTGCTGGCTGTGCCTGGAGGTCTGCCCGGAAGGTGCGCTGACCAGCGGCAGGCACGGAGGACAGGAAGCGGCGGTCCTGGACCGTAGCAGATGTACCGCGTGCGGAAAGTGCGTGGAGGTGTGCTACCCCGGCGCCCTCAGGTTGGCGGGCACGCCGATCACAGTCGGCGAACTGGCGTTGGAGGTCGAGCGGGACCTCCCTTACTTCCGAAGCTCGGGGGGCGGGGTCACGCTGAGCGGCGGTGAGCCCGCAAGGCAGCCGGAGTTCTCCTATAACTTTCTGCTGGCCTGCAAGGAGCGTGGCATCCACACCGCGCTGGAGACCACCGGCTACGCCCGCTGGGAGGCGATGGCGGAACTGGCAAGCGTCGCCGACCTGCTTCTGTACGATTTGAAGTTCATCGACTCCGCCTCCCACCGTCGCCACGCCGGGGTGCCCAACGACCTGATTCTGCGAAACCTGGAGCAGCTTGCCGCTTCGGGCCACGAGATTCAAATCCGGGTGCCGTGCATCCCCGGCATAAACGACGGCAAGGAGCAAATCCGGTCCATCGCCAGATTTGGCGCCGGAATCGGCGTCGACAGGATCGTGCTCTTGCCCTACAATGGCGCTGCAGGGGCCAAGTATGAGTGGATCGGCCGCTCCTACTCGCTCCGGGCCAAAGAGACTCAGACCGGGGAACACATGGCCTCCCTGGCGGACCTGTGCCGCCGGGAGGGACTCCAGGTCCAGGTAGGCGGATAGCCGGCCTAGCGGCCGTAACGACCATTTACCAGTGGCTTTTTGATGGAAACAGACCCGCTCGTTACAGAAGGAGACCGTCGTAATGGCAACTACATCGGTTAGGGATGCCCGGAAGACAGACCGGACGCTGATGGCGATGGACGCCGGACTTCGCTCGCGGGGCAGCAAGGCCGGCCGGCTCTTGGCCGTGGTCCAAGAGCGGATGACCCGCAAGCAGATCAGCTGGGGGTCCGGCCTCTCTATCATCGATGACTCCACCGCGCATCTGCCCCTGGAAGTGCGCCGCGCCAAAGCATTCGAGATGGCGCTCCGGCGAATGCCCATCACCATCGAAGAAGATGACCTGATCGTCGGCAACACCGTACTGGACGGCATCATCGTCCGGACACAGATGCCCAGCTACGCGACCGAAGAAGAACACGACAGGGCCGGCGCCGAGGGCTCGCGGATCTCCGCCCAGCTCGGGCACAAGACGCCCTACTACTACGAAGTGCTGGACCAAGGACTCTCCGGGATCATTGCCGGAATCGACCGCAAGGCCGCCGATGTGGCCGGCCGTCCCCAGTCGGCGGAGCGCGACGAGACGCTGACCTGGCTCGAGGCGATGCGCCTGCAAAGTGGCGCGGTCGTCGCCATGGCCCATCGATACGCCGATCTGGCCGAGGAGCTTTCCACCGGCGCCGGGACCCCCGAGCGAAGTGCCGAGCTTCGCAAGATCGCCGAGGTCTGCCGCTGGGTTCCCGAACACTCCGCCCGCACGTTCCATGAGGCGGTCCAATCCTTCTGGTTCATCCACTACGCGTTCTTTTCCACCCAGACCAACATCTCCTGTGGCCGCATGGACCAGTTCCTCCACGGGGCGTTGGAGAGAGACCTGGACGCGGGGACGATCACCCTCGACGAGGCCCAAGAACTCATGGACTGCCTCTGGCTGCGGTTCAACGACCGGGCCCAGATTTGCCGCGAGAACTTCTACGTCGACCAAACCGATGGTGACCCAGATACCGGCGGGTACAACGGAGCAAAGCTGTCGAGCCCGTTAACCGGGTCCTCCGACAAGGCGGCCGGCCTGGTAGTGGACAAGGGCCCGACGAAATACCTGGTCGGCCACCGGCAGCGGTTCCGCTACGCCACCGACGCGGCCGACGCGATCAACCACTTCGGCCAGAACATCCTCCTGAGCGGCATCCGGCCCGATGGGTCAGACGGCACCAACGAGATCACCCATCTGTGCCTGAACGCCCTCGAAAAGTTCGCCTTCACCAGCCCGGTCGTCACCGTGCGGCTGCACCAGGGCTCGCCGGGCAAGCTGGTCACCAGGGTGGCGGAGGTCTTGAAGAGCGGCGGCGGCATGCCCTTCGTCAACAACGACGACACCATCATTCAGGCATATATCGACCTGGGAGTGCCCCGGGAGGACGCCCGCGGCTACGCCAACTCCAACTGCTGGGAGACCATGATCGAGGGCAAGTCCGATCAGGAGCTGATTCGCGGGATTAACTTCCTGCTCTTCGTTGAGATGGCTCTGAACCGGGGAAATTCCAGCGTTCACGGCCAGTTGGGGCCGGACACCGGCGACCCCCGGGATTTCAAGGGCTTTTCAGAGCTGATGGGCGCCTGGAAGAACCAGTTGGACACCCAGTTGGGTTTGGGCATCGACTACATCGGCGGCGCTATCGAGAACGGTACGCTGGAGCACAGCAACCACGGAAAGTACAGCTCCAATCCGTTCCTATCGGCACTCACCCTCGATTGCCTGGAGAACGAGAAAGACGTCATCCGGGGCGGCCCCCGCTACACCATCTGGCACGTCATGGGCGAAGCCGTCGCCAACGCGATAGACGCCATGGCCGCCATCAAGAAGCTGGTGTTCGAGGACCAGAGCGTCACTATGGACGAACTGATGGCCGCCACGGCCGCCGACTGGGATGGTTATGAGAACCTGCGCCGGCGCCTGATTGCCCGCGCCCCCAAGTTCGCCAACGACAACGGCGACGCGGACAGCATCGGCGTGGAGATGATGGACTACTTCGTGGAACGGACCCGGCAGCATGCGGCGCGGTATCCCGAGTTGATCTTCCCGCCCGCAGTGGGCACCTTCTCCTGGTACGCCATGATCGGCAAGGAGGTGGGGGCCACGCCGGACGGCCGTCACCACGGAGAGGTGATAGCGTCCAACTTTTCTCCCGTTTGCGGAACGGACGTTTCCGGGCCCACCTCGGCAATCAATTCCTACCTGAAGATGCGCGTCGCGGACCTGGCGACCGGCGCACCCCTGGACCTGCGCCTGTCGTCCAACAGCCTGACGGGTGAAGCCGGCACCCAACGTCTGGCCGGACTGATCAAGGCGTTCGTCGACATGGGCGGCAACATGCTCACCCTGACCGTGACCGACGTTGAAGAGCTGAAACAGGCCATGAAAGAGCCGGAGAAGTACCGGCACCTGCGAGTTCGCATGGGGGGCTGGTCCGCCTACTTCGTGATGCTGAGCGAAGAGCAGCAGCTTCATCACATAAAAAGGGTGGAGCACGGCCTGGGCTGAGCGCGCGGCTCCCGGGCACCGGCCCGGCCGTATCCAGTATAAGGTTCGGAACCAGGGCGGTGGGGACGGGGCAAGCCCCGGTTCCGCCCCCGCCAGGCCAACCTACAGGGCGGTGCCCATTCCGCGATTCTGGCGGAGCCCACTTTTGATTTACCCTACTACGGAAGTACCTCTCTCGGGCCATGTCCAGGCCCATCCACAACCGCGCCCGGAGTTGGGGGCGGCTCGGGATGATCCACGATGCGCTTCTTCAGCCCGGCGGCCGGCGCCCCGATGGACCGGTGGCCGCCGCCCAATTTCCTGACGGGTGAAGTGGGAGCGCAACCGCCACGCCGGCCCAAGCTACAGGCGACGCAACCGGGGCAGCAGCACCCCTAGAGTCAGGGCCAGAACCGCCAGCGTAACACCGTTGACCAGCAGGGCTATCCGGGCGTTGGTGGCCTCCGCCAGATAGCCAATCTGCAAATGGCCCACCGGGGCGGTGCCGATTCCCACGATCCAGGAGCCCATCGCCCGGCCTCGTTGCTCGTTGGAAACGCTGAGCTGGAGCAAACTCTGGTGGAGCACGTCCGCTATCGAAGCCATCGCATTGGCAAACGCGACAAACAGCAGGGCAACCCAGAAACTGAAGGCTTGGCCCAAAAGCACCTGGCCGGCTCCGAATAGGGCCACGGCCGACAGCAACAGCACGCCCCGGCGGCGGACCTCTCCCAGCGCAGCCAGGGCCACAACCCCGATGGCGCCGCCGCCAAATCGAAAGGCGGTGAGCACTCCCAGTCCCACGGCACTCACCTGCAACACATCCTTGGCCAGAATCGGCAGCATAACCTGATGGGAAAACCCGAAGATTTCGGTTGCGGCCGTCGAAACCATCAAGCTCAACATGACCCGGTTGGTCCTGAGTGCCCTGAAATAGTTGAGGACATTCTCACCTATGGGTTCGCGCTCCAGGGGAGCCGAGCTGCCGGCGGTACGCAGTGTGTAAAGAACCCACGCCCCGATCCCGTATCCCAAGCTCATGGCCAAGAAAGGACCGCCGGCCCCCTGCCAGTAGATGAGGGCCCCAGCCAGCAATGCGCCGATTACCTGGCCTACCCGCTGACCCAAGCTGATCAGGGAGATGGCGTTTATCGCTCCACTGGCTCCCACCACGTCGTACACATAGACCTGCCGGGCCGTCATGTAGAAAGCCTGAAAGGTTCCCAGCGAGAAGGTGAACAGCATCAGTTGCCAAATGGCCAAATTCCCGGTGGTCAATAAGAGACCTGCCCCCAGGGAGGCCAGCCCCATGCCCCACACCGCGACGCGCATCAATGTACGCCGGTCTACCCGGTCGGTTACGGAGCCGGCAATGAGACCAACGAGCAAGTTGGGCGCCGCGCGAGCCGCGAATATCGCCCCTACCATCCCGCTGGAGCCCGTCAAATCAAACACCAGCCAGCCAAGGACGACGTGCTGCATCCCTTGCCCAAGCTGGTTGGATACCGTGGAAATCCACAGCATCCGAATATCGTGAAATTGAAAGGCCGTCAACAGTTGACGGACGGGCGAACGCATACTCTCCTTCTCGGTCGCACTAGTAACGAGATCGCACCCTGGATTTCGGTGTCAGTCAGGCTGCCCGGCCCTGTTTGCAACATCACCCCCTCACCTTAATCCTCTCCCTGAGGGAGAGGAGACAAATCCCTTCTCCCTCAGGGAGAAGGCTAGGATGAGGGTGAAAGCTTTGTCCTTGCTGCCCGGATCGATCTTGCTTTCCGTGAACCGGCCGGCAGATGCGGCAAGGCAAGCCCCGGAGACGCCTTGGGGTTCGCCGTCTCGGAGGGCGTGAAAAATCAGGTGGACTCCCTGACGCACCTCTCCAGCAACTCCAGTGCCGCCGCGGCAAACGCCCACATGTTGGCCTCCCGGTCCGCGTCACCGGTTTCGAGAGTGATGACGCGCTCGACCGGTCCCACGACGGCGATGCAAGCATGTCCCGCGGCATCTCCGTAGCGGTTCCCGGTCGGGCCGCTGGCGCCGGTTTCACTCAAGCCCCAGGTGGTCCCGAGGGATTCACGGATGGTGCGGGCATTCAGCAAGGCGTAGGGTTCGGAACTCGCTCGCATTCCAGCCATGGCATCATCGGGTACGTGGAGCAATCCCCGCTGGGCGGCGCGGGTATAGATGACCGCTCCGCCGCGGTAGTAAGCCGAGGCCCCGGGCACGGCCAGCAGGGACGCCGAGATTAAGCCACCGCAAGCCGATTCCGACACGGCCAAAGTCTGTTGGTGTTGTTTCAGCAACGCGCCAACCGGCGCGGCCATTGAGTTCAACTCTGCCATAACTTCCTCCTGCCAGACCAATCATGGTTGCAAGAATAGGGCGCTGAGCCTGCCCGGCAAGGGGGACGACTCAGGATATACCCGAGGCTATTCTACCCGACAAAGTACCTCAAGACCGCGCTCCCGGCAATGTACCTTCTTCGGACAAGCTTGCCAGGCCACCTTTCGGGACGGATCGGCTCGGTTGACAGCGGCCCCCGTTCGTCCCAAAATCAGCAGAGCCGCATGAGGGAAACGGGCGGGACCCGGGGGTGACGCCGTATTGAGAACCCGCGAGAGTCCGGACGTTCACCGTCTCGCTTCGCGGTTCCCGCACCATTCATCGAGGTGAAGCCCATGGAGTTCCAAACTATTCTGTTGGAAAAGTCCGAGCACGTCGCCAAGCTGACGCTCAACCGTCCGGAGCGGCTGAACGCCATCAACCAACAGATGTTCGACGAGTTGAACGTGGCGCTCCGGGACGTGGCCGGCGACGCCGACATCCGGGTCCTAGTGCTCACCGGCGCCGGCCGCGCGTTCTGCGCTTCCGCCGATATCAAAGAAGCGAGCCAGGGCGGCGACAGCCTGCTGGGCCACATCGGCCCCTACGAGACCTGGAAGTTCATGCGAACCGGCCCCCAGGGGGTGACCCTGGGCCTGCACCAGATGGAAAAGCCCACCATGGCCATGGTCAACGGCCTGGCCATCGGCGATGGCTTCGACTGGGTCCTGGCCTGCGACATTCGCATCGGCTCCGAGCACGCCCGGTTCATGAACGCTTTTCTCCAGATGGGCCTGGTCTCCAATACCGGGGCCACCTGGCTGTACAACCGGGCCATGGGAATCAACAAGGCCCTCGAGTTTCTCTACACCGGCGATTGGCTGGAAGCCAAGGAAGCCCACCGCCTGGGGGTGCTGAACCACGTGGTTCCGGCGGAGCGGCTGGAGGAAGAAACGATGGCGATGGCCCGGCGCATCGCTGAGAAGCCTCCCATCCCCAACCGCATGGTCAAGGGGATGGTGCTCCGGGGCTTGTCCCAAACCCTGGAGGAGCACCTGGCGGAGGCGGCCCATGTCGAGGTCCTCACCCATAGCACCGAAGACCACCGGGAGGCTTTGAGCGCTTTTCTGGAGAAACGCAAGCCTCATTTCAAAGACCGGTAGGCGAGGGAAACCAGAGCGGCCCCGATAGGGCTGCGCTTGAAACGGCGCCGCGCGCCCCGGTTTGTCATCGTCCCCGGCAGCAACCTTTCCACGAGGAGGCAGAGATGGCCGAATACTCCGGAAGCGAGCTTCTTGCCAAGCTGAAAAACAGCGTGGGACAGGAAATTGTCCACCGGGCGCCGGATGCCCTGGGGCGGCCGTCCTTTCGCATGTATGCCCTGTCCATCGAAGACTTCAACCCGCTGTATACCGATGGAGAGTTCGCTAAGAGCCACGGTCTCAAGGATGTTATGGCGCCGCCCACCCTGATCTGCGATACCTGGCAATACCTGGACAGCGATATCGACGAACGCGGGGACTTTATCGGACGCGGCGAGTTGGATTTTGCTGGGCGGTTGCGAGGCGGAAACGACTACGAATTCTTCCAACCCATTCACCCCGATGACATCATCACCGCCCACTGGAAGGTCAAAGACGTGTTCGAGAAGACGGGCCGTTCCGGGCACATGGTTTTTCAAATCATCGAGGCTTCATTCTACAACCAGCGGGACGAGTTGCTGGCCAGAAACCTGGAGACGCTGTTCTATCGCCTGTAGGCTGTAGCCGGCGGGAACCCCAACGTTCAAGCCGAGGAGGTGGACCCTTGGAGACACCGATCCGCTATTTTGAAGACGTCAAAGTGGGCGACGAGCTACCCGCTCTTCGGAAAGAGATCAGCATGGCCCGGATGATGGCCTATGGCGCCTCCACCTGGGACTTCATCCGCATCCACTACGATGCCGACTTCGTCCGCGAAAAGGGGTTCAAGGGGCCTTTCCTCGACGGACAGATGCTCGGTGGCTTCCTGGCCCAGCAGGTGCAGGACTGGGCCGGACCCCGCGCCTTCCTGCGCAAGCTGGGCTTCCAAAACCGGGTCATGGTCTTCCCGGGGGACACCGTCACCGGCCACGGCGTGGTCACCGCCACCCGCATCGACGGGAAAGAGGCGCTGGTCGAGTGCGACCTCTGGATGGAGAACCAGGATGGCGACAAGGTGGTGCAGCCGGCCAGCGCCGCGGTGCGCTTCCCCCGACGCGGGGGCTAGGCCCGAGCAATCCGCGGAGAGACTGGCGGGGGGGGGGATACCCTCACCGGAGAAGAAATGAGCAGAAACATCGTTGAAGTGGACCCCAAGAAGTTCCCCTGGCTCGACATAGCCCGGTACACCTTCTGCATGGCGGCGGAGAACGCCGGGGTGTTCTACCTGTCGGGTCAAACCGCCGGCGTCTACGACCCTGACCAGGGGAAGGTGGTCTGCAAAGGGGACCTGCTGGAACAGACCAAGGTGATCTTCGAAAAGCTGGGGGTGGTTCTGGAGGCGGCCGGCCTGGGGTTCGAAAACGTGGTGCAAACGGTGGACTACGTCTACTCGGTGGGCCTCCCCCAATACCGCCAGACGGGAGAGATCCGGCGGCAATACCTGGGCAGCAGCCCGGTGGCTTCGACGGGGATCTGCGTGGAGCGAATGCTACGTCCCGACGCCCTCATCGAGATCAGCGCGGTGGCCATGAAGGCCCCGAAGCGGAGTATCGACCCGGCGCCGGGCTCGTCCCAGCTAACCTTCGTGCCCGCCGTCGAAGCGGACGACACGGTCTGGCTGTCCGGTATCACGGGCCGCGAGGTCGTGGACGGGAAGCGCCACTATCCACGCTCAACCGCCCGGCAGGCCGAGCTATCCTATCAAAGCATCGGAACGGTGCTCGAAGCAGCCGGAGCGCAGCCTGGCGACATCGTGAAGAGCCTGGATTACATTGCCCCCCAGGCGACGCTCCAGTATCGCGACACCGGGCCGGTCCGGAAGGACTTCTACGGCGGCAGTTACCCGGCGGCCACGGGCATCCTCATCAACCGGCTGCTCCGGCCGGAGGCCCACGTAGAGGTGGAAGTCCTGGCGGTCAAGGACGGTACCCGCCAGGAGATAACCGTCTCGGACTGGGAAGGGCATTTCGGGCGTTTGACCTATCTTCCCGGGGTCAAGAAAGGGCGCATGGTTCATATATCGGGCGAAACGGCGGTGGATCACGCGACAGGACAGAGCGTAGGCGGATTCGATCTGGCGGCCCAGGCGGACCAGGCCTACGGCAACATCGCCAGGGTGCTGGCCGAGGCGGGGTACTCCATGGACGACGTGGTCAACACCATCGAGTGGGTGGCTCCGAACGGGCTGATGGGCTACCGGGGGGTCCAGGAGGTCCGGCGCAAGTACTTCGGCGACAGTTTCCCCTCGGCCACGGGCGTATTGGTGCACCAACTGCTGCGGCCCGAGTTGCTGATCGAAGTCACCGCGGTGGCGATGGTGTAGGTATAAGCCAGGGTTCCCCAGGCCCCTTCTAAAGAATTTACATTTGGGCGGGCCGCTTTACGTTCCGATTTGGACCGGATCGACCGCATCCCGGACGGAGCGAATGATGGACAGCGCGGTGAGCCGGCCGGTGCGGGGGTTCTCGGAGGGGATGTTCTCGATGTGGATGGTCAACAGGCCAAACTCCCCTTCCACCTCAATGTCGTGACAGTTGCGTCCGAGTCCCGGCACGGCCAGGATTCGGACCAGGGTCCGGTCGGGCCCCAGACCGGCCAAGCTCACCGCCGCGGACACGTTCAGATTCGCGGGAAATCCCCGGCAGGCCTCCCGAGCGGTACCCGAGAACACCTCCAGCTCGTGGTCCAAGCCGGCCAGTGAAATGCCCTGCTCGGAGAGGTAGGGCGCGCCCTCCAGGGCTTCCGGGGGTTTTCTGGAAACCATCATCACCCGGTTAACCTCTCCCGCGCAGGCGGACTTTATACCGTCCAGTCCCGCGATCGCCCCGGACGGAGCCAATAACCGGCACCCGCTCTTTCGCGACAGTTCGATGATCTCCGGATGGTCCAGGAGAGCGCCAATGCTTATCACCATCAGGTCTTTGCCCGCCCCAAATACCTGGCCGGCAAGTTCGGGCACCACCTGGCCGCCCGCCGTTTCGACGACCAGGCTTGACCGGGCGATCAGCTCTTCTCGACTGAGATAGGGCGGCGGGTCGCGGAGCGAGGACAGGAAGGCGCGAGCCGTGCCTTCGGTCCGGCTGGTGACACCGGCGATGGCGACCGGCAACCCCCCGGCATCGGCCTCCCGGAGCAGGGCCTGGCCGATTGTCCCGCAACCAACAATCCCGATCGACTCGGCCATCGCATCATCTCCTTTCTCCCATCTTTCTCGGGAACCAGGGCTCTGCAACGGATGCCCTAACTGCTATTGTACTGTCTTGTTAATAGCTATACATCTGCGATGTTGGGTGATGTTCTCTCCCCGTAATCGTCCCCGATAGCATCGGGGCCAGCATCCAGAGATGAGTTAGCTGGATCCCGGCCTTCGCCGGGATGACGGACCCTGTTTCAAGCCGTTCACGAAACACTGGGCTAACCTAGTGCTCCGTTCCCTGAGTCCTTGGCGATTCTCCGCCGCCGCCGGAAGCGACTCATCAAGCAGTCCGTGCTTTCCTAGAGTCCTCCCCATCCTCCGATAGGAGCTTGGAGGCCGCCCATGATCCTTCGACAGGCTCAGGACGAACGGATTTCCCTCGTTGGTGCGGTTTCCCCCGCCGGCACGGATTTCCCTCGTTGGTGCGGTCTTCCCCCGCCGGTACGGATTCCCCCGTTGGTACGGTTTTCCCCCGTCGGTGCGGATTCCTCCGATGGTACGGATTCCCCCGATGGTACGGATTTCCCTCGTTCGTGGTGAGTTTGTCGAAGCACAGCGGCTGGTTACTGGTTAGGCACTCAGAACCCGATCGCGTAACCATCCCGCCGCGGGTCGGCCCCGCCCATGCGCGCTCCGCTGGCCGGATGTATCATCGCTGCCTGGCCGCCGCCGACAACCCGTGAGAAGTTGGGCAGGACCTGGACATCGTGTCCCATGGCCGCCAACCGGTCGCGGACCTGGACGGGGATTCGCGCCTCCAGCTCGATCGTGGTCCCGGCCCAGCACCGGAACCGGGGCGCTTCGATTGCTTCCTGCAGGTTCGCGCCGAAATCCAGCACGTTCAGCAGCATCTGCACCGTCGTCTGAAGAAGCCCATAACTGCCGGGCGTGCCGATGGACAGAAAGAACTTGCCGTCCCGGAATAGCTGGAGAGGCGCGATCGGAATCGCCGGCCGTTTGCCGCCCTCGAGTCGATTGGGCGTGTCGCAGGCCGGGTCGATCTCCATCCAGTTGATGCCATTGTTGAGCGTGACTCCGGTGCCCTTCACCATGCGGGAGCTGCCGAAGGCGCTGCCCAAAGTTTGGCTAACCGAAACCACGTTGCCGGCCGGGTCCACGGCCGCGAAGTGGGTGGTCAGTCCCGACAGATATTCGCGGGGATTGCCGGCGGTGATGGCCCCTTCGGGGATCTCCTTCATCCAGCGTTCCCCTTCGACCGCATTCGCCCTTACCGGGTCTATCAACATGCGCCGCTCCGCGGCGAACTCTTTGGAGATAAGGCCCGCCACCGGCACGTCCGTAAGGTCGGGGTCGCCGCAGTAACGGATGCGGTCCGCGACGGCGATCTTTATGGCCTCCGCGATGAGATGGATGGCCTCAGGGGAGTTGTGGGCCATTCCTCCCAGATCGTAGGGTTCGAGGATGTTCAGGGTTTCCAGCATCTGGAAGCCTTCAAACCGGGGCGGCGCTGTCGCCACGGTATAACCCCGATACTCGGTCGTGATGATGTCTTGCCAGGTAGGCTTGTAGTCCTCCAGGTCTTTCAGCTTGATCAGACCGCCCTCTTCGGCGCAGAAATCCGCGATGGCCCGGGCAATCTCCCCATGGTAGAAAGCGGCCGCTCCCTGTTCGACGATTGCCCGGAAGGTCCTGGCAAGATCGGGTTGCCGCAGCACGCCTCCCGGCGCCGGCGCACGGCCGTCATGGAGATATGCCGCCGCTGCATTGGGACACTGGTTGAGCAGCTGCTCGGCGCTGCTGAAGACACCGTGGGCAAAGTAGCTTATTGGAAAGCCAACTTCGGCGTATTCGATGGCGGGACCGAAAACGTCGGCGCGGCTCTTGGTGCCGTACGCGTCCAGCGCCGCGAGCCAGCCGCCGAGGTTACCCGGCACCAGCGGCGATCGGATGCCTCTCGTTTGCGTCTCCGGAGTGAACACATCCGGGGTCGCGCCGTAGGGGACTCGGCCGCTGAAATCTAGCGCTCGGGTCTCGCCCGTTTCGGCCAGATGCAGGAGCATCACCCCGACACCCGCCACGCCGCTCATGAACGGCTCGCACACGTTGAGCGCGGCGGCCACCGCCACCGCCGCGTCCACCGCATTGCCGCCATCCATCAAGATTCGCAGGCCGGCGAGGCTCGCCAGTGGATGCGCCGAAGCTACCATTCCTCGGGCGCCCATTGCCACCGGGCGATGGGCTTGGAACGGGCTTCCCTGATCAGCTGAGGCCAAGATTGTTCCCTCCTGCTCCGACCTTTGCTTCGAAAATAGTTCCCTCACCCCGGCCTTCGCCCACCCCTCTCCCGCTGGGGGAGGGGTGGGCGAAGGCCGGGGTGAGGGCGGCCGCAACGACCAACCTCTCGGCGATTGGGCCGGGCGCCGGCGGTCACTCGTACAGCTGAAGGCCGCCCTCCGGAGAAGGAAAGCTGTCGTCGCCGGCGAAGGCCCAGAGGAAGGCCTTCGTGAGCACCTTGCTGTTGGCCGCCCCGCTGAAGCGGTGGTCGCATTCGGGCACCTCACGTGCCTGCAGTGAGGTGGCCGCCATCGGTCCGCAGCTCAGAATATAGGCCAAAAACCCCGCCATTTGGTCATTGGCGCCGTAGGCCATGTAGATGTCGCCGGGGAACTGAACCACGCCGTCGTAGAAGTAGTCGCCGACGCTGTCGTAGGTGGAGAGGAGCAGGATGCGCTTGATCTCCGAGTATCGAAAGGCGACGGCGCCGACCGCCGATCCGCCGGAGGAGAACCCAGACATGTAGATGGTTGGAGATGTCGTCCCGCAAAGCTCCGCTGCGCGCTCCAGCGAGAACTCGACCACGTGGGCCAGGCTCTCCACCAGCAACTGGTTCCAGCTGACTCCCTGGTGGGAATAGGGCTCCCAGGGTAGCTGGACCTGCCAGTCCGGCCGGGGAGCGTTGTAGGTGACCATCGTACCCAGCTCCCGCTCCTGAAGGTGTCTGGCCAGCTTAGCCCATCGGTAGCTGCGCCCGTCCTTGAATTCGCCCGAGCCGGGGGAGTTGATGATGATGATCTCAGAGTTAGTGGGATAGGCGGTAAGGGGGACCTTATAGGTCACCTTCTTACCAAGGTGGTCCTCGGTCTCTTTATTCAACACCGCGTCTATTCGGCTCATAGACGACTCCCTTCCGGGGAACGTGGGCCACCCTGGATAACCCGGCGCGCCGTTGGTGGCGGCACGCAGGGTGAATCCATGACGGTGGACCCAATACTACACCCCTAGCGGCTACGGCGCTCCCGAGCGCCGATCTTGGGCGGCATTCAGACGCTCCGGCGATGGGTCCGCCCAACGCCCGCGCCGGCTGGTGGCCTGCCTAGACCACACCGTCCTCTTTCAGCTGCCGCACCTGCGTCGCGTCGTAGCCAACCTCGGCCAAGATTTCCTCGTTATGCTGGCCAAGAAGCGGAGGGGAGCTGATGTTCACCGGCGACCCGGACAGCTTGATCGGGCAACCTACAGTGAAAAAGCTTCCCCGGGTCGGGTACTCAGCTTCCACGATCATCTCCCGTTCCCGAAGATGAGGGTCGACCATGAGGTCGCCGGTGTCGTTTACCGGCCCGCTGGGCACGCCGGCATCCGCCAGGACGCGCGCCGCATCCTGCTTGCCCAGTTGGGAGGTCCACTCTTCAATCAAGGTGTTCAGCTCCACGACGTGCTCGTTCCGGGACTCCTGGGTGGCGAACCTCTCGTCCTCAGCCAAATCTTCCCGGCCCATGGCCCGGATCAGGTCCTGCCACATGGCCTGGCTCTGGGCGTAAATGAAAACATAGTCGTTGCGCCCGCCCCCGCTGGTCTTGAAGATGCCGCTGGGAACGGCGCCCAGGTGAGAGTTGCCGGCGGCCACCACCGGCATGCCGAGCCGCTGGTGCTCTCGCATGTAGGGCCGCATCAAGTTGAGCACCGAGTCCTGCATCGAGACCTCTACCTGCTGGCCCTCGCCGGTGGCCTGGCGCTGCAACAGCGCCGCCAGGATGCCGACCGCGCAGTGCATACCGGTTCCCGAATCTCCGATGGCGGCCCCGGTGATCAGGGGTTCCGCGTCGGGCAATCCAGTGACGCTCATGGCGCCGCCAGCGGCCTGGGCTATCGGCTCGAAGACCTTGTAGTTGGAGTTGGGCCCGTAGGTGCCAAACCCCTTGACCGAGGCGTAAACCAGACGAGGGTTCACCTTACGCATCGCCTCGTAGCCCACTCCGAGCCGCTCCGCGGTGCCGGGGCCAAAATTCTCCATCAGCACGTCGGCGGTCTTGACCAGGGCGTTGAAAATCTCCTTGCCCTGCTCGGTCTTGATGTTCAGGGTCAGCCCGCGCTTGTTGGCGTTCAGAATCAGGAACGAGAGTGCATCGGTGTCCGGCCGGTCCTTGTTGGTTTGCCTGGTGGGGTCGCCGGTGCCCGGTTGCTCCACCTTGATAACGTCAGCTCCCAGCCACGCCAGAACCTGGGTGCACGAAGGCCCTGCCTGAAAGTGGGTGAGGTCCAGGATTCGTGTGCCGGTCAATGCTTGTACCATGGTCTGCGGGCTCCTTTTGCCAGGATGGGCGCTTCGGCGATTGATGGATCTGGGTTCCAGGCGGCTACTCGACAAAGCCAGTCAAACCGATATTGGGTTGTCCGGCCGAGGCGGCCTGGTCCGCCCCGTTATTTGTACCACTCGTTATGCTATTCACACAAGGGCGGAGGTAGGACCGGCTTGCCTGCGGCGGTGCTCGAACGGGCTCCTGATGAAGGCGGGATCTCCCTCCGGGAGGCGCCATGGCCCACGCCTCGGCTATCGACCATTGACGTTGGGGTCACCGGCAAAGCACAATACCCTTGGTTTTCTGAGCATGCGCCTTAATGGCTCTGCCGTTAGGAGAAGCGTACATCCGGGGTCCGGGCAGCGGTCCATCTCCCGAAGTCATGCGTCCCAAGAAGAATCGTGATGTCAGCTAGAGATATCCGAAGCTCAATGCAGCGGAACGAAAGCCGGCTAGAGGGAGGAAATCATGTCAGACGGGAAACGGAAGATCATCGCAAACGTGCCGAGACTGAACGACTTCATGGACCGGCACGGTTGTTCGGCGATTGTCGCGCGCTCCGGCACCAACATTACTTACCTCTCCGGTGTGGCTTTCCCAGGCTCCCAAGGACGGCACGTCGATTTTCCCGACTCACCGAGAGAGATATACGTGGTATGGCCCCGGCAGGGCGAACCGGTCATGGTGCTCAATAATCTTGGCATAGCCAGAGCCTGGAGGGATTCCTGGATTCCGAATATCGAAGGGTACGATGACTACCGGACGACCGCGTTTGCCAGAACGGCCGAGGTTATCGAGCGACTGGGATTGACCAAATCCAAGATAGGGTTCGAGAAGACCTACCTGAGCGCATCGCACTGGGAGGAGTTTCACCGGCTTCTCCCCGACGTCGAGATGTTCGATTGCACCGAGTTGATGGATGCCGTCCGCTGGGTGAAGACCCCCGGAGAGGTCGACCTGCTGAGGCGGGCCGCCGACATCCAGGACGATGCCTACGTGGAGGTTTTTTCCAACGTTGGCGAGGGATATACCCTGCGAGAAGTACACGCCCAATTGGTGAAAGCCTGCATGGCAAGAGGCGCGGAAATCGTTCACGGGCTCCTGAACACCAGCCGGAACAACGTGCGCTACTTGGGTGAAGGTGATACGCTTCTGGAAAAGGGCGATATTGTGCGCACCGACTACGTCTCGTACTTGCAGGGCTATCCCGGCCACCAATCCCGGGTCTTCGTCGTCGGCCCGCCATCGGAAGAGCAAGTCGAGATGTACCGGAAGTACCGTGAAGTACACCTGATGACCATCGACCGCTGCCGGCCGGGAGTACGAGCCAACGACCTGTTCTCTTTCGCGGATCAAAAACTCAAGGAGTACGGGTTCAGCGGCGCTGGAAGCATGGTGGGCCACAGCGTGGGCCCCTGGTTCCACCAGCAGCAACCGTTGCTGGTGGCGGACTGCCACACGCAAATCGAGGAAGGGATGGTGGTGGCCGTTGAGCCCTTTTCAAGCTACTGGCATCTCCAGGATATGATCCTTGTAACTGGAGGAGAGCCCGAACTTCTCACGGGCAAGTTCGACACAGAGCGGTTGTTCGTGATCGACTAGCCGAAGCAATATCTATAGTAGCCTAGGGCGGACCCAGCGGTGTAGCATTCCAAGAAGCAGCGTATAGTGCAACCAGAATAGAGCGAGGGAGGACTGATGGAGATCCTAGAAGTCTTGGACCCGGTAGCACAGCAAAGGGGCGTCCTCGACGCTAGGGCGGTCAACAAGAGGCCGTCCACCCTGGAAGGGAAGAGGGTCGGGCTGCTATGGAGCGGCACCGCCAATGGTGATGTGGCCCTGCGCTCCATTGAGGGAATGCTGAAGCAACACACTCCCAGCGTGGAGACAAATTTCTACCTCGGTGGGCTGCCCGCGCCGACGGCGGTACTGGAGAAGGCCACCGACGAATCCGACGTCGTGATCGGCGCCACCGCCGATTGAGGGTCTTGCACCTCGTGGATGGTCCACGAGATGGTGGAGATCGAGAAGAAGGGCACGCCCGCCGTTCTGCTGGTGTCCGGACGCTTCGAGCATGACGCCATCGCCAGCGCTCGGGCCTTCGGAATGCCGGGCGTACGCTACGTGGTCGTACCCTGGCTGTACCGGAACTTGGACCGGGAGAGGGCGGTCCAGCAGACGGAGGCGGCCTTCGAGACGCTGGTCGGCGAGCTGACGGCGGAGGTTGAAGCCCCGGTTGCGAACGCCAAGCTGCAACCCACCCAGGTGGAGCGGTTCGAGGGCAGCAACTATGCCGATGCCTTTCAGGTGATGAACCGGGAGTTCCTGAACCGGGACTGGGGCGACGGCTTTCCTCTCCTGCCGGCCACGCAGGACGCGGTGGAAAAGATGCTCAAAGGCACCTGCCTTCCTCCCGATCACGTGGTTTGCGACCTGCCCCCTGGCTACGGCCTGGCCACGGTGGAGAAGATCGCGATCAACTCGGTCATGGCCGGCGCGTCGCCGGAGCACATGCCATTGATAATCGGGGCCCTCAAGGCGGTCTCCCAGATGGACCCGGACCGGGTGAAAGGGTTCCTGATGTCCACCAGCTCCCACGCCTCCATGCTGCTGGTCAACGGACCCATCGCCAAAGAGCTGGACATTAACTCCAAGGGAGCATGCATGGGTCCGGGCCGGCAAAACCGGGCCAACCTGGTCGTCGGCCGGGCCTATACCCTGTGCCTCAAGAACATCGGCTATTGGTATCCGGGCGAGATGGACATGGACACCATCGGCTCCGTCAGGAAGTTCAGCGTCTGCATTGCCGAGAACGAGGACGCCAGCCCGTGGGAGCCCTTCCACGTGGAACAAGGCTACAAGGCCGGGGACAGCGTTGTAACTGTCATGGCCACCAAGGGAGAAGTAGACGTGGCCGACCAGGGCAACAATACCGCCGAGGGCCTGCTGAAGACCATCGCCTACAACTCCATATTCAGCCAGTGGGACCTGGTCCGGCCGGGCCGGACCGCCAAAGGCAGCGCCATGGAAACGATAGTGCTGGTTCCACCGGACATCGCCCGCCCGGCCGGCGAGGCAGGCTTCACCAAGAAGGGGGCGAAGGAGTTCATCCACATGCACGCCCAGTTCAGCCTGGGCAAGATGGTCCACTATTACCCGCTCCAGCCGGAGACGATTCCCGCCCACTGGCGGTGGCTGCTGAAGCTGAGCGAAAAGGAGCTGCACGACATCTGGATGCCGGTGCGGGAGAGCGCCGACCGTTACCGGCTCATCTGCGTCGGAGCCGACCGGGCGAAGCCGATCATCATACCCAGCATGCCGGTGCGCCCCGAGTCGGTGAACGTAGACCAGTACCGGGCTCGTTAGGGCGGGAGCGAAGAGAAAGCATACCTCAGGGGAGAACGCCGGCCATCGCCAAACCACCGGGGAGCAACCTCTCTTGACGTACAATACGCTCAGTGCGGATAATAAGCTCTCCGGGCCCGTTAAGGTTGGCGCATATGCTGGGCGAGCCATCGCTGGTTATCGAGGAGGCATTTATGGGTGACAGATTGTTGGTCTATGACCCGGTGGCGGATACCGCGACCACGGAAGGAAAGCAGCTTCGGCCCGTTGAAACCCTGCGAGCGGGACGGATGGGGTTGGTCTATAGCGGCCACGGTTCGACCGAGAAATTCTGGCCGGTCTTCGAAGAGACCCTCCAGGCCATGTACGAACCGAAGGAGACCCACAAGCTGTACAAGCACAGCACCTGGAACCCCGCGCCGATGGAGGACATGGAGGAGTTGGCCGCCAAGGTCGACTATGCCATCATCGGGGTGGGCGCTTGAGGGTCCTGCACCCAGGGAACCGTGCGTGACACGGTCAACATGCGAAAGCTGGGCATCCCGGCGGTCGGAATGGTGCACGACAAGTTCGAGGCGCTGGCCAAGCTGACGCTGCGACAACTGGGGGAGCCCGACCTGCCCGTGATCTGCTACAAGCAGGACCTGCCTGGATTCGATACGGCGGATGAGATTTCGTCGAAGGCCGGCGAGGTAGCCGGCACCTGCGAACACCACATCGTGGGTGAGTAGGAGCGTGCCCAGCTAGTCTTGACGGTCTGCCCGAGAACCCCCTCCCTTATCTGCCCGGGCGTAAGGGGGAGTGGACTGTTCCTTCTCCGTGGCGAAGGGGAAAGGTTAGATCAGGGGTCACTTTCATCCACCAACTATATCGAAGTGGTGCTAGCCGCACTCCGGAACCCGGCCCAGGCCAAATGACGCGATGAACCGCCGCTCTCCGGCCCCGAAACCGGGCGGAGAGCGGTTTGGCGTTATACATGAACCCGGCAGGCCGCTGAAACAGATTGCCGGCAACGCGGGCTCCAGTGATCAGTCCAACGTGACTGATTCGCGGAACCATAACTGGATGGCCAACCCCGCGAAAAATAGCTCCTTCAAGTCCCCCTTTATTAAAGGGGGATACAGGGGGATTTAGGTGCAGGCGGCCCAACGCATTAGCCTTAGCCTGCGTGTCACTGTTTACCGGGCTGGCACATCTAAGGAGGGATCCCATGGCGCCGACGCTGGTGTCGAAAACTTACGAGCCGATGGACGTGGACGAGTTCACGGAGTTGGCCTACCGGGAGGGGTGGACCGATGGGCTGCCGGTGCTTCCTCCCACCGAGAAAGCGGTGACCGCGATCCTCGACTACCTGGGCATAGACCCTGGTAAGGTGATCGGCGTACTCCCTCCCGCGGAGGGCATAGCCACCATCGAGAAGATCGCCATCAACTGCGCCATGGCGGGGTGCAAACCGGAGTACGTCCCGGTGGTGATCACCGCGATCCAGGCCATGCTGGCGGACGAGTTCGAGCTGCTGCGGGTCAACAGCACCACGGGCGGTCCCGCTCCTGCCGCCGTCATTTCCGGCCCGGTGGTCAAACGGCTGGGCTTCGACTACGGTGAGGGCACCGTTGGCGGGAGCGGCAGCCGGGTGAACGGCACCATCGGTCGGGCCATCCGGCTCGTGTTGTGGAATATCGCCCAGTCTCGTCCCGGCGCCCTGTCGGCATCAACTTTCGGGCACATCGGGCGTTACTCGTACGTGATGGCGGAGCGGCCCCCGGACGACGGCAACCCGTGGGAGCAGTTCCACGTCACGGCGGTGGACCTCGGTACCGAGGATAGCGCCGTGACCATGTTTCCCTCCCGTACCCAGGACCAGATCAGCGATGGGGTGGGGAACAACACGTTGGAAAACAAGATTGCCGTTCTGGCCGACTCCATCACCCTGGGGACCTCCCAGAAGATGCTGGTGGTGAACCCCCACGTGGCCAACGCCTTCGCCGGCGCCGGCTGGACCAAGAAGGACTTCAGAGACGCCATCATGGCCCGTGCCGTCCCCTGGCGCAGCCACGTCACCACGGAAGCCGTCCACGAGCGGAGTGACTATCAGGGCCAGCTAACGCTGCCCAGCGCGGCCGGACCGAGGACGGTTAGGGAAGAGCTTCATATTCTGGTCACGGGAGGCTGGTCGGCCGCCCCCGGATACTGTCTCCGATTGACCTCCTCCCACGGCCAGCAGGCAACCCGCAAAATCGATTGGACTTGGGAGTAACGGTTCCATGGCAAAGCTAACCACCAAGACCTTCCAGGGGATGGACATCGACGAGTTCACCAACCTGGCCTTTCGGGAGGGCTGGAGCGACGGGCTGCCGGTACTCCCCCCCACGGAGCAGCGGGTAGGCGCCATCCTCGCCTATCTGGAACGGGACCCTTCGGAGATTGTGGGCGTCATTCCTCCGGGTGAGGGCGTGGCCACGATTGAAGGGGTCGCCATCAACTGCGCCATGGCGGGGTGCAAGCCGGAGTACGTGCCCATCGTGATCGCGGCGATCCAGGCGATGCTCGCGGACGAGTTCGACTTGGCCCAGGTCCAGACCAGCGCGGTGGGCGCGGTACCCTGCGCCATCATATCCGGTCCCGTGGTCAAGCAACTTGGTTTCAACTACGACCGGGGAGCGGTCTCGGGGGACGGCAGCCGGGCCAACGGCACCATCGGCCGGGCCATCGCGCTGGTCCTGTGGAACCACGGCCGGGCGCGGGGCGGGCGGCTGTCCCACGCCACCTTCGGCCACCTGGGGAAGTATTGCTATCTGCTGGCGGAACGCCCGCCGGACGACGGCAACCCCTGGGAGCAGTTTCACGTCACGGCGGCGGACCTCGATCCCGAAGACAGCGCCATCACCATGTTCCCCGGCGGAAGCCACGAGCAGTTCCCCACCTACTCCGGTCTCGACCAGTCACTGGATGAGGTGGTGGGTGCTTTCGCCCGGGGCTTCGACCGTTTGGGACACATGCATACGGCCTCCCAAAAGCTGTTCGCCGTGAACCCTCTGGCGGCCCAACTGTTCGCCGAGGCCGGCTGGAGCAAGACCCAGCTGCGGGACGCCATGATCGAGCAGGCCCGGCGCTCGGTCCGCGACTTGAAACAGACCGGCGGAAGCGGCGCCACGTCCTACTGGTGGGCCGGCCTGGTGGACCTCGATGACGACGATGCCCTGGTGCCCGCCGTGCCAACCCCGGAGCACCTTCGCATCCTGGTAAGCGGCGGATGGCCGTCCCCCAGCAGCAACTGCCTCTTCATAACCAGCGCCCATGGCGCGATGGTAACCCGTAAGATCGACTGGCAGTGGCGGTAACCAGATCATTATCAATGGTGAAACCGGTTTAAGGGAGATGATTCATGTATCAGACCATTAGTCAGGCCACTCTCAAAGCGTTGTCCGTGATCGATGGCCCAAGCATTTGTAACGCCATCGAAGGGTTCAATGTCCGGCCCAAGAACCATGGATTCATGCTGCCGGAGATCAGGTCTATCTTCAGCGATCTACCCCCGGTGATCGGGTATGCGGTTACCGGCGTTATCAGCGCGGTCCGGCAGGAAGGGCACAACGTTTCCAGAAACGATTGGTTCGACCTGATAGCGTCGGTCCCCGAGCCAAGGTTCATCGTTCTCCACGATATCGACAATCCTCCCCTTGGCGCCTTTTGGGGCGAAGTCCAGGGCAATATTCACAAGGCGCTGGGAGCGGTGTGCGTCGCCACCGACGGCACGGTGCGAGACTTGGACGAAGTGCACGACCTGGGTTTTCAGTTCTTCGCCAAAGATGTTTCAGTGTCTCACGCCTACGTGCACCTGGTGGATATCGGCATCCCCGTCACGGTCGGCGGACTCACGGTTTCCACCGGAGACCTGCTGCTCGGTGACAAGCATGGGGTTACTTCAATTCCGTTCGAGATAGCCGACAAGATTCCGGACATGGTGAGCACCATAGCCGATTTCGAGCGTAAGACAATCGAAGTGTGCCAATCCGGCGCCTTCACCCTCGAAAAACTGAAGGAAGTTGGGAAGATTCCGAGGCCCTACTAGCGGTCAGTCAACCTCGTTTTGGCAGGATGTCATTCTAAAGAGCGCAGCGACAAGAATCTCAGCGTAACAACGAGATTCTTCGCTTCGCTCTGAATGACAACCATCAGCAATAGGTTGACTGAGTACTAGCCTACTGGGTTGCATTTGGCTTGATACACGGCCCGTCACCGATGGATTGATAACCGGCCCGTAACCTCGATCGGCTTGATACCCAGTCCGTCATCCCGGCGAAGGCCGGGATCCAGCCAACGCTTCTCTGGATTCCGGCCTTCGCCGGGATGACGATCTTGGCAAGGGGATGCCGCCCAATCCCGCGGAGATGATGCTCTTTGCCCGGCAGCACTCTCGCCGCCACTTTCAACCGGCCCGGTGCAAACGGTGTTGGCGGGCTCGTGTTGAGATTGATATTTTCCGCTCGTGGTGAGCTTGTCGAACCACGGCAATAAAGTTACCGGATAGGCTCCACAAGGAGGGGACCCATGGCCGCGACTCTCGTGTCGAATACCTATGAACCGATGGACGTCGACGAGTTCACCGATCTGGCCTACAGCAAAGGGTGGACCGACGGCTTGCCGGTGTTCCCTCCCACCGAGAAGGCGGTGACCGCGATGATCGACTATCTGGGGAAAGACCCCGGGGAGGTGGTCGGGGTCCTCTCCCCCGCCGAGGGCATCGCCACCATCGAAAAGATCGCCATCAATTGCGCCATGGCCGGGTGCAAGCCGGAGTACGTCCCGGTGGTGATCACGGCGATCCAGGCGATGCTGGCGGAAGAGTTCGAACTCATGCGGGTCAATAGCACCACGGGCGGCCCCGCACCCGCCGCCATCATCTCCGGCCCGGTGGTCAAGGAGCTTGGTATGCACTACGGTGAAGGCGCCGTGGCCGGAAGCGGCAACCGGGTGAACGCGTCGATTGGCCGGGCCATCCGGCTGGTGCTGTGGAATATCGCCCAGTCCCGTCCCGGTGCGCTGTCAGCTTCGACCTTCGGCCATATCGGGCGCATCTCCTACGTGATGGCGGAGCGGCCCCCGGACGACGGCAACCCGTGGGAGCAGTTTCACGTCACGGCGGCGGACCTCGATCCCGAAGACAGCGCCGTCACCATGTATCCCTCCCGCACCCAGGACCAAATCAGCGCCGGGGTCGGCGGCAACTCGCTGGCCGACAAGGTGGACGTCCTGGCCGACTCCATCACCCTGGGGAGCTTCCAGAAGATGTTGGTGCTGAACCCCCACATCGCCAACGCCTTCGCCGAAGCTGGATGGAGCAAGCAGGACTTCCGCGACGCGATCATGGAGCGGGCCAACCCCTGGTTCCGAGCCGTCACCACGGAGACCCTCCACGAACGGAAGGACTATACCGGCCAGCTTACGATGCCCAGCGCAACGGGGCCTAGGCCGGTCCGGGAGGAACTCCACGTCCTGGTCACGGGCGGCTGGTCGGCGTCCCCCGGCTACTGTCTCCGCCTGGTGACCGCCCACGGCCAACAGGCGACTCGCAAGATTGAATGGAAGTGGGAGTAGGTATCATGGCAAAGCTAACCACGAAAACCTTCCAGGGAATGGATATCGATGATTTCGCCAACCTGGCGTACCAGGAGGGGTGGAGCGACGGGCTGCCGGTGCTCCCGCCAACAGAGAAGCGGGTTGGCGAAATCCTCAACTATGTGGGACGCGACTCCTCGGAAGTTGTGGGCGTCATCACCCCGGGCGAGGGCGTGGCCACCATGGAGGAGGTCGCCCTCAACTGCGCCATGGCGGGGTGCAAGCCGGAGTACGTGCCCATTGTGATCGCGGCGGTCCAGGCGATGCTGGCGGACGAGTTTCAACTGAGCCAGGTTCAGACCAGTGCCGCGGGGGCCGTGCCCTGCGCCATAATCTCCGGCCCGGTCGTCAAGCATTTGGGCCTCAACTACGACCGGGGAGCGGCCTCCGGCGACGGCACTCGGGTCAACGGCACCATCGGCAGGGCCATCGCCCTGATCCTGTGGAACTGCGGCTTGGGCCGGGCCGAGCGCCTCTCCCACGCCACCTTCGGCCATCTGGGGAAGTATTGCTTCCTCCTGGCGGAACGGCCACCCGATGACGGCAACCCGTGGGAGCAGTTCCACGTCAGCGAGGCCGGCCTTAAGCCGGAGGATAGCGCCATCACCATGTTCCCCGCCGGAAGACACGAGCAGATCGGTACCGGCGCCGGTCTGCAGCAATCGTTGGACGACCTGGTCACCAGGTTCGCCCGTGGCTTCGACCGCCTGGGCCACATGCATGAGGATACGCACAAACTGTCGGTGATGAACCCGCTGGCGTCCCAGGTGTTCGCCGACGCCGGCTGGAGCAAGAAGCAAGTGCGGGACGCCATGATCGAGAAGGCCCAGCGCACAGTCCGCGATTTGAAAAAGACCGGCGGGAGCGCCACCAAATCCTACTGGTGGGCGGACCTGGTGGACTTCGATAACGACGACGCCCTGATCCCGGCGATAACGTCCCCCGAGTTCCTCAGCATCCTGGTCAGCGGCGGCTGGCCTTCACCCGGCGCCAACTGCCTGTTTATCGACAGCGCCCACGGCGCCATGGTAACCAGGAAGATCGACTGGCAGTGGCAGTAGGGATCCGGAATATGTCACCCCGAGTGAAGCGAGGGGTCTGGGGTGGTGGGTCCGGGCTGCCAAGGACGAGCCCCACAGCAGATTCCTCGTCGCTTCGCTCCTCGGAATGACGGTGCTGCTTCGCTCCTTGGAGTGACGGTCTTAAGGCAAAGCACCTTCGAAGAGCGGGGGCTGGTGGTTCGACAAGCTCACCACGAAGGGTATTGGAAGCGCCGGCTACCGGGGAAGACAGGTACAGGCGCCCCAAGCGAGCTTGAAACTCAGGCGCCAATGCTGAGTTCCCTCGGCGGGTCTTTGGCGTAAGAATAAGGCTGAGACCAAGAATATGGTGCTCAGCCTTATCGCGCGTCATCTCCGGGCTTCTATCGATGCCCCGCTGAACGTGGGCGCCGCGAGGCTCCAAAATGTGGACCCGGTCCCGGTGATCTGCTTGGATGGCGTTGGGACCGGACGGCCGCGCTCTAGCCTCCCGGCCCCCACTTCTTCCCAACCTCGTCCGGTTTCTTCATCTGGTAGGTGCGCATCCTCTCCAGCAGACGCCCGTCTTCGTCAACGGCGGTGGCTTCAATGACCAGGTAGGGCTTATCGCGCCGCGAGTACTTGTCGGCGATTCGGCCGGTAACCTTGATGGTCTTGCCCGGAACGGGCGGGTTGTGGAACTCGACTTCGGACCCGGCATTAACCGAGCCGGTGGCGTCGGTGTATACCATGTGGAAGGCGACGCCGTCGTGCTTGACTGCAATGGTGGGGTACCGCGCGTCGGGATCATCGACCGCTTTTCGGAAGTTGTCCAGGGTCTCTTGACTCAAAACGTACTCGTAAGACCCCAACTCCTCGCCAATTTCCGCTGTTTGGTAGTCGAACTGTTTCAACTGCTCATCGGCCATGCGCCTACACCTCCCTCGTGCCGGGTTCAAATCTACCTATACCATACACCTTCGAGGCAGTCAACATAAGGCGGGGCCCGTCAAGCGGCTGGCGGCACGCCGGCCCTGAGGGTCCCTCAATCGGGCGCTGCCAAACCCGTCGGGTGAATACGGCCGGCCGGAGCATCGAGTTCGCCCTGGGTCTCGATTTCTATCGCATCCGTGGCGTCCCGGCCAAGCTATCCTCCTGTGATGGCGTTCGCACCAATTTCCACCCCGGGTCGTTCAGTAGCTCCACTCATCGTGGCATCCGGCGGAGAGGGCTATAATACACCCAGCCAAAGGATACGTGCCGGCATGAAAGCCGGGGGGCGCTATGGCCAAAATTGTTGTGGTTGACGATGACCGAGGCCGGGATGTGCTCGATCTGGTCCTCGTCGGAGAGGGCCACCAGGTGCTCGGAACTTGCGATGGGGCCGCCGCTCACGATCTGGTCGCGCGGGAAAAGCCGAACCTGGTCGTGCTGACCATCATGGCGCCGAACATCAACGGCCTGGAGGTGCTTCAGGGGCTGAAAGCCGACCAGGAAACCCGGTCAATTCCGGTGATTATCCTCAACGAGGAGGATGGGGTCCAAGACGCGGAGCGCGCCGTCAGGGGCGGCGCCCTGGACTACGTAATCAAGCCCTGGCCCCCGGGCCGGCTGGAAGACCGCATCCGGATCGCGTTGACCCGCTCGGGCGCCGCTATTCCTACCGGCAACGACCTTATCGACCGGGCGATGATGGGCGGAATCACCATGGGCAATCTGACCCAGGTGGATGGCGCAGCCGGCAGTGGCAAGAGTGTCATCTGCCAGCACTTGGCTTACGGGGCTCTGCTAGTGGAGCAGCGGGTGGCCTACTATGTCCAGGGGGTTACCTCCGGCGAGCTGACGGACCGGATGGGTACGCTGGGCCTGGACATCTCCCCCAGCATGGAAGATGGCGAGTTCTCGATCTATTCACTGGATGAGTTCGCCGGGGATGATGGAGAGGCCGCGTCGGCGCTGGACCGGCTGAGAAAGCACATGGAAACTGTTTTCGCCAACGTGGATATCATTGTCCTCGATGGCCTCACCGGCCTGGTCAACGGAGCGGGGACCGTCCCGAGCGCGAGCTTCTTCACCGAATGCAGATTCTTTTGCTCGCCGAAGACGGCGGTAATCATATCCCTGGATGCCACACACGTGGATCCGTCGGTTTTGGGCCACCTGGAAGAAATGGCCGGCAATCACGTGAGTTTGCAAGTTGGGAGCTTCGCCGACGGTGCGGAGAACAAGGCCATGAGCAAAATGCTGACGATCAAGGTGAAAGGCACCACCCTGCGCACGAACAGCATCATCTGTTTCGCGGTGGACCCGGAGCTGGCCAGGAGCATGGACATGAGCCTCAAGGTGCTGCCGGAGGCCGGTTTTAGACCCGGTTCCAGCTCAATCTCCCGGTGACGCCCATGGTTCTTGGAGCCAGAGAAGGGGTCCGCGCTCCCAGAAATCAGCCAGGCACTTTGAAGGGTGAGGGCGACCTCAGGCGCCGGCGAAGACGCCTTCCGGTGCGGGGTCCGCCACCCGTCTGGGGGGTCTGGGATAGGGAAGGTACCAGAACGCGAGAGCCGCCAGCAAATACAACCCAAGGATGGGAAGGAGGGCCCAGTAATAGCTGCCGGAGGTATCGAATACCCAGCCCGCGAACACCGGCACGCCCATCGACATGAAGCTGTGCACCATGGTGATTCCGCCCCTGAGGGTGGCGAAGCTTTTGCGGCCAAAGAAGTCGCCGAGTAGCGACCATGACAAGCCGTTTACTCCCTCGGCAACGGCGAAGAAGACGGCGAAGATCAGCAGCTGCCACAGCGCCCCACTGGTCAGAAGAAGAATCACCAGGCTGAACGCGCCCACGAGCATGGTGATGCCGACCATCTTCTGCTTGGTCCACTTGTCTCCCATCCAGCCGAGCAGGACCCGGAGAAGGATGGAGACAAAGGCCACGAAGGACACGACGAAGGCGCCGACCGCCTCCGTTTGTCCCTTCCAGACCATCAGAGGCACCAGGTGCACGAACACCCCAGAGTGGGCCGCGATTCGCATGCCCATGGCCATCGCCAGCAGCCAATAGGCTCGCGTTCTAAGCGCCTCCTTCGCGGTGGAATCCACGGTGGTAATGTGCCGGCTGAACCGTTTCGATTCCGAGCCGGAGAGGCGCCCGCCGGCGGCGGTTGGTGGCGCGGTGTCTCCATCGGGCAGCAGCCCCATGCTCTCAGGAGAACGGCGTATCACCGCGGACATCGGGACCACCACGGCGATCAGGACCAGGCCCGATATGACCGCGCCGTGCCTCCAGCCCAAATTTAACACAATTACCGCGACCAGCGGGGTGATCACGGCCCCGCCAACGGACATTCCCGTGGTGGTTATGGACATGGCCAGGCCCTTGCGTCGGACGAACCACTGGTTGATCGAGGCCATGATGCCGTGGTTGAATCCGGCGTTCATGCCCAGGGCGAGCACGCCAACATACACGATCAGGAACGTGGTGAAGCTGTGAGTCTGGGACAGGAGAATGAATCCCAGGCCGGCCAGCAACCCGCCGATAGCTATCATCGTCCGGGGTCCGAGCCGGTCAACCAGGTACCCTGCCAGCGGCCCTTCGAAGCCGCCTTCCATACGAGCCAGGCCGTAGGCCAGTGAGGTAGCCGCCCGGCTTAGTCCGAAGTCGCGGGTCACCGGGAGGAAGTACACCGAGAAGCCGGTCTGGTAGGTCCCTCCCGAAAGAGCATTGAGGATGCTCCCCGCGACTACAATCCACCAGCCATAGAATACTTTCTTGCGACACTCCGGGGTACCCTTGGCAGGTGGATTATCCCTCATGCAACCTCATTCCTCATTTGCGCCTGAAAGCCAACGGACATTATTGCCGGTATCCGCCCTTGAACCCAATTCGGCAGGCGGCGCCGCTCCCGTCCTCGTGGCCCGCCCTTGTGAAATGAATATAACACGTGGTACAAAGACCGGGGCCGCTCGGCCGGCCGGGCCTTCAATTCCCGGCAAGCTCTGCCTTTACCGCAGTTTTGAGATGGGCCGGATCCATCGAGCGAGAAAGGGTGCATGGGCAGGGCTGTATGGGAAGGGCCGGATGGCTGCAGCACGCCACGCGACTGGACAATCCGGGGGTCGTCGAGATGGCTGAATTCCAGGCTGACGTAGTGGTGGTGGGAGGGGGCGGCGCCGGGCTGGCCGCCGCGGTGGAAGCGGCGGCGGCCGGAGGCCGGGTAATCCTCATCGAGAAGAACCCGTCCCTCGGAGGCTCCACCGCCCTCTCGGTGGGTTCTGTCTCCGCCTGCTGTACGTCTCTGCAGCGGCGTGAGGGCATCGAAGACTCTTTTGATGCTTTCTTCGAGGACATTGGGCTGTTCAATGACCTGGTTGGGCTGAACGAGCGGGACAACCTCGAGTTTAGACGCCTGCTGGTCCAAAAGTCCCCGGCCACCTTCCAGTGGTTGATGGAGTTGGGGGTTTCATTCTTCGGCCCCATGCCGGAGCCCCCCAACCGGGTTCCGCGGATGCACAACGCCCTGCCCAACTCCTCGGCCTACATCTACAACCTGCGGCGGGAAGCCAAGAAACGGGGCGTGGAAATCAGGCTGGGCGTAAGCGGGGAGCGGATTCTCCTTCGGAACGGCCGGGTAACCGGCGTGGAGGCGAACACGGCCCGAGGGGAGAAGGTGAGCATTCTGGCCTCCGGCGGCCTGGTCCTGGCCTCGGGAGACTTCAGCTCCGGCGCGGCGATGAAGGAGAGGTATCTGCCTCCCAACGTGGCGCATATCGAAGGGATAAACCCCACCAGCACCGGCGACGGCCAGCGAATGGCGCTGGAGGTCGGGGCCAAGGTGGTGAATGGGGACCTGCTGATGGGGCCGGGGATCAGATTCGTGGCCCCCCGGCATCGATCACGAGTCTCGCGCCTGCCGCCGGCCAGGCCTCTGACCCGGCTGATGAGCATGGTGTTGAATAGACTCCCCGCATACTTTTTGCGGCCCCTCATTCGGCCGTTTGTCATGTCCTTTATCACCACCCATCTGGCGCCGTCCCCGGAGCTTCTCGAGGAAGGCGCCATCTACGTGAACCGGGAGGGTCGACGGTTTACGAACGAGTTGGACCAACCGGCCCTCGCCATTCCCCGGCAGCCGGAGCAGGAGGCTTTCATCCTGTTTGACGCGGCAGTCGCTCGCAAGTTTTCCCGCTGGCCGTACTACATCTCCACAGCCCCTGGGGTAGCCTATGCCTATTTGCCCGATTACCGCCGAAACCGGAAAGATATCTACGCCCAAGCGCCTTCTCTCGAGGCCCTGGCCCACAAGCTGGGGATGCCCGCGGCCAATCTCCTCGAGACCGCGCGGGAGTACAACGGATACGCTGATCAGGGGCATGACCTCGCCTTCGGCCGCACCCAGGTTGGAAGCGGACTCAAGGTCCCGCCCTTCTACGCCCTGGGACCGGCCAAAGGCGGGGTATCCATCACGGACGGAGGCCTGGCCGTCAACAGCCGGATGGAGGTCCTGGATAGCATGGGTAATGTCATTCCGGGACTCTTCGCCGCGGGCTCCACGGGACAGGGAGGCGTGCTCCTCGGGGCCCACGGCCTCCACCTGATGTGGGCATTCACCTCCGGGCGAATTGCCGGGCGTAACGCCGCGTTGGGCTAGCCTGGTATCTCGTTATTGGCTTGAAACCCAGCACCGTCATCCAGGCGAAGGCCGGGAACCAGCTCCCGGTCTGGTGAGATTCGGGGATTCCATGGATTCCGGCTTTCGCCGGAAAGACGAGCGGGCGGGTGACGCAGGAGATCATCGAGGCTGGTGTCTCGTAACTGGCTCGGTACCCAATTCGTCACCCCGGCGAAGGCCGGGGTCCATCCCGCGCTTCTCTGGGTTCCGGCCTTCGCCGGAATGACGAGGGTGGGAGGGAAGGTCGCAGATTTTCGCCGATGTAGAGCGATCTGTGGGACAGTATATTGAGACCCCAGTCCTCAGCGAAGAAGATTTAAGATAGACTGGCTCCAGCGAAGGACGGTCCTTCATGAAGGGCCGGAGGAAAGGAGTAGCGAGCAATGCGTCTACAGGTGAACGGAGATTCGTACGAGGTGGCCGTGGAAGGGGATAGGATGCTTCTGGGGGTCCTCCGCGATGACCTTGGCTTGACCGGAACGAAATACGGATGCGGAGAGGGGGGCTGCGGCGCGTGCACCGTCTTGCTCGACGGCGAAACGGCGCGCTCCTGCGTCACGCCGGCGGCGTCGGCGGCTGGGCGGGAAATCACGACCATCGAGGGCCTGGCAACCGGGGACATGCTTCACCCGGTCCAAGACGCGTTCATCGAGCACACGGCGTTCCAGTGTGCGTACTGCACCCCCGGCTTCATCTTGAGCACGGTGGCCCTGCTCGCGCGCAACCCGAGCCCCGACGAGAACCAGGTCCGCTCGGCGCTGAGCGGCCACATATGCCGCTGCGGCACCTACGTCCGCATCATCAAGGCCGCCCTGTCTGCCGCGGAACGGATCGGCCAATTGAAAGGAGCGCAGCAATGACCGCCACCGGTGTTCCCGAGAATATCGCCCTGACCGTCACCGGCCCTCCCCAATGGGCCGGCGAGTTGGAACTCCGCGAACCACCCGGACCGGAGGCGGATTTGCTGGTGATGGACCAACAAGGGAACGTGACCGCTTTCTCGGGCAAGGTCGAATACGGCCAGGGCATCCGCAGCGGATTTACCCTCTCGATAGCCGATGAGTTGGACGTACCTCTCGCCTCGGTCCGGGTCATCCTGGGCGACACGCGATTGGTCCCCTTCGATCGGGGGACCACCGGCAGCTTTTCGACCCGCACGATAGGGATTCAACTCCGGCGCGCCGCCGCCACGGCCCGGCAGACCCTCATCGGCCTCGCCGCCGGGCAATGGGCGGTGCCCGCCACCAGCCTGGCGACCCGCGACGGCCACGTCTTCCAGACCGGAGAGCCAAGCCGGACGGCCAGCTACGCCGAGCTTCTTCAAGGCCAGGACCTGAACGTGCCCATTCCGGAGGACACGGCCATCAAGGACCCGGAAGGGTTCCTTCTCATGGGACGGGATGCGCCGCGGAGCGACGCTCTCGCCCGGGTCACCGGTCGAGCCAAGTTTTCGCAGGACGTGGCCATGGCCGGAATGCTCCACGGCAAGGTCCTTCGCCCCCCTTCCTACGGCGCGCGCTTGCAGCGGATCGATAGTACCCAGGCCGAGCGCGTGTCCGGCGTTGTGATGGTGGTTCGGGAGGACAACTTTGTCGGCGTGATCGGCGAGCGCGAGGACACGGCCGAATCCGCGCTGGAAAGGATTCGGGCCCGCTGGCAAGAAGACCGGGAACTTCCGTCCGACTGGGACCTCCCGGCCCTCCTGAAGGAGAAGGCCGGGGAGCTGGTGGTGGTCCGGGAGGAGGGATCGACGGCGGCCGGCTTCGAGCTGGCGGACCGCGTTCTGGAGGGCCGCTACTTCGTGCCCTACGTCTCCAACTCCGCCCTCGAACCGAGCGCCGCCGTGGCCTCATGGGATGGCGACGAGCTGACCGTCCTGTCCGGTGACCGAAGCCCCTTTGGGGTGCGGGAGGAGCTGGCTCGGGCCTTCGGAATCAGCGAGGAGCTGGTGCACGTCATCACCACCGACATCGGCGGCTCCTTCGGCACCAAGGATTCCAACGGGGTGGCCTACGAAGCAGCCCGGCTCTCGAGGGCGGCCGGCCGTCCCGTGCGGGTCGCCCACAACCGGCCGGAGGAGTTCATGTGGAGCACCGTGCGGCCCGCGGCGGTTATTGAGATTCGCAGCGGGATCAAGGCCGACGGCACCATCGTGGCCTGGGAGCACACCGCCTATCACACCGGGGAGCGGGCGATGCGTGGACAGCGCGGATCCGATACGCCTTACAACACCCCCAACGTACGCATCGCCGTGGCCGTCGCCGAATCACCCCTGCGCTCCGGCTCCTACCGGTCGTTGGGGGGCGC
>JASMCQ010000113.1 GCA_030753265.1 Dehalococcoidia bacterium
TGAGATCGGGATCGACCTGATCGGGAAAGACATGATCAAGGAGCCCATTCCCATCCAGCCCGGGATGCACTACATAATGGGCGGCATCAAGACCGATGTCGACGGCCAGACCAACATACCCGGAGTGTACGCGGCCGGCGAGTGCGCCTGCGTCAGCGTCCACGGCGGCAACCGATTGGGGGCCAACTCTTTACTGGACACTATCGTGTTCGGCGAACGCTCCGGCACCCACGCCGCCGCGGCTACCAAGGACATGGAGTACGTCAATTTCGACGTGGACGCGGTGGTGAAACGGGAGCAAGAACGTCTCCAGAGCATGCTGGACCGGCCTCAAAACGGCGACCGGGTAGCCTCGGTTCGGCTGGGCCTCGGGCAATCGATGAACAAGAACTTGGCGGTTTACCGGGACCAGGCCGGTATGGAGGAGACCCTGCGGGACTTGGTGGGGCTCAGGGAGCGCTACGTCACCGTGCCGGTGGACAACAAAGGCCGCGTTTTCAACACCGATCTGGTGTTCGCTCTTGAGTTGGGCTTCTTGTTGGATTGCGGCGAGGCCCTCGCGCTCAGCGCCCTGGACCGGAAGGACAGCCGGGGCGCCCAGTCTCGCACCGACTACCCCGACCGGGACGACGAGAACTGGATGAAGCACATTGTGGTGACCAAGAGCGAGGGAGGACCGGAGATCTCCTATCTGCCGGTATCCATCACCCAATGGACACCCGAAGAGAGGAAGTACTAACCCATGGACGTCACAATCAAGGTACGACGCTACGACCCTGAAGCCGAAAACCCGGAAGCCTACTGGCAAGAGTTCACCGTAGCCGCCGAGGATAAGTCCACGGTCCTGGACGCCTTGATCAAGATTCGGGAGGACATGGACGGCACGTTGAGCCTTCGTTGCTCCTGCCGAAGCTCCATCTGCGGCTCCTGCGCCGTGCGGGTCAACGGCCAGGCCCGCCTGGCCTGCAAGACCCAAGTTAGCGAGGTCTCCGGCCCGGACAACGCCATCGTCGTGGAGCCGGCGGGGAACATGGGGACCATCAAAGACCTGGTGGTTGACTTTGGGACATTCTGGGACAAGATCGTTGCCATCGAGCCCTATCTCCAGCCCCAGGGCCCCGAACCGGAAGGCGAGTACCTTGCCTCAAATGAGTCCATGCTGCACCTCTCCGCGGTAACCGCCTGCATCATGTGCGGCTGCTGCGTTTCCGATTGCACGGTTCTTGAGGTCGACCCCACGTTCCTGGGCCCGGCGGCACTGGCCAAGGCCTACCGGTTCACCGCCGACCCCAGGGATGGCGACGCCGGCGGGGTTTCCAAGGAACGCCTGGAAAAGCTGGGCCAGGTCACCGGCATGTGGGACTGCACCCGTTGCGCCGAGTGCGTCGAGGTGTGCCCGAAGGGAATCGCCCCCATGGAGCGCATCATGGCCCTTCGGGAGCAGGCGATGGCCGCCGGCTTCAACAATTGCAACGGCGCCCGTCACGCCGAGGTATTCGTGGACTTGGTGGCCCATAGCGGCCGGCTGGACGAACTCCGACTGCCGGTCAAGACGGTGGGAATCACCAACATTCCAGCGTTGATGGGCTTCCTCCCGGTTGGGATCCGGGCTTTCACCCACGGGAAGATGCCGCCCATTATCCACAAGAAGATCGAAGGCGCCCACAACGTCCAAAAGCTCGTAGAGAAACTGGAAAAGCCCGAGAAGGTATAACCGGAGGTAAACTCCGGTTATACAAACCATCTGATGCACTGAACCCTTCCCACGCTCCCGGTCCTTCTCCCTGAGGGAGAAGGGTGGCCAAAGGCCGGGGTGGGGCCAAATAGGCTAATTAACGGACCCGGAGGCCCAAGTTGAAGTACGCTTACTTCCCAGGTTGTGTAGCCCAAGGCGGTTGCCCGGAACTGAACATGGCCACCAAGCTGATCTGCCAAAAGCTCGGCATCGAGATTCAGGTGATGCCCGGCGCTTCGTGCACCGGAGCCGGCGTCCTGCAGGAAAAGAACGAGGTCCTGGGCGACTCTCTCAACGCTAGGACCTTCGCCATGGCGGAGAACCTGGGCCTGCCCATCATGACCATCTGCAGCACCTGCCAGGGGGTGATGAGCCAGGCCAACCGGCGCATGAAAGCGAGCCCGGAGTATCTGGCTCGAATCAACTCGTACCTGGCTGAAGAGGGCCTGGAATACAAGGGGACCGCCGAGCCCAAGCACCTGCTCTGGATACTTATCGAGGACTACGGTCTAGACAAGCTGGTGCAGCAGATAACCCGGCCCCTGGGAGGGGTGAGGGTTGCACCTTTCTACGGTTGTTACCTGGTGCGTCCCGCCGATGCGCTGGACATGGAAGAGCACCCGGAGCGGCAGACCGCCCTGGAAACGCTGATCGAGACGGTGGGAGCCACGGTGGTGGACTACGCCGGCAAGACCCGTTGTTGCGGTTTCCCCATCCTAACCATCAACGAGAAGAACTCCCTGGCGATGGTGGCCAAGCATACCGCCGACGTCAAGGACCTGGGTGCAGACGCGATGGTGACACCATGCCCCCTATGCCATCTGAACCTGGACGGCTTCCAACCGAAGGCCGCCGCTCAGGCCCAACGGAAGATCGACATACCCATCCTGCACCTGTCCCAGGTGATCGGGCTTGCCATGGGCATCAGTTCCAGTGACCTGGGCCTGCGGAAGCACATAATGACCGCCAAGCCCCTCATCACGAAGCTGGCGGTGGCGAAGTAGCGGCGCTCAGTCAACCAAACACCGTTGATTGTCATTCTGAGCGAAGCGAAGAATCTCGTTGTTACGCTGAGGTTCTTCGTCGCTTCGCTCCTCAGAATGACATCCGGTCAAAATCAAGTTGACTGAGTAACTAGTCCTGTAGCGTCGAGATTACTTCCCGGAAAGCCGCAATGGTCTTGTCGACATCTTCGCCGGTGTGGACCGCGGAGGGGTAGAACTTCGGGGCGCCCTTCAGAATCCCCTGTTCCAACAGCCCGGCGTTGAACCGGTTGAACATCCCGGCATCTCCCGCGAGCCCGTCCCGGTAGTTGAAGACCGGCTGCCCGGTGAAGTACACGTCAAAGACGGAATCCTCACCGCAGACCTGGACGCCAATCCCGTTCTCGGCGCAGATATCCACCAGGGCCCGGCGCAACTGGGCGCCGGCGGCGCGCAACCCTTCATAGGCGCCTGGTTTACGCAATTCAGCGAGGGTGGCCAGCCCGGCGGCGCAAGCAATGGGATTGCCGTTGAGGGTGCCAATCTGGTTGACATAACTATCGGCAGCGGCGATGCTCCGGTGATAGACGGACAGAATGTCGCCCCGGCCCAGCACCGCCGCCAGGGGGTAGCCTCCGCCCATTATCTTGCCCATGCAGCACAAGTCTGGAATTACCCCATAGTGTTCCTGGGCGCCGCCGTAAGCCAGGCGGAGGCCGGTCACCACCTCGTCGAAAATCAGCGGGATATCGTGCTGGGCCGTGACCTGGCGCAACCCTTGAAGGAACCCCGGCTGGGGCGCCAGCATCCGCTGTAAAGGTTCCACGATAACCGCGGCCAACTCGTCGTGATGGGCCTCGATGATGGCCGATGTGGTGTCCAGGTCATTAAAAGGGGCGATTAGCATCAACTCTTGGACGGCCTTGGGGATGCCGCCGCTACTGGGCGATGCCTGGGGAAATTCTTCCCCGGCCGACGGGGTGACGCTCATCATGGCGTAGTCGCTGGTGCCGTGGAAGCCACCCTCGAACTTCAGCACCTTTTCCCGTTTCCGGTAGGACCGGGCCGCCCGCATGGCCTGGAAGCAGGCGTCGGTGCCGCTGGTGGTGAACCGGATCTGCTCGGCGCAGGGGACGGCTTCAACCAGCTCCTCGGCCAGCAGCACCGCTCGCTCGTTGGTGGTGAAGAAGGTGCTCCCCTGCTCCACCGCTTTCATCACCGCTTCGACCACGGCGGGATGAGCGTGGCCCAGGATCATGGGGCCCGAGCCCATTAACCAATCGACGTACTCGTTGCCGCTGACATCCCAGATACGGGAGCCCCGTCCTTCCTTGACCAGGAAGTCGAGGTCGCCCTGGAGCGAGAGGTTGCCGAGATTGCCTCCGGGCAGATACCGGGCCGCCTTTGCCAGTAGCGCCCGTTCCAGCGATGTCCGCTTGAGCATTTGCTCGACTCCCTTCTTCTTGTTAAGGAATCCCTGCCACTGACGCGGGCGGCTTCAAGAACCTATCTGATACTCGGGCCGGACCAGCATACCGAGAAGCAAGAAACGATGTTGCGATGCTGCCCCACTCTAACTCTCCCCTTCACCAACGGGGAGGGGACCAGTTGCTTCCTCTTACGAAGGGGAAGGCCAAGACGGGGGCGCCGGGCGGTCCGTCGACACCAAGTTGACGCTGGACTACCCTGCCTCGGCCCTGGCCTTTCGCATCACGTCGACCAACTCCTGAACGCTGGCCGCGGAGCTTTGCAGCGCGGTCTTTTCCGCATCGGTGAGGCCGACCTCGATGACTTTTTCCATGCCTCCGGCTCCCAGCTTCACCGGGACGCCCACGCAGAGGCCATTGATTCCGTACTCCCCTTCCAGGTAGGCGCAGCAGGGAAGGATGCGCTTCTTGTCTAACAGCACAGCCTCAACCATCTGAGTGATAGCCGCGGAGGGAGCGTAGTAGGCGCTTCCGGCCTTGAGCAGGGCAACGATCTCACCGCCGCCGCCTCGGGTGCGCTTCACCAACTGGTCGATTGTCTCCTGGGACATCAACTCGCTGATGGGGATGCCGCCCGCCGAAGTGTACCGGACCAGGGGCACCATGTCGTCCCCGTGGCCGCCCAACACCAGGGCCTGCACGTCCTCCACGGAAACGTCCAGCTCCTGGGCGATGAAGGTGCGGAAACGGGCCGTGTCCAGTATCCCGGCCATCCCGAACACCCGGTTGCGGGGAAACCCGCTGGCCTCGAACACGTTCTGCACCATGGCATCCAGGGGGTTGGTCACCGCGATGATGATGCAGTTGGGCGAGTATTTGACCACATCTGCCGTGACCGACGCCGTAATCTTCATGTTGGTCAGGAGCAGGTCATCCCGGTTCATGCCGGGCTTGCGGGCGATACCGGCGGTGATGACGACCACATCGGAGTCGGCAGACTCAGCGTAGCCATTGCTGCCGGTGATGCTGGCGTCGGTGCCCAGCACCGGCCCGGACTCCAACATGTCCAACGCTTTGCCCTGGGGAAGGTCCTCGACGACGTCAACCAGCAGCACGTCTGCGATTCCCAACTGATGAATCCTCTGGGCGGCCGTGGCGCCCACGTTGCCAGCCCCGATTACCGTTACCTTACTGCGCATATGCCGATCATTCCTCCGTATTGTTTAGCGTTCAGCTATCAGCACCCAGCTGTCAGCGTCGTGAAATAGGCCAATATGTCACAGACCGAGCCACATGACCACAGTACCCGATCCACGAGTCATACGCGGCCCTTACCCTCAAGTCGAAGGCTGGAACTGAAAGCTGATGGCGTGCCGCTGACGAGCCTCGCCTTATGAGGCGTGGACGAATATCTCCCACTTGATTCCACGTTGGAGTCTTCCACCGTTTCCATCAAGTATTTGCCGAACTCGGCGCCGGTGTCGCGGCCGTTAAATGCGACTTCGGGCCGCCATTCGCAAGACTGCTGTAACACCGTCGGGCTGCCTCCGGCGTCTTTCCCGACTTGCACGGCAGGCATGGTGCGGCTCGTATTGCCAGAGGAATTGACGTTGCCAGATGGAGCCGCCAGGTCGATTTGGAGCCGGGATTATTATACATCCCCTGCCCTCCGGGCGGTAGCCCCGGTGCTCGTCCGGCGCACACGAGACACCCCGGCCGTTGATGATCGAGGTCTAGTGACCCGCCCCTGAAGCCACATTGGCAGACCGCCTGATTCTTGCCCTTGTGGGCCTGACATAACAAGTGGTACAAAGACCGAGGGCCGGTCGCAGCAATAGTCAGAATTCACGGTCAGGATTAGGTGCGGGACTAGGCAATGTCAATTTAGCTGGCTTATAATCGGCATTGATTCATGTGGCCGGGACTATCGTTAATCCTCCCTTTGCAACTCGTAGCAGCCCGTGAAACTTATTTGTTAAGGAGAAGAATATGCCAGAAGCGTCCCAGATTATTTATACCAAGATTGATGAGGCTCCGGCCCTGGCCACACACTCGTTGCTGCCAATTCTCCGGGCCTTTACCAAGGGATCCGGCATTGAACTGGCGGCCTGGGATATCTCTTTGACTGGCCGCATTATCGCCAATTTCCCAGACAAGCTGACAGATGAGCAAGAAGTCCCCGACTATCTGACCATGTCCGGTGAGTTGTGCGAGGACCCGGCGGCGAACATTGTCAAGCTGCCCAATATCAGTGCCTCTATTCCCCAGCTAAAAGGCGCGATCAAAGAGTTGCAGGACAAGGGATATGATATTCCCGACTACCCCGATGTGCCTGCAACCGACCAAGAACGCGAACTGCACGTGCGCTTTTCCAGGGTGTTGGGTAGTGCGGTCAACCCGGTTCTGCGAGAAGGGAACTCCGATCGCCGGTCGGCCACCTCGGTCAAAGAGCACGGGAAGCGCAATCCCCATCGGATGATGCGGGACTGGCCGGAAGTGTCCAAAACCCGCGTTGCCCACATGAGCAGTGGTGATTTCTACGGTAGTGAACAGGCCGTGACGGTCGCGGCAGCGGGATCGGCTGCTATCGAGTTTGTGGCCGGCGATGGTAGTGTGACCGTACTGAAAGCCGATATCCCCCTGTTAGCCGATGAAATCATCGACTGTACCGCGATGAATGTGAAGGCGCTGCGCCAGTTTTACGCTGACCAGATGGAAAAGGCTAAAGCCGATGGCGTGTTGCTTTCTTTGCATCTGAAGTCGACCATGATGCGCGTCTCCGATCCGATTATTTTCGGCCATTGCGTGTCGGTTTACTACCAGGACGTGTTGGCCAAACACGCGGCTGTGCTGGGTGAACTCGGGGTGAACCCCGACAACGGAGTGGCTGAACTCTACACCAAAATTGAATCTCTGCCTGAAGCCAAACGAGCGGAAATCGAGGCAGATATACAGGCGGTCTACAGTGCCCGCCCGGAGCTGATGATGGTGAACTCCAATCGAGGTATCACCAATCTGCATGTGCCGAGTGATGTGATTATCGATGCTACCATGCCCGTGATTGTCCGCGATGGCGGCCGCACGTGGGGTCCCGACAACGAGTTGCACGACACGATCGCGATGATTCCTGATCGCTCTTATGCGACTCTATATCAGGCGATTATCGAAGATTGTCAGAATCATGGGGCTTTCGACCCGTCTACCATCGGCAGTGTCGCCAATGTGGGGCTGATGGCCCAGAAAGCCGAAGAGTATGGGTCTCACGACAAGACCTTCAAAGCTCCCGGTAAAGGGGCGATTTGGGTCGTGGACACATCGGGCACAACTCTGATGGAACAGAGCGTCGAGGAAGGCGATATCTTTCGGATGTGCCAGACCAAAGACGCGGCGATCCGGGACTGGGTCAAACTTGGGGTCAATCGGGCTAGAGCCACCGGCTCGCCGGCCATCGTTTGGTTGGACCCGAACCGGGCTCACGACGCTGAACTCATTAAGAAAGTGGACCAATATCTGCCTACCCACGACACCGCCGGGTTGGACATTCGCACCATGTCTCCTATCGACGCGATGAAGTCCACAATAGCACGCAGCCGGGCCGGCCAGGACACGATTTCCGTCACTGGCAACATCCTGCGTGATTATCTGACTGACCTCTTCCCCATCCTCGAATTAGGCACCAGCGCCAAGATGCTTTCTGTCGTCCCCCTGCTTCAGGGTGGTGGGATGTTTGAGACGGGCGCTGGCGGGTCGGCCCCCAGGCACGTACAGCAGTTCCTTGAGGAGGGTCATTTGCGGTGGGATTCTCTGGGTGAATTCTGTGCCCTCGTCGCATCCTTCGAGCATCTCGGCGAGGTCTTTAAGAACGACAAGGCGAAACTCATGGCTGAGACCCTGGACCAAGCGATCGGGCAGCATTTGGAAAACCGCCGGGCGCCATCGCGCCGGGTGAACGAACTGGACACCCGAGGCAGTCATTTCTACCTCGCTCTGTACTGGGCGGAAGCGCTGGCCAAGCAGACCCAGGACCCAGAGCTGCAAGCTCGCTTTGTCGAGGTGGCCCAGCAGTTGGCCGCCAACGAAGACAAGATCGTGCAGGAGCTTAACGACGCTCAGGGACAGCCGGTGGATATCGGTGGTTATTACCATCCCAATGATGAGCTGGCCGCCAAAGCCATGCGTCCCAGCGCCACTCTGAATGCGATCGTGGACGCGATCTAGTAACCTGCCGGCTGGCTGAGGCGCGGTCTTCAGCCAGCCGGTTTACCGGTGTCTGAGTGCTCAAGGGCTGAAAGCTGATTTCCCTTGCGAGAAGGGCTTCCCTGGTCAGTAGCCGAACCCGTGGGCGTGGTGGCGGAGCAGCGCCGGCCCCTTCTTCCTCCCGATTCCGCGGAGGTCAGCCCGCGAGCTGCTTCGACAGCGCCTCTACCTCGGTGACCGGAAGCTGGCACGCGTAATTCTGGCACACGTAGGCCGTTGGCTTGCCGTCGACCATTCCCCGGTCACGGAGGAGAGGGGGGTCGATGGGGTGCTTGACCCCCTCTTGCCCTCCTTCCGCAGGAGGGAGTGATGAGGCTCCCACCACCACTCTATTGGGCAGGTAGCGGTTGAATACGGTGTCGACCAGGGCCTGGGTGGCCGGGTCCTCGGGAGGGCCGATGATGGCGATCTCTTTGGGCGCGGCGAGGTGGAAGTCCAGGGCCCCCAGCCAGTGCCCGGTGCCCGCCGGGGCCCGGCCCATTAGGTCGCCGAGGGCTTTCAGTGGCGCAGCTCCTTTGACGGCATATTCCTGGTTGCCGGTGATCACCGCCAGCCGCAGCAGGACGTCGGCGGCCACCGACCCGCCGCAGGGCTGAGCGTTGTCGAAGATATCCCTGGGCCTGACCACCAGCGCCTCGTGGTCCGAGCCGGTGTCGTAGAAGCCGCCGTCCGTATCGTCCCAGAACAGCTTTATCATGGAATCAGCCAACCCGGTAGCCTCGGCCAGCCATCGGGGGTTGAAAGTAGCTTCGTAGAGAGCCAGGAGCCCGTCGGCAATGCAAACGTAGTCCTCCAGGTAACCCAGAAGCTTGGCCTGTCCAGCCCGGTAGGTGCGGAGCAGGCGACCCGCTGGTTTCATGGTCTCCATCAGAAAGCTGGCATTCCTGATCGCGGCCTGCAGGTAGTCGGCCCGGCCCAGGGCCACCGCCGCCTCGGCGAAGCTGCGCAGCATGAGGCCGTTCCAGGAAGCGAGCACCTTGTCGTCCCGCAGCGGGTGGACCCGGCGCTCCCGCGTTTCCCGGAGGACCGTTTTGCCCCGGTCTACGACTCGCTGCAGCCGCTCCGGAGAGAGCCCGTGCCCTTCGGCATAGGGGGCCACCTCCTGTGATATGTTGAGGATGTTCTTTCCCTCGAAATTTCCGGCGCCGGTGACCCCGAAAAAACCGTTGAAGATGTCGCCTTCCTCGTCTCCCAGCGCGGCCCGGATTTCCTCCGGAGACCAGACGAAAAACTTGCCCTCCACTCCCTCGCTGTCGGCGTCCTGGGCCGAGTAGAAACCGCCACTTGGGTCGGTCATCTCCCGCAGGACGTAGTCCAGAGTCTCCTCGGCTATCCGGCGATATAGAGGGCGACGCGTGACCAGGTGGGCGTGCAGGTAGAGCCGGGCCAGCAGGGCGTTATCGTAGAGCATCTTCTCGAAGTGGGGGACCAGCCAGAGGTCATCGGTGGAGTACCGGTGAAAGCCCCCGCCGATCTGGTCGTAGATGCCGCCTTGGGCCATCTTCTCCAGGGTAAGCTCCACCATCTCTAGGGCGCGCCTCGATGCGTTGGGGTAGCCGTGGTGGTGGTAGCGAAGCAGGAATTCCAACGACATGGGCTGGGGGAATTTTGGGGCGGCGCCGAGGCCGCCGTTCTCAAAGTCGAAGCCGGCGGCCAGGTTGGAGTAGGCTTCGTGTAAGATCTCCTCCGTTGGTGGAGTCTCCCCCTGAAGCATCTGGCCGGAGCGGCCCATCCTCTCGGCGAGCTGCTGGGTGACCCGGCCGATCTCCCCCTGGCTATTCGCGTACGCTTCAGAGAGAGACCGGAGCAGCCTGGGGAAACCCGGCATGCCGTGGCGGTCCTCCGGCGGGAAGTAGGTGCCGCCGTAGAACGCTCTGCCCTCCGGGGTGAGGAAAACGGTCATCGGCCAGCCGCCGCTGCCCGTCAGCATCTGCACCGCCTCCATGTACACCGCGTCCAGGTCGGGCCGCTCCTCCCGGTCCACCTTGATGCTGACGAAGCCCTCGTTCATCAGGGCGGCGATGGTTTCATTTTCGAAGGATTCCCGCTCCATGACGTGGCACCAGTGGCAGGCAGAATACCCGATGCTGAGCAGGATGGGCTTGTCCTCGGCTTTGGCGCGGGCCAGGGCCTCTTCACCCCATGGGTACCAGTCCACCGGGTTTTGGGCGTGTTGCAACAGGTAGGGGCTGGTCTCGTGGATCAGACGGTTGGGCATGGGGACTCCTATGTGAACCCGCTTGAGAGGCGGGAGAGTTTTCCATATCTCCATTGTCAACCACAACGCCGCGGAACACCACAGCGTTTGGGTGTCGATACCTGGGAGCCGGCCAATTCTTTCAAGAAAGACACGCGGGTGAACATCCGGGTATTCAGGAAGGAACTGGAAGCCCTCCGGAAGAGGGCGCTGGAGGAGGGCATTCCCTACCAGACCTTGACGGGCAGCGTTCTGCACAAGATCGTAGCAGGTCGGCTGGTTTAGAAGAGGCGGTAGTACTCAGTCAACTCAATTGCTGAAAGGTGTCATTCCTCAACAGCCCCGGTTGAATTGCAACCGGCCTGAGAATGGCGCCGGGGAAACCATTTTCCGGCCTTCGCCTTACCCGCCCAACTCCCCGTTCAGCCGCTCCACCAAACCTGAAAGCGGCATCTTTCCCAGGTCGCCTTCTTCCCGGTGCCGCACCGCAACGGCTCCCTCTTTCTGCTCTCTGTCCCCCACGACCAGCATGTAAGGGATTTTCTGCATCTGGGCGTTGCGTATCTTTAGGTTCATCCGCTCGCCGCGAGAGTCGACTTCCACCCGGAATCCGCCAGCCTCCAGCTTGCCTTTCAGTGACTCGGCGTAATCCAGGTGCCGGTCGGCGATGGGGATGACCACCGCCTGGACGGGGGCCAGCCACAGGGGGAAGGCCCCGGCGTAGTGCTCGATCAGCACTCCCAGGAACCGCTCCATGGACCCCAGGATGGCCCGGTGCACCATGTAGGGGCGGCTCCGGCCTCCTTCGGCGTCCTGGAAGGTCAGGTCGAACCGTTCCGGCAGGTTGAAGTCGAACTGGACCGTGGTGCATTGCCAGGCCCGGCCCAGGGCGTCGGTGATCTTGATGTCTATCTTGGGGCCGTAGAAGGCCCCGCCGCCTTCGTCGATGTCGAAGGTTAGATGCCGTTGCTCCAGGGCCAGCCTGAGGGACTGGGTAGCATGGTCCCACGTCTCCGGGTCGCCCACGTACTTCTCGGGCCGGGTGGACAGAGATATGGAGTAATCGGCGAACCCGAAGGCCTCCAGAAGCTCGAAAGTCAGGTCCAGCACGCCGCCGACTTCGGCTTCCACCTGGTCCGGGCGGCAGAAGATATGGGCGTCGTCCTGGGTGAACCCCCGCACGCGCATCAGCCCGTGGAGCACCCCGCTGCGTTCGTAGCGGTAGACCGTGCCCAGCTCGGCGAAGCGCAGGGGCAGTTCCCGGTAGCTCCGCAGCGCCGAGCGGTACACCATGATGTGGAACGGGCAGTTCATCGGCTTCAGGAAATACTCCTGCTCGTCCACCACCAGGGGGGCGTACATGCTGTCTCGGTAGAAATCCAGATGGCCGCTCGTCTGCCAAAGCTGGGCGCGGCCTATATGGGGCGAGTAGATGATGTCGTAGCCCAGGCGGTAGTGAAGCGCCCGCCAGTAGTCCTCGATGAGGGTGCGAATCCGGCCTCCCTTGGGGTGCCACACGACCAGTCCGGAGCCGATCTCCTCGTGGACCGTGAAGAGGCCCAGTTGGCGCCCCAGGGTGCGGTGGTCGCGTTTCTCCGCCTCTTCCAGCCGGGCCAGATAGGCATCCAACTCCTCCTGGCTCTCGAAGGCGGTGCCGTAGATGCGTTGGAGCATCGGGCGGTGTTCGTCGCCCCGCCAGTAGGCCCCGGCCAGTTGGAGCAGCTTCACCGCAACTATCTCGGAGGTGTTGGCCACGTGGGGCCCCTGGCAGAGGTCCACAAACTCGGCGTGCCGGTAGACCGACAGCGTCTCGGCGTTGGCCAGACTGTCGATGATCTCCAGCTTGTAGGGCTGATCGGCAAAAAGGTTCTTGGCTTCCCCCCGGCCGATCTCCTCCCGGAGGAAGTCATGACCGCCGGCGATGCTCCGGAGCATCAACTTTTCGATTTGCTCCAGGTCCTCGGGGGTGAACGGGCGGGAAACGTCGAAATCGTAGTAGAAACCGTCCGCCGTGGGTGGCCCGATGGCTATCTTTGCTTCTGGAAACAGCTCGGTGACTGCCTCAGCCATGACGTGGGCCGCGGAGTGGCGCATTCGGTGGCGCCGGGCCTCTACCGGATCGGCGTTGCCGCTTTCGAGGGTACCGTGATCTAGCATAATTCGGCCTGCATGAAAATTTCGGAGGTCCGTGGATGCCTCTGGCACGAGCGTTCGGCTAGCGATTCTGTCACCGGCCGCCGCCTGCCTCCCAGCGCGGCTTCCACGGGGCTTGGAGTTAAGAACTCCCGGTACATTATAGCCTAATGGGCTGGCCCGCTGTACGGAAAACGTCGCGGTTGCCCGTTGGATTTTCCAGACCTGATGGAGTCTCGGGGCCTTTTCTCGCCCGGACCGGCAGACCGCGAGGGGATTCGAAGGCCGGTGCGACCGGTCAGGGCAAACGGTTGAACAGCCCGCGCCATTGGCGGGTCTTGAATGCCGTGAGTAATTGCTCCCGGATACCGATGGAGTAGGTCACAACTACCATTACCGTCAACGACGCGCACAGGATGATCTGCACGGCGCCCTGGCCGGTGACCACCAACATGACGTTCAAGAATACAAATCCGACGCCCGCGCCGGTTACGACGTTGCGGGTCAAGAATATGACCAAAGCCACCGGGAGAATGGTGACGAGGGTTGGCACGAGTACCAGGGCCAGAGAAATACCGAAGATAGCCGCCGCCCCTTTTCCGCCCTGAAAACGAAGGAATACCGTCCAGTTATGGCCCGCCACGACCAGCGGAGTCGTCAGGAAAAGGACCTCGTCCGGCGCGCCAAGCCAGCCGGGGATCAGCACGGCCAAGGCCCCTTTGCCGGCGTCCACGAAGAGCACGAACAGCCCGCCAAAGGCTCCGACTTGCTGGTAGGTGTTCAGGGCTCCCACGTTCTTGGTGCCCACCTGCCGTATGTCGACGCCCTTGACCAGGCGAACCACCAGGTAGCCGGTGGGTAGTGAGCCCAGCAGGTACGCTCCAAAGCTTAGCGGGATAGCCAGCAGCCAATCCAAGGCCGGCACCTCCAGGTGGGCGGACAGACGCCCTCATCTACAGCAAACAGTTTGCCCGGTAGAGCATACCCCTACCCCCTCCGCATTTGTCAACTCAGGCCGTCACTGGCGATCCGCCTAACTGGCTTCGGCAGCCTCCTTGGTCTGGGAAATGTGCCGGGGAAAGTTGTACGCCGGGGTACCGTTTCTCCGCCTCAACGACCGGTTTCTTGCTATAATGGGGCGGCGGTATCCGTAGCGTGAATCCAGGTAGTCTGTCGCCCAGGCTCCGGCGCGGCCGCCGGTCAAATATGCCCAAGGGACAACATTGACCCGTCGTGCTGGTGGCAGTGCGGGCAGCGGGGCGAAGTTTCTCACGCAACTGGAGGCGCAATCGGCCGTCCGAAAAGGACAGGCCGTTACAGTTGGCAACTCTTTTCGAGCCCGAAAAGCCCCCGATCAGACCGGCCCGAAAAGCAGACGCCCGGCTTGCCGGGCACTCAGTCCGGGGGAATAGGAGAGAGCATGGAACAACTCAAGCTGAACCTGCAAACCGTTTGTAAGAAGATAGATTCCGTGGTGGAGCGTCTTTGACCTCGCTGACAAAGAAATTGCGATTGCCCGCATGGAGCTGGAATCGGCCACTCCCGGCTTTTGGGACGACCCCCGGGAAGCCCAACGGAAAATGCAGCAGTTGGGCCGCCTCAAAGACGCGGTGACCCTTTGGCGAGGCCTTCAAACGGGCTCCAAGAACCTACTGGAGTTGACCGAACTGGCCCTGGCGGAGGAGGACTATTCCCTACAGGAAGAGTTGGAGGCCGAGGCCCGCACGATCACCCGGTCCTTGGCCCGGGAAGAGGTCAACCTGACCTTGTCCGGACCCTTCGACGACCGGCCGGCTATCGTCACCATCCACGCCGGAGCCGGGGGCACCGACTCTCAGGACTGGGCAGAGATGCTGCTGCGCATGTACGCCAAATGGGCGGAAATACAGGGCCGCCCGGTTCAGATAATGGACCTCTCCTACGGAGATGAAGCCGGCCTCCGCAACGCCACCCTGGAAGTCGGAGGCCCTCACGCCTTCGGCTACGCGAGCGCCGAGCGGGGCGTCCACCGGCTGGTCCGCCTGTCGCCCTATGACCCTAACCACTTGCGGCACACCTCTTTCGCCGTGGTGGAGGTTATTCCGGTCTCAGACGAAGAAGCCGAAGTGACGGTGCGGTCCGAAGACCTGAAGTTGGACTTCTTCCGGGCCAGTGGCCCCGGGGGGCAGAACGTGCAGAAAGTGGCTTCCGCGGTACGCTTGACCCACGTCCCATCAGGCATCGTCATTAGCTGCCAGAACGAGCGGTCCCAGCATCAGAACCGGGAATTTGCCCTGCGCATCCTGAGGGCCAAACTCCTGGCCCGGCAGAACGAGCAGCGGGCCGAGGAGCTAGCGAAACTCCGGGGCCAGAGGGTAAGCCCGGAATGGGGAAACCAGATTCGCAGCTACGTGCTGCATCCGTACAAGTCGGTGAAAGACCACCGGACCAACCACCAGAGCACCAACCCGGATGCGGTGCTCGCCGGAAACGTGGATGAGTTCATCCAGGCCTATCTCATGTCCAAGGTCGGAAAAGAGACAGGCTAGAGAAGGACGGCCGGAACAGCGTAGGGGCGACCGGCCGGTCGCCCCGACTGTCATCAAATAGACGGGTTATCAAATAGACGGGCCTATCGCGGAAAGGCCCGGCGCTAGCAACTACTGATGATGTGCCCCATCCGCGCTCGCTTGGTCTGGAGGTAGCCTCGGTTTTCGTCGTTAACCGTGGCTTCAACCGGCACCCGTTCCACAATCTCCAGGTCGAAGCCCGAGAGGCCAACCACCTTACGGGGGTTGTTGGTCAGCAGGCGTAGCTTGCTGATTCCCAGGTCCCGGATTATCTGGGCGCCGATCCCGTAGTGGCGCAGGTCCGGTTCAAACCCCAGGGACCGGTTGGCATCCACCGTGTCCAGGCCGCCGTCTTGCAGCGAATAAGCCTTGATCTTGTTGTGCAGCCCGATGCCCCGGCCCTCCTGCCGCATGTATAGAAAGACGCCGGCCCCTTCCTGGCCCAGAATTTTCAGGGCCATGTCTATCTGGTCTCCGCAATCACATCGGAGGCTGCCCAAAACATCCCCGGTCAGGCACTCGCTGTGTATTCGGACCAGGACCGGCTGGTCCCGCTCCCACTTGCCTATGGTCAACGCAATGTGCTCTCCCGCATCCACCGCGCTCTGGTAGGCCACAGCGGTGAACTCGCCGTACTTGGTGGGGAGGCGCGCTTCCGCCACGCGCTCGATGAGCCGCTCGTGGCGGCGCCGGTGGGCGATGATCTGGGTGATGCTGAGTACCCTCAATTTGTGGACTTCGGCAAAGGTTTCCAGGTCCGGCATCCGGGCCATGGAGCCGTCCTCGTTCATGATTTCGCACACCACGCCCGCCGGATTCAATTCCGCCATTTTGCACAGGTCGACAATTGCCTCGGTGTGCCCAGCCCGAGCCAAGACCCCGCCCGGATGGCAACGCAGCGGAAACAGGTGACCCGGACGAGAGAAGTCTTCGGCCCGGGCGTTGGGGTCGATCATGGCGCGGATGGTAGCGGCCCGGTCGCTCGCAGAGATACCGGTGGTGGTGTTTTTCCTGTAGTCCACCGACACGGTAAAGGCGGTGTGATGTTTGATCGAGGTGTTGCTGGCTACCATCAGCGGCATGTCCAGTTCGTCCAGCCTTTCACCGGAGATGGGCATGCATAAAAGACCCCGGGCGTGGGTAACGACAAAATTGACCGCATCCGCAGTCACCATCTCGGCAGGCATTACCAGATCGCCTTCGTTCTCCCGGTTCTCATCGTCGACCACGATAAGAAACTTACCTGCTTTGAGGTCCTCTAGGGCCTCCTCCACACTACACAGAGGCATAATAGCGTCCTTCTTTCGCCCAAGCGTTCATCGGTTCGCCGGCTGCTCTGGTAGGAGGCTTTCGATGTACTTGGCCACAATATCGGCTTCCAGGTTCACGCGGCCGCCCCCAGTTTTCTCTCGCAGGCTGGTGTTCTCCAGCGTGTAGGGGATGAGGGACAGAGTGAACGATGAAGTACCTTTTTTTACCACGGTAAGACTTATGCCGTCAACCGCGACAAAGCCTTTCTCCACGATGTATCGCATAAGTGTCTTCGGGCAGGACACCCGGAGGATGACACATTCTCCCTCCGGCTTGCTGGATGTGATCCGCCCCGTGGCGTCCACATGGCCCTGAACGATGTGGCCGCCGAGGCGGTCGCTTACCGCCAGAGGCCGTTCCAGGTTGACTGCGTGACCTGCTTTCAGGGTTCCGAAAGATGTCCGCCGCAGGGTTTCGGGCGAGAGTTCCACGCTGAACCCGTCGTCGCGGTGCTCGACAACGGTGAGGCAGGCCCCGTTGACGGCGATGCTATCGCCCAGCTTCATGCCTTCCATGATCAGGATGGCCCGGATTTGCAGGCAGTAGCCCTCCAGGCTCGCCACCGCTCCGACTTCCTCAACTATTCCCGTGAACATCCTAACTCTTCTTCTCCGGGTAGCCTACCACCAGCCAGTCCGGGCCGACGGTTCGGACGCTGGCTCCTTCCATTCGCCAAGCGCCGGCCAACTGCTCGACTCCTCGGCCCTCTACTGGGGATGAGGCCTGTGAGCCCCCGATGATCAGTGGCGCGATGAAAGCGTACACCTTGTCAACCAGCCTGGCGTCGAACAGGGAGCCAAGGACCATCCCGCCCCCTTCTACCATCAAGCTTACCACGTCGCGGCGGCCCAGTTCTGCCAGCAGCTCTCCCAAGTCCACGCGGCCGTCCTCGCCGGCGGGAAGTTGAAGCACTTCGGCCCCGGCCCTTTCCAGCCGGGCCACGTCTTCCGAAGAGGCTTTTTCAGTGCAGGCGATGAGAGTGTGCTCCGGCTGCCCAAACAACCCAGATTCGCCGGGGGTGCGGCATCGGCTGTCGACGACCACCCGCAGCGGTTGTCGCGGCAGGGGGTTGCCTTCCGGGTCGCGGGCCGTCAATTGAGGGTCGTCGGCCAGCACGGTGTTAACGCCCACCAGGATACCATCGATCTCCCGCCGCATTTGCTGGACCAAACCCCGGGATTCCGGGCCGGTTACCCACCTGGAATCCCCGGTGCGGGTCGCGATCTTGCCGTCCAGACTCATAGCAAATTTGGCGCTGACAAAGGGGATGCCGGTTGTGATGTGCTTGGTGAAAGCCTCATAAATCTCTTGGGCCGACTCGGACTCCTCGCCGATTACCGCCTCAATCCCGGCCGACCGGAGTTCAGCGCATCCCCGGCCCGAGACCCGGGGATTGGGGTCCAGCGCAGCCAAGCAGACCCGCACGATCCCGGCGGCGATGATAGCTTGGGTGCACGGAGGCGTGCGGCCGAAGTTACAGCAGGGCTCCAGGGAAGTGTAGAGCGTGGCGCCTCTCGACGCGGCCCCGGCATGCTCGAGGGCGCCGATCTCCGCGTGGCGCTGCCCCGGCGGCAGAGTGGACCCGCAGCCGATCTCCAGGCCGTCCTTGATGATGACGGCGCCAACCGCGGGATTTGGGCTAGTCGAGCCCAGAACCTGCCGTGCTAGGCCGATGGCCTTCTGCATCGGGGTCATGTCAACCCCACCACGGCCCGCGGGCGCTTGGCTGTGAGCCTGTCCGCCAGTAGCTGAACGCCTCAATACCCAACGCCCCAGGGGAAGAGGCGGGCCGTTTGGATATCCAACGGCACGGTAGCGAAATCGCGAACAATCCCACGCCCAGTTCCTCTTCGATAGTCTGGTCGCTTAGAACCATATCTCCCCGGTAAGAAGATGGCACGGCCTGATGCCATTTGCCAACAGGGAAATTCTAGCAAGCTGCCACTCGAGCCGCAAGCGGAGGCATCCGGAAGCCACCCCAATTGTTCCCCAGTGCCCCGCCAAGAATTTGCCGCCGGGCCCGCGGAGACCGCTGTGTCGAGGGACGAATAAAGGCCGGCGCCGACCCGACAAAGCGGATCGGCGCCGGCCTTTCTCTTGTTCCCCGGCGGGGGTGCCCTGGAACTCTATTTTCATGCTCCTACCTGGGGTTGGCTCGCTCAGCGAACCTCCACGCTGGGGTGGCTAGACCTCCGGCTCGATGATCTCGAAGGCCGCCTGGACCGACACTCTTACATCCAGCTCCCCGGACATGAAGGGTGTTGGCGCCGCCATATCCGCGAAGGCTGCCCGCTCCATTACCACCATGGGAGATGGCGCGAATCCGCCTGACTCGGTGATGTAGTTGAGTCTACCCAGTTGAACTCCCGCCAGGGAGGCCATCTGCTCGGCTTTGGCCCTGAGATTCTCGATAGCCTCGGCCCGTGCCTCGTCCTTCAATGCCGTGGTGTCCTCAATGCTGAAGCTAACGTTCTGGAACCGGGCCAGGTCGCCGCCCGCCTCGATCGCCCCGTCGACGATTTCGCCCAAAGAGTCCAGGCTTCGAACTGTGACGGTTAGCTGGTTGGTCACCTGGTAACCCAGGACCACTTGCTCCCGCTCCAGCACGCACTCACTGCTGCCCTTCGGCCTCCCAATCGCTTCGAGTTGCATTACGGGCTCGGGGGACTCCGGCGCACCCACGTGGAGTACGTCCAGCTCTACTTCGGCGCCCGATCTTTCCCCTTCTTCAAAGCACCTGGTGACTTCACGCGAGGTGTATTGGGCATTGATGTTGAAACGGCTGGTCTGAATGTCCCGGTCGGCGATGCCTCGGGATTTCAGGGCCTCCAGCGTTTGCCCCATCGCCTCAGCGGCGCTGGCCCGGGCCTCTGCCACGGTGTCGGCGAAGGCGACGATGTCCAGATTCAGGGTTGCCAGGTCCGGAGCGGCACTGGCCTCTCCTTGGCCGGAAACCCAGATGCCGGCGTTGGTGCCCGCCGGAGTGCTGCCGGCGCTCCGGGCCAGCGCTTCGAACGCGGCGGAGCCGACCGGCGAACTCAGGAGACCCGCCAGATCCGCCGCCTGTTGCTGCTGAGCCTCCGGTGGCGCGGCGTTGGCCGCTGGCGTCTCCGCATCCGAGCCGCAGGCTACGAGAGCGAGCAACCCAACTCCCAGTCCCAAGGCCACCAGATGAACTCTTCCCCGTTTGATTACCCCGAACATTTTTCCTCCTCCTGATGATCTACTGAATATTGCTCCGGACGTTCCCTTTCGCCGATGCTTGACTCGGCGCCAGGCCTTTCTTGGTATATGACGGAACGACCTGAAGAAAAGTTCCAGCCTTTTGAAAACTCCTTGGCCCCGGCAGGTCCTGTTTTTTGGTGAGTGAGATGGTTTGGCATTTTCGCAAACTAGTCCGGCCCTCTTCCCGTGGTCTGCGGAGTTATCGTCGCGCTCGGCTCCCAAGTCCCATTTCCAAGAAAAAAGGCCGGCGTCTGGCCAGCCTTTCGCTTGAAGAAGCGGTTATGGCTATGGTCCGCCTTCAGCTTCGGTCCGCCCGGCGAGAGAGTGTCATCTTCCACACCAAGCCGGCCAAGAACAGCGCACCGGCAACGGCCACCAAGCCCTCAAGCACCCGCCAGAAAGCGGCGGTCCCCTCTTCCTCGGACACGGTAAGCTCCCTGGACTCCGGCCCCGCCGCGGGAACCCTCATTCCCTCTTGAAGGGACCCGGGCCCGGTCTCCGGAGGCGACGCAGCTGCTGATGATTCGATTGTCGGCTGGCCTCCGTTTTCCAGGGCTTCCGCGGCGGCTTTCGGGGGAGGTTCTGCGACCAACTCAGTCTCTACCTCGGTGTCTACCGGTTCGCCGGCGGCCACTGGCGCCGCGGCGGCCCGCGCAAGTGGGGCCGGAGAGGGTTCGGCGAAGGCTGTTCCAGTCTCGGGTTTCGCGGCCGGCGGAGCATCCAACTGCATGGCAAGGGGAGCCGGAGACGGCTCAGCAGCGGGGGCTGCGGTTGCGGCCGGTGCGGCGGCGGCCGGTGCGGCGGCGGGCAACTCTAGAATTGGATTTCCATCATCGGCGACCAGGGACTGGTCCTTGGCGACGGCACTCTCCAGCACACGAACCGCCATTGCCTGGCCGTCCGCCTCTCGCGAGGTCAACTGCCCGCCGGGGGCCAGCATACCGGTGGCGTCCGCGGAAACCAGCACCGCCAGCACGATGGCCGCCACCGAGGCAGCCCCGGCGAAAGCCCACTGGGGCAACCTCATTGGCGGCGAAAGCCGGGCCCGGACCAGTTCCGGTGGCGGTGCAACCATGGTAAAGCTGCGGCGGGGAGCTTCCATCGGGAGTTGCCGCAGCATTACCACGGCGGTCCGAAGTGAATCCAACTCATCCCGGCAAGCCTCGCACGACGCAAGTTCCCGGTCCGCACGGGCCATAGCGCCTGTTCCCAACCGGCCGTCCAGGTACTCGGTCAGGGTTTCAGGCTTGATGTGTTGGTGGTTTCGTCTTATGGACCACATAACCTTACTCACTATGACGGAAACGGGAGGGCAAGAGTTCCCCGATTCCTTGCAGGAAATCCCGGAGTCCTCGCCGCCCCCGGCTGACGCGTGATTTTACCGTCCCCAGGGAGCAGTTCATGGTCAAAGCCACCTCTTCGTAGCTCAAGCCCTGAATATCCACCAGTACCACCGCCAGTCGTTGCTCTTCTTGAAGCGAGTTCAGGCCGCGCTGAATGGCCCGGTTCATCTCCCCGCGCTCGGCGTGTGCCTCCGGGGATTCCTCGCCTGAGGGCAGGTCCGTGGCGCTGGGAGTTCGATCGGCGTCCTCCGCGTCCACGGGCAAAGGGTCGAGGGGTGAGGTCGGCCGGGACCGGCGGGCCCGCATCATGTCCCGGCAGGTGTTGGCGACAATCCGCATGAGCCAGGCCTTGAGGTTGTCACCCCGGTAGTTGTGAAATGCCCGGTACGCCGAGACGAGGCTTTCCTGGACCGCATCCTCGGCCAACGCCCAATCGTCCAGCATGCGGCGAGCCAGGTTATAGGCCTGGACCTGAAAGGTCTCGATGATGCAGTTGAAACAGCTGGGGCGGCCGGTACGGTCCCGCAACGGCAGTGGGGTATGAGTGGTGCAGCGGAATGTCTCTGAGGTGCTCACCATCGCCGGCTATCTTTGGGCGAGCCGGTCTGGCGAGTCGAAATCGGGGGTGTTTCCAAGAAAACCTGGCAATCTGATTAGACGGCGGATGCAAACGGGTTCGGCCCGCAATGGCGGAGCGCCATGCCGGCCTAGTGGAAGGGGCAAACGAACTTAAGGGTACTGACCAGAGAGGTGTGGTCCTGCCCTTCGCCGGCTCCGTCTTCGGCCAGCGAAGCGGCGGAACCGCCCTCGCCAAGGGCCTCGCCGTTCACCGCCTGGTTAACGGCGCCGGCTAAGGTTAGGATCATTGACACCGCCAGGACCCCGATGACCAGGATGGCCATCAGCTTGGGTTTCATAGCCGCTGGGCCCTCCGTGAAAAGCGAGATATTGCGCGGATCGACACCAGCTTATTCTATAGCTTTCGCCGATGGATTGCCAGTCGGCCCGTTTTCGACATTATCTGGACCCGGAAGCCGAATACACGCCTACTTTGGCCAGTTCAGCCCCGACATCTGCTTATCCGACCGCTCAAACGCCGACAGGTCTGCTATACTGCAACCGCCAACTCCTTGGAGCGACCTCGGCCGGTATGAGGCGCGCATTGGACCCGCCCCGATGGACCTAGACAGGAATCGGCGCGCCCGCCGCTTTTTCGACGGGATCGCCCAGCGGTACGACCTGCTCTCCGAGTTGTTGTCCTTCTTTCAGTTCGGCCGGTGGCGGCGATTCCTGGTCTCCCGTTTGAGCGTTCGCTCCGGTGACACGGTACTGGACCTCTGCACCGGGACCGCCACGGTGGCGGACCGGATGGCAAGGACCCTTGACGTGAAGGTCGTGGGTGTGGACCTGAGCGCCGAGATGCTCCAGGGAGCCCGGCGAAGAATCTCCAGCCGGCGGCTCGACGGAAGAGTGTCTCTGCTCATGGGCCGGGCGGAGAACCTGGCCTTTACCGACGGGTGTTTCGACGCGGTGTGCTTCACCTATTTGCTGCGCTATGTGGACGACCCGGCTGCCACCCTTGAAGAGATAGTCAGGGTCCTCAAACCCGGCGGATGCCTGATTTCCCTGGAGTTCGGTATGCCCACCAACGTATTGGCGCGGGGCCTCTGGCATGCCTATGCCAAGGCGGCACTTCCCATGGCGACCAGGTTCCTGTCCCCGGGATGGCGGGATCTGGGAACGTTCCTTGGCCCCAACATTGAGGCATTTTGCCGGTCTTACCCCCTGGAACACCTCCTGCAGATGTGGTGGGATCTGGACATATCAGACCTCCGGATCAAGCGCTTGTCCCTGGGCGGAGGTGTGGTCATGTGGGGCACCAAGAGCGCTGAGGGGACCCAGCGCAAAGTTTGAAATGTTCCATCGATAGACGATTGCAGTAATGTGAACGCCCGGAACGGTTTATCTGGACCAGCTGTTGGTGACGCTGCTGGCGTTCTTCCTCGCGGTCAGCATCGGCGCCCGTGCCTTGGATGAGCTGAACGGCCGGCCCTTGGCCACGAAGATTTCAACCCCGGTCCTGCATGGTTTGGGATTGGCCCCATTGGTGGAGAAGTCGCCCTGGGAGACTGGGCCGGCATCGCCGGGACGGCATGGATACTCCCTTTCGTAGCCTTCGGCGGGTTCATTGTCATCGCCTATAATCTAGGTCTCTGGAAGAACAGGTTCCACTCGAATTGCTGAGCGCCCCATTGCCAACCTTGTAACGATCAAATCCCCTTCAGTCCCCTTTTCGTAAAAGGGGGATACAGGGGGATTTCCCCCGCCTTCTAGCAACGACTGGCAACCGAGAAGGCGCCGAGACTTCCTAAACTGCCCGGTACACAGCCAACTGAATCGCCGAAAATTGGCGTTCTGAACGAAGTGATGAATCTCAGTACCGTCCCTCCGCGGGGTGGTCAACTGGTTTTCGAAGGGCGTGATCGGGTAAGTCGGGTCCCACCTCCTCGGCGAAAGGCTCTCGTGAAGGGCGTTCGTGTTACAATATAGCCCGTTTCAAGGCCATCTCAGGCTCAGATTGTGAGAAGGAAATGCAATTTCGCCACCTGCCCAGCGTGGACAAGGTCATGGGCATCGACACGGTGCTGGCCATGGCGACGGCCTACAACCGGGAGTGGGTAGTCGATCTGGTTCGCCGGCAGTTGGACGAGGCCAGGCAGCGGATCCGCCAGGGAGGAGAAGCCCCAACTCCGGCAGAACTGGCCGAGGCGGTCTGCCACGAGATCGAATCGGTGGCCCAAGCCGAGCCGCGCCACGTAATCAACGCCACCGGGGTCGTAATCCACACCAACCTGGGGCGTGCCCCCCTGAGCCAAGCTGCCACCGACGCAATGCTGCGGGCCGCCCGGGGATACTCCAACCTGGAGCTAGACCTGGAAAGCGGACGGCGCGGCTCCCGGCAGGCCCACCTGCAGTCCTTGCTTCGCCAGTTGACCGGCGCGGAGGCGGCGCTTGCGGTTAACAACAACGCCTCGGCAGTGCTGCTGGGGCTGACTGCCCTGGCCGCTGGAAACAAAGAGGGAAGGAAAGAAGGAAAAGAGGTAATAGTCTCCCGTGGCGAATCGGTCGAAATCGGCGGCGGCTTCAGGATACCGGACGTACTGCGCCAAAGTGGCGGCACCCTCGTGGACGTCGGCACCACCAACCGGACTTATGCCCGGGACTACGAGGACGCCATCACGGATAACACCGCGGCCCTGCTCAAGGTCCACTCCAGTAATTTCCGGGTCGAAGGATTTACGGAGACAGTGGAGCCCGAAGAGTTGGTGGAGCTGGGGCAGCGGTACGGGGTCCCCGTCCTGCACGACGTGGGCAGCGGCTGTCTTCTGCCCACGGAGCGCTACGGCCTGGCCCATGAGCCGACACCCCAGGAGAGTATTGCCGCCGGGGTCGGCCTGGTCCTTTTCTCCGGGGACAAGCTGTTGGGGGGCCCCCAGTCCGGGATAGTGGTGGGAAGACGGGATCAGGTGGAGTTGCTGGCCCGGCACCCGCTGGCCCGGGCAATCCGAATCGACAAGTTCAGCCTGGCTGCCTTGACCGCCACCCTGCTCCACTATTTGAAAGGGGAAGCCCTAACGGACATACCTATCTGGAGGATGATTGCCACTCCTGAGGAGGCCGTCCGGGACCGGGCGAACCTCTGGGAAAAGCAACTGGGAAAGGGCGCCGGTGTGGAACCGGCCCGCTCGGCAATCGGCGGAGGCAGCTTGCCCGGTGAGACCCTGCCTTCGTGGGTGCTGACGGTATCCTGCGAGGATGTCCCCGGCGGGCCCGAGGAAGTGATGGGAAGACTGCGCCGGGCCGACCCGCCAGTGGTGGCCCGCATCGAGGAAAATAGGGTGCTTCTCGACCCTCGGACGGTGCTCCCCGAGGAGGATGAACCTCTGCTGAGGGCGGTGCGCGGGGCGCTGGGTCGATAGCGACAGAGCGGTGGCACATCCCGGTACCTGAAATAGAAAATTGCCGCCAGAATCGTCCGCTCACCGTGAGGTTGGCGGCGGGCGCGTGGCCAGTGGTTCGACAAGCTCACCACGAACGGTTTTTGTAACCCCGTTTGCCGAAAGGAAGTATTGGTTTCAGTTTTCGACTGGAATAGCTAGGCCTGTGGCGGGCCCCGGTTTCAGGGTGAAGACCTTCGAAAAATCTGGCGTTCAATCGTAATAAGGATTAACGAATGACGGACTACCTTTTGGTGCACGGCGCGGGGCAAGGAGCCTGGAGTTGGGGCCGGGTCTGGGGATACCTGACCGCGCCGGTGGAACACCCGCCACGGCTCTACGCGCCCCGCCCGGTCGACCGAGTGTACCCCCTGGACCTACCTGGCCACGGCGCGGACGCCGACGGTGACACCGGCGAGGTCAGACTGGAAGAGTGCGTCCACGCGATAGTTCGGGCGGTGGAGCGGGAAGAACTGAAAGACGTGGTCCTGGTCGGACACGGCTTCGCCGGAGGCTTGCTCCTTCAGGCGGCTGCCGCGCTGCCGAAGCCGCCCAAACGCCTGGTTCTTGTGGGCGCCGTATTACCCACCAGCCAACGGAGCATGCTGACCGCATTGCCCCGGCGCGCCCGCGCCGGTTTCCGGCTGATTTCGGTTTTGAACAAGCTCTCCCGGCAGAGCTTCAGGTTTCCCCGCTTCGTCATCAGCCGGTACATGTGTAACGGGATGGACCCGATGGAAGTGATCCACTTGTTGGGGTTCTTCGGGCCGCTACCGGTTAGGGTCATGAAGACGAAATTTGACTTGGGGGACGGCTCTCCACCCTGTCCCGTGACCTACGTGGTGCTCGCCCAGGACAAGGTGGTGCCGCCGGAAATGCAGGAGCGGATGGCCCAAAGACTCCCCGGCGCGGAGATCGTTTCGGTGGACTCCTGCCACCAGGTGACGTTCTACCGGCCCAGGGAACTGGCCAACATCCTGCTGCACTACGCCTGACCGGGAATTTACCGGGCCAGCTTGGCGGCGTTCCTGCCCGCTATGCGTCCGAAGACGGAACCCAACATGAGGCCGGCCCCGGTGGAGAAAGCCCGGTAGAAGATTCCGCCGATGGCTTCCCCCGTGGCGTAAAGGCCAGGGATAGCCTGTCGGCCGGAGTCCAAGACCCGGGCCTCCCCGTCCACCGCAATACCTCCGTGGGTGAAGACGATGCTGGTGGAGACGCGGTAGGCCACGAATGGCGGGCGCTCCAGCCGCAGTGCCCAGTTTGACTTGGGTGGCTTCAGACCACGGGTGCCCTTGCCGTCCTTGATGGTGGTGTCGAAGGTCCCCTCCTGCACCGCCTGGTTGTACCGGGTGACGGTATCCGACAGGGCATCGGAGTCTACCCCCAGGCTGCGAGCAAGCTCCTCCATGGTGCCGGCGGTCACGGAAGGGCTCCCGGAGTGGTACCGCTCCTTGTCCAGCATTTGAACGGTCTGCTGGTCGAAGAGTTGATAGGCTAGGCCCCCGGGCTGAGACCAGACGGCGTTCCCCAGGGCTACACCCCCGGTGTGATGGAACTCGGCCCCTTCGTCCACGAAACGCCGCCCCTCGGCGTTGACCATGATGCCGAGCCTCTCAGAGGAGCGGGCACTCAGGTTGCCCGCCTTTACCTCGCCAAAGGGCGCTGAGGCTATGTCCACCGACCCGCAGTCCGAGGCGGACCAGGCGCCGCTGCTGCCTGCGCCAATCTCTCGGGCCCGGTCCAGGAGTTCGCCGGTGTTATGCCGGGTGCCCCGCACCTTCATGAAGTCCCACCCTTTTCCCAGGTAGCGGGCGCGCATCTCCGGGTTGGCCTCGAAGCCGCCGCTCCCCAGCACCACGCCCCCGGCCTCCAGCGCCTGAACGCCGTCCTCGGAACGGACCCGCACTCCACAGACTCCGTCCCGGTCATCAGTAACCAGCCCGGTGACCGCGGTACCGTAGGCGATGTCGACACCCCGTCCCTCGGCAATGTGGAAGAGCTGTTGCATTAACCCGAGACCCGCTCCCCAGGTCTGAAGCTCGTTGCCGGGCAGGAAGATGGTGCGGCCGCTCCGGCGCGGCGCCCGCTGGTACAGCTCGAAGTGCACTCCCAGACTTTGCATCCACCGAAGGGTGTCGTAGGACTGGTCCGCCAGCACCCGGCACAGTTCAGGGTCGGCGCGCTCTTCTGAAATCCGCATCAGGTTTTCGTAGTAGGTGTCGGCGGTGTAGGGTCCCATGTCCAGGCGTTCTGCCTCGACCGGGGTGAGTTCCGGCACCAGGGGCATCACGTCCTCCAATCCCTGGTGTGCGAACTCGAACAACCCGCCGCTGAAGGCGCTGTTTCCGCCCCGCTCCTCGTAAGGCGCCTTTTCAAGCACCAGGACCCGCGCCCCCTCTTCCCGGGCCGCCAAGGCCGCGCACATTGCGGCGTTCCCCGCCCCCACTACGATGACGTCGAAGCGATTCTCGCCCCTTATGGCCATGATGCCTCCTGCCTATAACTCCCCAGCGGCGCGGCGCGACATATAATTTGTGGCGCCCCGAGCGCGGTGCCTCTCCGCGCTGAACCGCTCCACCCAATAGGCCAGCGGTTGAAGGGTCTCTTCGAAGGCGGGGTCGAACCCGGACCAGCTACGGGCATGCTCTTCCGACCGGAAGAGGTTCATGCCGGCTCAACGAGTGGGGCGGGTATCCGGTGATCCCCCCACCTCGCCGTTGGTGTATCCCACTATCCCTTCCGGGCTGGCGGAAAGCACCTGCTCATCCCGCATCTCGATGGTGATGGGATCACCGCAATCCAGGCACGGGGCATCGATTCGGACCGTCTTTCCGGGGAACAGCCAGCGGACCGCCAGCGCCTCGAACCCTCATTGGGCGAACCATTTCTGCTGGCCGTCCACGGTGATACGGTACTGGGTTGGCATGTTGTTGAACGGCGCCACGGATACGATGTAGTCGGTCCCCGGGTGCAGCCACGCGGGGATCCCGGTGGCTATCAGGTCGCGGAGCACTTGGCGTCCTTCTTCAACCGGGAGGCCCAGGCTTGCCGCCAGTTCCGTGTAGTGAGGCGCAAGGCCCGTCTCAACGAAGCGCCTCATGATACCGTGGTGAGCCCTGTCAAGCATCGCGAGATCCGTCATAGTTACCTCCTTTGCTCCGGAAGCAAATAGGTTCTGTTGACATAATCCTTAGCGCACGCCGTTTCCCCCAACCGCCCACGAAGACTCTTGGAAGACAGTCCGCACCGTGACAATGGGCCCGGCCCCGCAGACCACGGCTTGCGCTGACGTGATTCACTCGTCATTAGAGCGCCGAGGCAGGTGGAAATGCGGGTGGGGAGCGTGCCAACCCGCCCGCCCGAGGCCGCCTAATGCATGTGGCCGTGCCCCGCGTCCGGCTCCTTGGTCTTTTCCTCGGTAATCAGTGACTCGGTAGTCAGGACCATGCCGGCGACGCTGGCCGCGTTTTGCAGGGCGATCCGGATCACCTTGGCCGGATCGATTATTCCCTTGGCCACCATGTCACCGTAGTTATCGTCCTGGGCGTCGTATCCGAAATTGGGGAGCCGGCTCTGGCGTATCTGGTCCAGCACCACGGCTCCCTCTTGCCCGGCATTGCTGGCGATGATACGAACCGGCTCCACCAGGGCCTGCTTGAGAATGTCGGTGGAAATGGCCTCATCGCCCGGCAGTTTGAGGCTGTCCAGCACCGGCAGCGCGCGAACGAAGGCCACCCCGCCGCCGGGGACCACGCCTTCCTCAACCGCGGCCTGGGTTGCGGCCAGGGCGTTTTCCACCCGCCGCTTACGCTCCTTGAGTTCGGGTTCGGTGGCCGCCCCGACCTTGATGATAGCCACGCCTCCGGACAACTTGGCGAGGCGCTCCTGGAGCTTCTCCTTGTCGTAGTCCGAGGTCGATTCCTCGATCTGGACCTTGATCTGCTCTTGCCTCGCCTTGATCATGTCCGGCGAGCCCTTGCCCTCGATGATTGTGGTCTTGTCTTTGGAGCATTCGACTTTTCGGGCCCGGCCCAGGTCGGCAACTGTGGCTGAATCGAGCTTGCGGCCCTGCTCTTCAGAAATGATCTGCCCGCCGGTGAGGACGGCGATATCTTCCAGCATGGCCTTGCGCCTGTCCCCGAAACCCGGGGCTTTGACCGCCGTGGAGTTCATTGTTCCGCGGAGCTTGTTCACCACCAGGACGGCCAGCGCCTCTCCGTCCACGTCTTCGCTGATGATCACCAGGTTTTTCGAAACTTGCAGAGTCTTCTCCAGCAGCGGCACCAGATCGGCGGCGGCAGAGATTTTCTTGTCCATAATCAGAATATAGGGGTCCTCAATGTCCGCCAGCATGCGCTCGGGGTTGGTGACGAAGTACGGGCTGATGTAGCCTCGGTCGAAACTCATTCCATCGACGTACTCGGTATCCGACTCAATGCCCTTGCCTTCTTCGATGGTGATCACGCCATCTCCGCCGATGCGGTCTATGGCATCGCCCAGGAGGTTCCCAATGTCGCGGTCGTTGGCCGAGATGGAAGCTATCTGGGCTTTCTGGTCCCGCCCCTCTACGGTGATGGCATTCTTCAGCAGCTCCGCCACCAGCACCTTCACTCCTTTGTCGATCCCCCGCTTGATGGCCATCGGGTCGGCCCCGGCGGCCACGTTCTTCATTCCCTCCCGGACGATGACCTGGGTCAGGACGGCGGCTGTCGTGGTGCCGTCTCCGGCGGAGTCGCTCGTCTTGGTAGACGCCTCTTTTATCAGTTGGGCGCCCATGTTTTCGAAGGGGTCGGACAAGTCCACTTCCTTGGCGATGGATACTCCGTCATTGGTCACCACGGGGGCCCCGAACTTCTTCTCCAGGATTACGTTCAATCCTTTGGGGCCCAGGGTCAGCCTAACCGCGTTCGCCACCGTATCGATGCCATGCATCAAGGCTTTCCGGGCCTCTTCGTCTCGCGCTATCTGCTTTGCTGGCATTTTATCCAATCCTCCTACAATTGACGAGAGTGTATAACCTAGGAAATCTTTGCCAGCACGTCGTTGGCTCCAATGACCAGGAGTTCTTCGTCTTCAACTTCGATTTCGGTACCGGCATATTTGGAATAGATCACCTTGTCGCCCACCTTGATACCCACCGCCACCCGTTTTCCTTTCCTCGAATACCGGCCGGGACCCACCGCCACCACTTCACCTTCTTGGGGCCGTTCTTGAGCCGAATCCGGCAAGAAGATGCCGCTCTTGGTGACGTCTTCCTGCTTTGCGGGCCGAACGACTAGCCGGTCGGCCATGGGCATTAGCTGGGATACCGATGCAATCCTGATGGTCATCGTTGACTCCTCGCTGTTGGTCTCGCCCTCCCTGTCCCTTCCGAATCGACGGTCCAACAGGCGGGCCACTGGCAGTCCGGCTGATCGGGCGCCGGCGCATTTCGCAGATATACAGGATAATTGGGCCTGTCCCGGCGGTCAAGTGATTCGATGCGCCGGCGCTGAAAGCGTCCCATTTTCGGCACCGGCGCTATGCTAGACTGGCCGCATGGGCTACGCCGCCGACCTTCACCTTCACTCCCCATACGCCTACGCCTGCAGCAAGAACCTGATCCTGGATAACCTGGCCGCCTGGGCCAAGCTCAAGGGCATCCATCTGCTGGCCTGCGGCGATTTCACCCATCCGGCGTGGCTCGGCGAACTTCGCCGGAAGCTGAAACCGGGCGACTCGGGCCTCTTCCGGTTCAACGGCGTCCACTTCGTGCTGGGCACCGAGGTCTGCTGCAATTACCGGCAGGGAGGCAGGTCTCGGAGGGTGCACCTGCTGCTGTTCGCTCCCGATTTCGACACCGTGGACCGGCTCAACCTGGCCCTGGCGGCGGGAAAGAATAGTCTGGAGAAGAATAATCTGGAATCGAATGGCCGTCCGATCCTGAGCCTATCGGCTCGCGACTTTACCACCCTGGCCCTGGAGATCAACCCCGAGTGCATGGTCATCCCGGCCCACGTGTGGACCCCCTGGTTCGGCGTGTTCGGCTCCAAGTCGGGGTTCGACAGCCTGGAGGAGTGCTTCCGGGACCTGACTCCCCAAATCCACGCTCTGGAGACGGGCCTGTCGAGCGACCCGGCCATGTTCTGGCCGATCCGGGAGTTGGATCGGAAGACCATCGTCTCGTTTTCCGATGCCCATTCGCCTCAGAAACTGGGCCGGGAGTTGACGGTGTTCGAGGGCGAACTCTCCTACCATGGCCTAGCCGAGGCCGTGGCCCACCAGCGCGTGGCCTATACCGCGGAGTTCTACCCTCAAGAAGGAAAGTACCACTACGACGGTCACCGCAAGTGCGGGGTGCGCCAGTCTCCGGAGGACACCCGCCGGCAGGGTGGCCGGTGCCCGGTGTGCCGCCGCCTGCTCACTCTCGGGGTGTTGAACCGCGCTCAGAGGATGGCAACCGGCAGCCGGGAAACTTCTCACGTTTCAGATCGTACCGGCGTTTCCGGCGGGTTCGTCCGCCATGACGGGACCCGCCCTCCCTTCATCCGGTTGGTGCCCCTCCGCGAGATCATCGCCGAAACCCTCGGTCAGGGTCCAGCCACCAAACGGGTGGAGGCCGAATACCGGCGGATCTCCCAGGAGTTGGGCAACGAGCTTCAGGTGCTGATCAGCGTGACCTCCACAGACTTGAAACAGGTGGCCGGAGAACGCCTGGCCGAGGCGGTGATGAAGGCCCGAATAGGCGACGTCCGGGTCGACCCCGGATACGACGGCGTCTTTGGCAAGGTTCGGGTCTGGCCGGATCAGCCCACCCGGAGCCCGAACCCGCTTCCAAAACTCAAGGCCCGCTAGCTTATTATCAGCCTCAGGGCTTCCAGGGAGCCGGCATCGTAAAAACCGGCGCGGACCCGCTGGCCGGCCTGCAAGTCGCTGAATTGGGAGTTGGCGTTCCCCCGGAGACTGATCCGGGTGAGGATGGGCTCCGTGACGAGCAGCCGCACCGGGTCACCCCGGCGAGGGGTGATGGTGATGGTGAACCGGTTTTCGTCGACATCGGTGATCTCCCCCGATATCCGTAGCGCCTTGGGGGGCCCAAGCACCAGCCGCACCGCCTCGGTTGAGATCGGGTCGTAGGCGCCGGAAAGGACCCTCTGGCCCGCCGCCAGGTCGCCGGCCGCCACGGGCTTGCCTTGGCTGACGATCTGCGTGCCGTCGGTGACCAGCAGGCTGACCAGTTCCAGCCAGTTGTTGGTCAACGTCACGCGGGTCGCCCCGCTCGGCGCCAGAGCAACTCCCCGGATGGTGCCGTGCACCGGCGCGCTCCGGACCGACCTCAAGCTCAGCAGCACCAAGTCTCCCGCCGCGCCCCCACTCCCCTCAGGTCCCACCCGGTAGCGGGTATTGGACCGGACCAGGTCACCCAGGCGGACCTGGTTGATGCTCACCCGGCGGCCGTCGCGCCGGATTATCGTCTCCTCGGTGCGGTTGAAGGCCCGCACCGCGCCGTTGGGAGAGAGGACCGAGACGTTGCCGGGCATGGTCTTGGGGATAAAGCTCCGAACCACACCGGATACAGTTGCCTCGGACGGCTGGAGGTCATGGGTATCCAACTCGATGACGGAGGATGACCCCGGGTCGAAGCTGACCGCCACGACGGCGCCCACGAGGGTCGAGACCTCCACGGGATTCCCGCCGTCCATGATTACGCTGTCGCCGGAAACCGTCAGCTCTTTCGTGTTGCCGTTTGCCTGGTTTCGAATGGTGACAACGGCGGAACCGGCCGCCGCGTCAAACCCGGTGATGGTTCCGGTTATCTCTCCTCGCTGGACTATGGCGAGAAGGGCGCCGGCGGGTCCGGCCCGCAAGGTTTCGCCCAGCAGGACCAGGACCCGGCTGGCCGACCCGGTCTCGACGTCATACCGGACCGTTACCCGGCTGGCCAGGTCCAGTTGGCCAAACCGGCCCTGGCGCCCCGGAATCTCGATGCTGGTGCCGCCGGTGATGTCTACCTCCACCGGCTCCAGGCCCCGGGGGCTGACGGTCACCCGGCGGCTTGCTGCGTCGATGGCGGTTATGATGCCCGTCGCCTCGGCCTTGGGCGTGCCGGCGTTGGATCGGGAAAACGCGGAGGCGTAGGTCCCCATCACCGATTCCAGCTCCTCCCGGGTCCGGCCTCTGAGGGAAGGCGACAGCTGCTGGGACGCCTTTTCCAGGGTGGTCAGGTGGCGGACGCTGTTCTCAGCGAGCCGCCGGCGCAACGAGGCCAAGACGGCGGTGGCGTTGGCCTGGCGGGCCTGAGTCAAAGCAGATTCGATCCGCTCGAGGCTGTCGACGGCCCGATCCAATCCGGTAATCAGCAGGCCACCGGTGCTAAAGTCCTGCTCCACGACGGCGGTTACCAACTCTCCCACACGGAGGCCCGGAGTGTCACCCAGGGCCGGGGCCGACAACTGGTCGCCTTCCTGGTCCTGGATACCTATGGTGCCATCGTCGCCCAGCGAGGTCACCACCCCTGAAAAATGGCCCGTTCGTACCGGCAAAGGGGTCCGGACCAGTATGCTCAGGGCCTGGCCGCCGGAGGCCAGCACCGCTACCGGGTCGCCGATATTGATGGAATCCACCGTGGCCGACTCCCAGCCTGGTATGCGGACAATTGTGCCGGAGGTGGCGGTAAGTTCCACCGGACCCGAGGCGCTGTCCAGCGTGATGTCCGTCTCTCCGGCGACGGCCCTGGGATGGTCTGCCGACACCCTGGACACCGTGCCGAACAAACCCTGTTGGCCCGATTGACTGAGACCGCCCGCGGCCATCGCCACTCTAGGCGTTATCCCCAACAAGAGCCCGGTGAACAGCGCCAGGACCGCTAGTTTCAGCATACTCAGGTTTCCTCTAGGCACGTCAAGGAATGAAGATTACCGTTCGGACCACCGACCGTCGCTCGCCGGCCACCGACGTGGCGATGACCTCGATCGACATTGGATTCTCCTGTAGAGATATCGGCAGGTCGATGGTAAAACGGCCCTGACTGTCGGGCGTGACCAGGATCCCATTGACGCTGACCGTGGCGTCGGGTGAGGTCAGTCCCGCCACTTTGACCGAACCGGAGGTCACCACTGCGTCTCCCAAGGGAGACGTAACCTCAAGTCCCAGCTCCGCGGCCTGAGGGATAAGGGTCGGGCCAGGCGTGGGAACCGGGCTGGCGGCCGGCGGCGAAGGCGTCGAAAGGGGCCGGGCAGTAGGGGTAGGTGCAGGAGCCGTCGCGGTAGCGGGTGCGCTGGTCGGCGCGGTAGTTGCCGTGGGCGAAAGGGTCGAAGCGGGCCCGGCAGTTGCCACTTGGGTGGGTGTCGCTTCCTCGCCGCCGCACGCTATCAACAAGCCCATCAAGACGGCGAAGCCAAGCGCCGCTATCCGGGTCTTTCTTCGCCAATAGAGTGGAACGGTCATCTCCTATCTCCGGCGGCAGGCCCACCGGCCGATGCCGGCCCTCCGCAGCCTGCGCGCGCCACCGTTTCGTGGCATCCGCCCCGCTAGTATATAGGGTTCGGCTGCTGTTCCATAGCTGCTAACCGCGCGGGTTGTGTTAAAATCATTGGCCCAAGGGTAGAATGATCTTTCCAAGAAAGGTGGAACTGGACGGCCCATGAACGTCATGGTCCGGCGCTTGCGTGCCGAAGATATCACCCAGGTTGTCGAGATCGAGAAAGAGGCTTTTTCCCCTCTCTGGACGAGCACCCCCTTCAAACGGGACCTCAACAACCGCTACGCCAGCTACCTGGTGGCCTGCATCGACCCGGAGACCACGGACCCGGCTCCCTCGGAAGCCGAAACCGGGCGGGATGCCTCCTACCCCTGGGGCAATCTGCTCCGCGGCGTCGGGAATCTCGTGCGCCGGGGACGGTCCGGCGGTACCCAGGCCTCATCGCTGGCCGGGTACGTAAGCGTCTGGTATCAGGGGGATGAGGCTCATATCACCGAGATCGCAGTGCGAGAGGAACTCCGGGGCCGGGGCATCGGCGAGCTTCTGCTCATCGGCTCGCTCCGGGCGGCGGTGGAGTACGGCTCCAGGGTGATGACGCTAGAGGCTCGGGTCTCGAACTTCGTCGCTCAAAAGCTGTACGAGAAATACGGATTCGAGGAAGTGGGTCTTCGGAGGGCCTACTACTCCGATAACCGGGAAGACGCGGTTATAATGACGACCTGCCCCATCGAAACCGAAGAGTACGATCAGAAATTCCAAGATTTGCAGGACATCTACCGGTCCCGTTGGGGGGAGATCCAAATCGACGCCTGAGCCGGCTCCCGAGAGCCCAGAAATCCTCGGACGTACCGGGGTTCCGGTCAGCGCGCTGCCTTATTCTCAGCCCACGCCGGCTGGACAACGGACCGGCCCTGATTTCCTAAACCCGCGCGAATAATGTTGACCACCACAATTCTCATTGGTAGAATGGCTCAGTTGTTGGAGAGCCGAATAGGCCGGACAAAGCCCGCCGTGGGCTTATTCCGGCCGGCACAAGGGAGGCCAGGGTGCAATTTCCGGTGAAAGCATGTTAGTCATTGGGTTGACCGGTAGCATCGGATCCGGCAAGAGCGTAGTGTCCGAATTGATGCAAGGCTTGGGCGCGGTCTTGATCAACGCCGACCTGGTTGGCCACGAAGCGTACCTCCCGAACTCCGAAGGTTTGCGCGCGGTCGTAGAGGCTTTTGGGGAAGAAATACTCCAGGACAGCGGCGAGATCGACCGCCGGAAATTAGGCGGCATCGTATTCTCAGACCCGGAGCGGCTGGCCGAGTTGAACCGGATCATGCACCCGCGAATTGCGGCTATGATAGTGGACAAACTCGATGACTTGCGCTCCGGGGAGGTCCAGGTGGCGGTGGTGGAAGCGGCGATACTGTTGGAAGCGGGGTGGGACTCGCTGGTGGAAGAAATCTGGGCCACCGACTCTCCCGTCGATGTTGTAATTCAGCGGCTCCAGGCCAGGAATGGGATGAGCGAAGAAGAAGTGCTCAAACGCCTGGGTTCCCAAATGGACCGGTCGGAGCGGTTAGCCCTCGTCGACGTGGTCGTGGATAATTCCGGAGACATGGCCCAACTGGAGAAAACAATCAACAGCCTGTGGGACAGCAGAGTCAAAAAAAGGATAGCACACGCATAATGGTAAAGACCGTCGACCCGACTTACAAAGAGTACGCAATCGAGGAGTTCCTGGTTCGCAGCGAGCCATACTACCGCACGGTGGGGGACGAACTCGAGCTGTTCACCGCGGCCTATAATCAGCACATTCCGGTGTTGCTGAAGGGGCCCACGGGCTGCGGCAAGACCCGCTTCGTGGAGTACATGGCCTGGAGACTGGGCCGGCCAATCACGACGGTCAAGGGAAAAAACAGACAAGAGGTCCGGGAAGGAGAGGTCCGGGTCCCGTTGGTCACCATCGCCTGCCACGAGGACCTCACCGCCAGCGACCTGGTGGGCCGGTACCTTTTGGACGCCGAGGGCACCCGCTGGATCGACGGACCGATGACCCGCGCGGTCAAAACGGGGGCCATCCTTTACTTGGACGAAGTCGTGGAGGCGCGGAAAGACACCACCGTGCTGATCCACCCCCTCACCGACCACCGGCGAATCTTGCCGGTGGAGAAGACAGGATCGATCATCGAAGCCGACGACCGCTTCCTCCTTTGCATCTCCTATAACCCCGGTTATCAGAGCGCATTGAAAGACCTGAAGCACAGCACCCGGCAGCGGTTCATCTCTATCGAGTTCAACTATCCCCCCAGGGACATCGAAGCTGAGATCATCCGGCAGGAGAGCGGCTGCGGCGTGGCGGAAGCCGACGCCCTGGCGAAGCTCGGCGAGAAGATACGCAACCTGCAGGAGCACGGCCTCCAGGAAGGGGCCAGCACCCGGCTGCTCATCTACGCCGCCCGTCTCATGTCCGAGGGTATCGAGGCTCGCCGGGCTTGCCAGGTGGCGATCGTGTGGACCTTGACCGACGAGGTGGAGTTGCAGCGGAGTATTGAAGAGGTGGTTTCCTCCATCTTCGAGTAGAGGTTTGCATGGCCTTATCCCCTCCGGACGCCGTCCGAAAGATGTTGGCAAGCCGGGTTTCACAATCTGTTGCCGGCGCCTCTTTGACACCAGCCGCGGTGCTGTTGTTGCTCTACCCAAAGGATGGCGAATACTGCATCCTGCTCAACAAGCGCTCCGAGCAGGTGGAGTACCATAAGGGTGAAATTTCTTTCCCCGGCGGGGTCCGGGACCCGGAAGACAACGATTTCCTCGACACCGCCCTTCGGGAGACGGAAGAGGAGATGGGAATCAACCGGGCCGACGTCACCGTCCTGGGCGAGTTGGACGAAGTCACCACCCGAAGCCATTTTCGCGTAAAGGTCTTCGTCGGCGAAATTCGTCCTGCCTACCCGTTCAAACCCAGCGCCGTCGAGATCGCCGAGGTGCTGGAGGTCCCCATCTCTTCGTTGCAGGATCCGGCCAACCTCCGCGTGGAAACCCGCTGGGATAAGGGCACCCTGGTCACCAACTACGCCTACACCTATAATGAACACCTGGTGTTCGGCGCTACGGCAAAGATCCTGCAACAATTCCTGGAACTTTTGGCGGACGGCCTAGAAAAGGGGGAACACTGAGTTGAGTACGGCTCCTCTGGCGGAGATTGAGAAGGAACTCGCCAAGCTCCCCCCGGCAGTCTTGGAAGCTTGCAATGATGCCACGCCTTCGCTCGAATCGGCTTTCGGCGGAGAAGAGTTAACCCTGTGGGCCAAGGAAGGACTGTCTATCGGGCTCCAGACGGTCCGCTCCTGGGAATCCGCGGTCGAGTACTACCGGGCCAGCCCAGAGGTGGCCCGTTTCCTCTCGTTCCCCTCTTTCATGCAGTGGGCCCGGTGCGGCACCTATTTGGCCCAAGACTCCCCCACCCTGGCGGTCGCCTTCTTCCGCGCCAGCTCGTCCATCGTGCCCAACCTGCGGCCTCAGTACATTCCTCGCTGGGCTGGGCTGGGCCGAAGCCTGTATAAGGGCACCTGGAAGTCCAGCACCCTGGCCGCCAAGTTCTTCGAGGTCAGCCCGGACTTGATCCGTAGCCTGCCCTTCTGGGACGTGGAGGTGTTCGCTTCCCTCATCGAAGCCCTCTCCTACAAGTCCTACGACGTGGCCGGAGAATGTCTGCTTCTGGGCCGGGATGTCCTGCCCGCCATGGGGCGGGAGCGGGAGCCCTTCCTGTCCATGTCACGCGCCTTGATCGACAGTAGCTGGCGGGAGGTCAAGACCTGCCTGGAGATGGTGCCCCGCGCCTTACAGCAGGTCGACGAGGGCCAGACGGGCCGCTTCCTCAAGCTTGGGGAGCGGCTGGCCAAGGTGGGAATGCGGGACACCTCTCGCTTCCTGGCGGACGGCACCTTGGCCTTGAGCCGCGTCCCTCAAGGGTCCCAGGGCTATGTCCTGGACCTGTGCGAGACGCTGCTGGCGGTTTCTCCCGACGCGGTCCCTCCCTTCCTGAAGAGCTTGACCGACGTCCTGGACCGCATCACGGTCAACCAACTCGACAGCTGGTTCCAACGCGGCGTCGGGCTGCTGAAGGAGAACCCGGAGAGCGGCATCGCCTTCTTCAAGATAGAGTCCAACACCTCTGAAGCCTTGCTGGAAACCCTGTCCTCAAGCCTGGAGCTAGAGCGGGTTAAAGGCATTATCCGCCTGTACTGCCGGGCCCTCTCCGGCTCCGCGGTGGAGATATTCAACACCCACGAGCTGGTCAGCAAGAACATCGGTTGGGTGGATGAAGACTCGGCTTCAACCGACGGTACCAAAGTGTTCTTGCCGCCGGTGGTGGACCACTACGCTGACAAGCAGGAGAACTTCTCCTGGTTTAAAGTGGTCTCTACCCACCAGGTGGGCCACTTGGAGTTCGGTAGTTTCCTCTTCGATTTCGATTCCCCGGCCACCCAGTTTACCGACCGTCGCTTCGATCTGGAATCCGGGACGAAGGAGCTGCCGGCGGCCCCGGGGCAGGCGGAGGGCGAAGCCGAAGCCGAAGCCGAAGCGACTGATCCCCTCACCTCCATCGGGCGCTTTTTGCACCTGTTCGAGAACCGGCGCCTGGCCTTCGACATTTTTACGGTGCTGGAGGACTGTCGCCTGGATTACCGCATCAGCGTGGAATACCCCGGCATCCGGAAGTCGGCCGGCAAGGTCCAGTCCGAGGCGTTGGCCACCCGCCCCAAGATACAGGAAATGGCCCTCCAAGAGGCCATGGTGGAGCTACTGGTTCACATGAGCCTGGAGCAGTTCACCGGCCTGCCCGTGCCCAAAGAGTACGAAGACGCCGCGATCATGCTGTCCCGCATCCTGCACCAACTGCGGACGGCCCTGGCAACGGTGGAAGACACCGGGGAGGCCACCCTTCGGGCCTACGAGATTATCTCCCGCATTCAGAACGAGACCCAGCCGGAAGACCAGTGGGAGGAGCAGGACCTGGAAGAGCCGGGCGATTTCTCCGAGGAAGACCTCCAGGCCCTCTTGGACCAGCTTCAAGCCGGCATGGAAGCCTCCGGGGAAGGCGGCGAAAGCCAGGACTATGAATCGTCGGAGCCGGTGGACTACCGAGGCGAATTCAAGCCTGAAATGGTCCAACTCCTGGCCAGACTGCAGATGGACCCGAACCAGCAGGGTGAGAGCCAGCCTATCTCCCAGGAGATGCTGGAGCAACTGCTGCAGCAGAGTGCCGAGCTGGAGCTGGATGCCGAGCAGGGCGATATCGACTCCAGCATGACTATGTTCGCCCAGAACCTGATGAAAGAAGCCGGCACCCCTCCGCCCGATTCCAAGCCCGGACAGGGCTACGGCCCCCTGCTGCACGATGACGACCAGGGCGGCGAGCTGGAGCCCAAGGAACCCCAGACCTACGCCTATGACGAGTGGGATTTCCGGGCCGCCGACTACAAACCCAGGTGGTGCATCGTCAAGGAGAAACTCGTAGAAGAAGGAGACTCGAACTTCTACAACGACTCCTTGAAAAATTACATGACCCTCTCGCACCACATCAAACGCCAGTTCGAGTTGATAATGCCGGAGAGCTTCCGGAAGATCTACCGGCTGACCGATGGCGAGGACCTCGACCTGAACGCCGCCCTCGAGGCATGGGCCGACCTGCGAATGAAATTGCCTCCCGATGAAAAGATCTACTGGCAGCGCAACCGGGCGCGCCGAGACGTGGCCGTGGTGTTCCTGCTGGACATGAGCGCCTCCACCGCCGAGGCCATCGACGAAGGACGCCAGACCGTGGACGACCGGGACGCCCCGGACGACCCGGTTGAATACATGGTCTGGCTTCGCCGCCGCCGGGAAGGGCTGGTTCGCCGCAACTACAAACGCATCATCGATCTGGAGAAAGAGAGCACGGCCCTGCTGATCAACGCGCTGGAGTCCATCGGCGACACCTATGGAATCTACGGCTTCTCCGGCTACGGCCGAGAGAACGTCGAGTTCTACGTCATCAAAGACATCAATGAGAGTTTCGGAGAAAAGATCAAGCGCCGGCTCGATAAGGTTACGCCCCTGCACGCGACTCGCATGGGGGCCGCCATCCGCCACGCCACCAGCAAGCTGGAGCACCAGGACGCCACCACCAAGATCATGTTCTTGATCAGCGACGGGCGTCCCCAGGACCGGGGCTACAGCCGGGAAGGCGTGGAGAAAGAGTACGCGGTCCACGACACCCACATGGCCCTGATCGAGGCCAGGCGCAAGCAGATCGTCCCCTTCTGCCTCACGGTGGACAAGGCCGGGCATGACTATCTAAAGAGCATGTGCGGCGACATGGGGTACGAGGTGCTCGGCGATATCTGGGCCTTGCCCGAACGGCTGCCGATGCTCTACCGGAAGCTCACCTCGTAATCTACTCGGCGTTCCGGCCCCGAGTGGTCGGTCCGCCGTTTCGACACGATTTTCCGCCCCGCGTCCGGCAGCCGGGGCGGAATCTCCCGGTTTCCCACCTGTTTCCAGCCTGCTTGCTTATTCCTGATGCATTGGACAAACTGATGACGGGTTCTAACGCCAAAACCTGAGAAACTGTATACTAACCAGCCTTGTAGCGTTCTGAGAGGTCTGGTATTTCGCAATTGGCCTGGCGCCCGGTCCGTCATCCCGCCGAAGGCCGGGAGCCCGGCAACGCTTCTCTGGATTCCGGCTTTTGCCGGAAAGACGGGGGCGGGGAGGGAGTGTGGCGAATTTTCACTGAAGTGAGGCTGTCTACGAGAATGGTTTGATACCCCCGTCCGTCATCCCGGTGATGGCCGGGATCCAGCCAACCTTCTCTGGGTTCCGGTTTTCGCTGGAGAGACAATGGCGGGTAGGAGTTGTCGCAAAATCCCCCGCCGAAAAGCCATGAGCCAGACAGTACTCTATCCCTAGGCCAGCAGTTTCCGCAGCTCGATCAGAGCCTGGTTGGAAAGCCGGCGCTTGATGACCACCTGGCGCGGGGGCAGCCGAAGCTCCATCTCCCTGACTTCAACTGGGCCGGCGACGGACAGGTAGCCCAGGCCGACCGGCTTGCCTTCCTGCTCCGAGGGCCCCGCCACGCCGGTTATCCCGATGCCGAAGTCTGCGCCCAGCTTCTCGCGGATCGCCCGGGCCATGGCGGTGGCGGTCTGCTGGCTCACCGCGCCGTGATTCTCGATGGTCGCTTCCGGCACGCCGTTGGCGATTTTGACCGGGTTGGTATAGGCCACCACGCCGCCTCTGAAATACGCGGCGCTATCCGGCACCTCGGTTATGCTGTTGGCGAGAAATCCACCGGTGCACGATTCCATCGTGGCCAGGGTGAGCCCCCGCTCCTTCAAGACATGGCCCGTGGACTGCTCGGGAGTCTCGTCGTCGTACCCCCAGATATAGGGGGTCAGCCGGGCCACGATGGCTTCCTCGACAGGCTGGATCAGATCTTGGGCGGCCGCCGTGTTCCGGGCCCGGGCGATGATCCGCAGGTGGATCCCGTCGGCTTTGGAGTAGATCCCCAGGTAGGGGTTCTCCCGTCCAAAAAACTCGGAAACAATCTCATCCACCGCGCCCTCCGACATGCCCATCGTCTTGATGTTTCTGGTGAGCGTCACCTCGTCTCCGGCGATCTGGCGAAGCTGGGGCGCCACCTGTTCTTCCCAAATGGCCTGCATCTCCCGGGGAGGGCCCGGCATGCAGATGACGATCTTGCCATTCCGTTCGACCCACCAGCCCGGGGCCGTGCCGTTGCGGTTGGGAATGAACCTCGCGGAGGGGATCAGGTGGGCCTGCTTGACGTTGTGAGAGGGCATTGGAGTGCCGCGAGCCTGGAAGTGCCGCTCCAGTGCGTCCACCACCTCTTGTTGCACCACCAGGGTCTCCCCCAGGGCTTTGGCGACCGCCTCGCGGGTCAGGTCATCCTGGGTCGGGCCCAGGCCGCCCGTGGTGAAGATGATGTCGGAGCGTTGTAGCCCACGGGAAAAGGCTTCCGACAACTCGTCCAGGTCGTCTCCGAGGATGGACGCCCGATGAAGCCGGACTCCCAGGGGCGCCAGCCGGACCGCGATCCAGGAAGTGTTGGTGTCGGTCAGCTCGCCCATCAACAACTCGGTGCCGATGGAAAGAATCTCGGCTCTCAAGGCAGTCTCCCCCTCCGCGGTTCTACCATGGACTTGTCACTCCGGATGAAACGAGGGGCCTGGGACGACCGGTCAATGGGAATCTTGAGGAAACCCCTCCCCCGATGGAAAACCGGGGGAGGCCCCGGAAACGCGGAGACGCAGAGTGGTTGTCAGGTCCTCTCCATCTCTGCGCCTCGGTGCCAAGAAACCTGGCCGCCGCGATCAACCCGGCGCCGGCGTGCCTTCCTCGTCCTCGGGCGGGTAAGGGGGCTCGATGACCAACCGGTTGATCACCTCGGCCCAGGTCGCCGGCAAAGTAAAGAGAGCGGGGTCCCCCACCAGGCGGGCGTAGTGGTTCTCCGCGTCGGGGGTAGGATCACCCATGTGAAACTCCACGGTGTTCCCGGCGCTGTCGGTAACCCAAATCTTGCTCAAAGGCGGCTGAAGCCCATATGGGGTCAGGTCGTCCGGAGCCCTGTCCAGCACCCGGCTGACCCGGGGCCCGCTGACCAGCAGCGGCGTGCCACCCCACTTCTTTTGGAAGACGGGCACATCCGGATCGCCCTGGATGACCCATTTGAAGCTGCCCGGATTTCTGTCGTAGTCTACGGTCTGGCCCCGATAGTTGACCGCGATATGGGAGATGTCGTCTTCGTCGATGCGGAAGAGCCAGGGGTTGTCGGGAGTGGGCTCATTGGAGCCGGTAAACCGCACCACCAGGAACGTGCCGCCGAAGAGAAGCAGGATGGCCACGAGCAGAATAGAGAGTCGAAGGTTCATACTACCGCCGCACCCACCAGACCACTCCGGCCATCAGCGCCAGCAGCCCGGGCATGAACAACCAGGAGGAAAACCGCACGAAGTTGTACTCGTTTCGGTCCAAGTTGAACTCGCGGAAGGCGAAGGCTTTAGGCCGGATGGACACCAGGGAGTAGTCTCCCAGCAAGAAGTTGGCGGAGTTGAGGAAAAGGTCCGGAGAGCCGCCGGGCCGGGTCAAGAAACTGTTGGCGACAAAGTCGGAGTCGCCGAAGACTGCCAGGCTGGCCACTTCGTTGCTTGGGGGCTCGGAAGTCGGGGCCTGGCCGCCCACTCGGCCGATTGCCTGGAGGAACAACGCCGGGAAAAAGGGTCCTCGAATGTCCCGTTGGTCCCCATCGGTGACCGGTTCGGTTCGATCGAGGTCGCCGATCATGAAGCTCTCGTTGGATGTGTGCGCCAGCGGGGCAAACGACCTGAGCCCGTCGTCGATGGGCGTCAGCGCGGCCGCCGCGCCCATTAGCGTGGGGCCGAGCTCCACTCCCCTGGGTACCGTGATCTCAGGAATGGCCGGGGGCAAGACCGAAGCGAGCTGCTCCGGAGGCGGAAGGTAGGCGTCTGCCCGGAAAATCCGTGGCTGTTGTGGCAGAGATTCCGCCACGTCCCGGATATATCCGTTGCCGACTATCACGCCCCACCCGGCGAGAAAATTCCGGAAGGAGTCCGGGGAGTCCGGGTCCGCCAGGACGATCAGCCGGCCGGCCTCCCTGCGGAGGCTGCCGTCGGCGTTGCGTCCCCGTAAGAAGAGATCCAGCGCTCGGACGTGGGACTCCGGAAAATCCTGGGTGGGTCCGGCGATGACCAGCAGCGCGGCGCCGGGAAGGCACTCCGGGCAATCCTCGGCCGGCTCGTCGGGCACGCTCACGTCATCATCCCGGAGCCTCCACCGCAGGTTGCGTACCTCGTAGTTGTCCTGCTCTAAACCGTCTTTGATCAGGCTGTAACCATCCCCATCATCGGTTCTACCGCTAAAGCTGCGCTCACCGTGGCCGCTCAAGAAATAGATGGCTTTTCGTTGCCGGCCGGTGACCACCAGGAGGCTGGTTACCAGGTCTTGCTCCAGCCTCGTGTAATCCGGGTCAGTCCGGGTGCGCTCGACAATGTCGACGATGCCGGAATCCGTTGCTTCTAAAACGACCGATTCGTATTGAGACAGACCGTAGTTACGGGCCAACTCCGGCTGCAAATCGGGGTCTATGAATCGATAGGAGAGCTTGCCGGACCGTTCGCTCAGCTCCCGGAGGGTATTCTCGACTCTGGCCCGCCGGGCCATCAGCTCCGGATCCAGGGCGATGTCGGTGACGTAAAAAGCGGTGGCCCGCACCGGCTCATCCAGGTCCTTCAGCAGTTGCTTGGTACGGTTGGCCAGGCTGAACTCATTGGTTGCCGTCACGTCCATCCGGTTGTGGTTTTCGAAGGAGATGAAGTTGACCACAATGATGATGCCCGTAAAAGCGAGTACCATGATGACCGAGTTGACGCCGTAGCGGCCCGTCCGGCTGAAGAAGGCGGCCATCACGGAACTCAGGGATATCAGGCCGATCACCAAGATGAGGCCGGCCCCAAGGCCGAAAGTGAGCCAGCCGTATACCCGCATGGAGCTTACAAAGGCCAGCACGGCAGCGCCGGAGACCAGGCCCATGATACCGGCGACCAGCAGAGGGGCGGTGAAGGAGCCGATGGCGTCAAGCGCCGGTTCCAGAAAGCTGCCCACGGTACGGGAGAGGGCCGCCTCTTCGCCGGATTCCGGCGTTGGTTCATCGGTTGCGGGGGACGCAGAAGCCTCCCTGCGGGAGCTTGCGGAGGGGCGCCGCTGCCTGCGCCAGTCGCCTGGGCTGTCCGTGGGACGGTTGCTCATACTACCGCCACCTCCTGGACTCCAAGGCCCTGACGCTGAGGAAGAGGAAGAACGCGGTGACGCTGACGAAGTAGATGATGTCCTTGGTGTCGATCACCCCGCGCTCGAAATCGTCGAAGTGGCTCTTGAGGCCGATCTCTCCGATAACAGTGGCGGTGGTCCCCCCCACGGCGCCCGTGGCCAGGTCAGCGAAAAACAGGATCAGGAGGATGCCCATGGCCACCACGGCCGCCACAATCTGGTTGCTGGTCAACGTGGAGCACAGCATCCCGACGGAAAGGGAAGCAGCGCCGTAGAGGAAAAGGCCCAGATAGCCCGAGTAGATCGGGCCGGGGTCGGGGCTGGCGAATACCACCAGGAGAACCGTGTAGTAACCGGTCAAGGCTACCGTGGCCACCAGAAATACCAGGCTGGCCAGGTACTTGCCCAACACGATTTCCCAGTCCCGCACCGGAGCAGTGAGCAGCAACTCGATGGTTCCCAGCTTCTGCTCTTCGGCCAGGAGACGCATGGTAAGGGCCGGGGCCAATAGAATCAGGATGATAACCGCCCCTTGAAAGAAGGGGGCCAATGTGGCTAGAGGGAAAGGGTCGTTCAAGTCTCGGGAGAAGAAAAAGCCGGAAAGGATCAAGAAAATCAAGCCCACGATATAGGCGGTGGGGCTGCTGAAGTAGACCTGTATCTCTTTCCAGGCCACAGCCTGGGCAGTGCGCATGGCTAGATATCCTCCTGGGTGGTCAGCTTCAAGAAAATCTCTTCCAAGCTCATTCCTACCGATTGCATACTCAGCAGGCTCCAACCGCTGCTGACGATCGCGCGGGAAATTGCGTCCCGAGAGTCTTGACCCTGGGTTACGTGGATGGTGTAGAGTTCCCGAGCCGGGCCATCCGGAGTCTCCCGGGGCCCGGCCGGCCGATGGGTTACTTCGGAGACGCCATTTACCTTGCGTATCGCCGGCAACACTTCGGCTACCGGCCCGCCCACTTCAACCACCAGCCGGTCGACACCTTGCAACCCGGCGGCCAGGTTGCTGGGTGTATCCTCCGCCACGATCCTTCCCTCGTTGATGATCAGCACCCGTTCGCAGATCATGCTGACTTCGGGCAGAATGTGGCTGCTGAGCACCACGGTCTGGGACCGGCCGAGGTCCTCAATCAGACGCCGGGTTTCGACTACCTGAATCGGGTCGATACCGATGGTGGGTTCGTCCAATACCAGCACTTCCGGCTCGTGTAGGATAGCCTGGGCGATGCCCACGCGCTGCCGGAAACCCTTGGACAGCTTTCCGATTATAGTCCCGCGGTAGTCGCCCAACCGGCAAAGGCCGATCACCTCGCTAATCCGCCTTTTAATGGCCTTGGGGGGCATTCCGCGCAGGGTCCCCATGTATTTGAGGTAGTTGGTGACGGTCATCTCGGTGTACAACGGTACCGTCTCCGGCAGGTAGCCCACCCGGCGGCGCACTTCCAGAGACTTCTCCACCACGTCGTAGCCGTCGAGGGTTACCTTGCCCCTGGTGGGGGGCATGAAGCCGGTGAGGATCCGCATACAAGTGGTCTTGCCCGCACCATTGGGGCCCAGGAATCCGAGGATCTCTCCTTTCCTGACGTTGAAGTTCACGTCTTGTATCGCCGGGAACGGACCGTAGTAGTGGGTCAGGCCCTCGGCCTGAATCATCATCGATTCCAAATTTCGCCTGCCTGGTGGGTTGGAGGATTTGCCCCGAAAGGCGACAATTGCGCTAGTATATCAGTGATGATATTCTATAGCACTAGTTTTGCCAAGGTGTACGCAAACGGCTAACTGGCTATATTGATATATTTGGAACACGGGCAGGGAGATAGAATGCACCTGGTGATCGATGGCTACGGTGGTGATAAGGCCAAGATGTGGGACGCGCAACGGATTCGAGATTTCTTGACCGATTGCCCATCCACTCTGGGCATGACCCGCATCACCGAGCCGAAAGTCCTTGAATATGATGCCCCGAAGCCCGAAGACGCGGGCGTGTCCGGGTTTGTGATTATAGCTGAAAGCCACATCAGCATCCATACGTTTCCCCGTCGCAGCTACGTCAACATCGACATGTTCTCTTGCGTTCCCTTCGATCACGAGCGCGCACTGGACGAGGCCAAGGCCCTTTTCGACCTGGAAGAGGTCAAAACCTGGCTCCTGGACCGGGGCCTGGAATGGCTGGACGAACAGGGCGGTCTGGTCGAAACGATTGGACAGCGGGCCGCCCTGGAAGCCGGCGGAACTGGTCGCAGCGGTGACTGAGAACGGTGGTCTGCCCTGGATTTCCCACGATTTCCTTGCCCTCACCGGGAAACAGCGCGATCTGGACCTATCCAAAGTCGTGCTCATTCCGATTCCCTACGATAGTACCACCTCTTTTCGTAGTGGCGCGCGCTACGGGCCCGCCGCGATCATGGATGCCTCCTACGGCTTAGAGGATTACGACTTCGAACTGGATCTGGATGTTTCGTTGGCGGGCATTCACACGACCGATGCGCTCGAACCCCACATGGGCGGTCCCGCCTTCATGGTCGAGCGGGTGCGGCAGGCCGTCGGCGACTACGTCCGGAAGGGGAAAATCGTCGGCGTGGTGGGCGGTGAGCACTCCATCACCATCGGCTCGGTGCAAGCGCACCTGGAGGCTTACCCGGACCTGTCGGTGCTTTACCTGGACGCCCATGCCGACCTGCGGGACGAATACCTGGGCACCCATTGGGGCCACGCCTCGGTGGCCCGCCGCATCCACGAGCGGTGCCCCGTGGTGCTGGTGGGATTGCGAAGCCTCTGTCCGGAAGAGCGGGACTACATCAGGTCCCAAGCTGTCCCCACCTTTAGCTGGCCGCCACCCGGTGACGGCGATGCATTCCTGGGGAAAATAGCCGGCCTTCTGGGCCCCAACGTGTACGTGAGCGTGGACCTGGATGTTTTCGACACTTCGCTCATGCCCGCGGTGGGCACCCCGGAACCCGGCGGCATGAGCTGGCATCAGGTTAACTCGCTCCTTCAAGAGATCATAAAGACCCGGCGCATCGTAGGGTTTGATGTGTGCGAGTTGTCCCCCGGGGATGGACCGGCAGCCTGCTCCTATACTGCGGCGAAACTGGTATACAAGCTGGTGGCCTATGCGACGGCGCCTCCTCGCGCCACCCAGGCAACCGGAGATCCGGGCCGGATTTGATCCGGGCCGGCGCGGGGCTCGACGCCGGTTGGCCTCTTGTTTGCGATAGGAGAGTAAGTGCAAGGCTCTATCCGCTTTGGCAAGATCTTCGGTATCCCCATCGAAGTCAACGCGAGCTGGGTGCTCATCTTCCTGCTGCTGACCTACGTGCTGGCCCAGGAGTTCGAATCGGCGCGGCTCGGCTGGCCGGTGGCACAGCGGTGGTCCGTGGCGATAGCCACGGTGGTCCTGTTCTTCCTGTCGGTGCTGGCCCACGAGCTGAGCCACAGCGTCGTCGCAAGACGCAAAGGCATCCCGGTTCAGAGCATCACTCTTTTCATTTTCGGCGGCGTGTCCCGGCTGGCCCAGGAGCCCGACCGTCCGATGACCGAGTTTACGGTCGCCGGAGTTGGCCCGCTCAGCAGCATCATGCTGGCGGCTATCTTCGGGGGACTTTGGTACCTGCTGGGGGCGGAGGATTCGGTCCTGGAGGTGGTGCTATTCCTGATGGCCTGGACCAACCTGTGGCTGGGTGTCTTCAACATCCTTCCGGGCTACCCGCTGGACGGCGGGCGGATCCTGCGGGCGACGGTCTGGGGTCTCTCCGGAAGCTACTGGCGGGCCACCAGGGTCGCCGCCCGGTCGGGGCAGGCCATCGGGGCGCTCACGGTGCTTCTGGGCGTCGCGTTGGGTATCTTCGTGGGTCCCGTCAACGGCATCTGGGTTGCCATCGTCGGCAGCTTCCTCTTTTCTGTAGCTACCACCAGCTACCGCGAGGAGCGCTCCCGGGAGGCCGTGAGACAGTTGGGAGGCGATGCATTCCGGGATTAGCGTCCGGCCCAAGTTCGGCGAAAACCTCCAGTCCCAACCGGTCTCCACACTCCAAGCTGTGCTAAAATAGCACCAAGCTCGGCAAGAGGTTGAAGATGTCCGACAAAGGGATTGTGTACCTGGACCATGCGGGGACTACCCCGATGGACCCCAGGGTGTTGGAGGCCATGACGCCCTACTTCACGCGGCGTTACGGGAACCCTTCAAGCATCCACTCGGTGGGCCAGGAAGCTCGTTATGCCCTGGATGAGTCCCGGGAGCGGGTGGCCCAGGTGCTGCATTGCCGCCCCCGCGAGGTGGTTTTCACCGGCGGCGGCACCGAATCGGATAATGCCGCCATTCACGGCGTGGCGACGGCCTTGCAAGAGACCGGGAACCACATCGTCACCTCTAGCGCGGAGCACCACGCGGTGCTTCACACCTGCCAGCACCTGGAAGGCCTTGGGTTCGACGTGACCTACTTGCCGGTGGACGACTTTGGCATGGTCCACCCCGAAGAGGTCTACAACGCCATCACGGACCGGACGTCCCTGGTCACCATCATGTACGCCAATAACGAGATCGGGACCATCAACCCGATTGCCGGGATTGCCGAAGCAACCCACCGGCGAGCCCTGGAGTTGGAGCGGACCATCGTGGTGCACAGCGACGGCGTACAAGCGGCCGGCTTCCTGAGCCTGGACGTAGGCCGGCTCGGGTTGGACATGCTGACCCTTTCGAGCCACAAGTTCTACGGGCCCAAGGGTACCGGGGTGCTATACATCAAGCGGGGAACGCCCTACCTGCCCTTCATAGTTGGGGGTGGGCAGGAGCGGGAAAGGCGTTCCGGGACCGAGAATATTCCCGGCATCGTGGGGCTCTCGGTGGCGTTGGAATTGGCCGATACCCAAAGGGAGGAAGCCAGCGCCCACTGCTCTGCCCTGCGGGACCGGATCATTCGGTTCGTCTTGGACAGCGTTTCGAGAAGCCGCCTGAACGGCCATCCCACGGAGCGGCTGCCCAACAACATCAACTTCTCCTTCGCGGGCGTCGAGGGAGAGCCCATACTGCTGGGTCTGGACATGGCCGGGATCGCCACCTCCAGCGGCAGCGCCTGCAGCTCCGGGTCGCTGGAGCCGTCCCACGTACTGCTGGCCTTGGGCCAATCGGCGGAGCTGGCCCGAGGCAGCCTGCGGATAACCCTGGGCAAGGGAAACACCGAAGAGGAAATCGATTACCTGTTGAAGACGCTGGTGGACCTGGTGAGCCAGTTGCGCCAGCTACCCACTCTCGCCACGACCGGCGCGTGACAAAAATCGAATTTGGGCAGTCAGCTCTGCTTGAAGCTGATCGCCGAAAAGCTGTGGTGCCCTGGATGCAAAAACGGAAACTGATCTTCTTGACCGCCATCCTCCTCGCGGCCCTCGCTCTGGCCGGCTGCTCGGACAGATCGTCGAATTTTGGGAAGTATTTTAAGGGCCGGACCCTGCACATCAACGTCCTTACCATCGAAACGGCGCCCGAGCTGCGCTACGCCACCATCGACCCGGAACAGGTGGTACGGCATTGGAGGTTGATACCCTCGGATCAGGAGCTGGAACTGGTGATGGTGAACCTTAAGGTGGAAAACCACACGGCCACCAGCGCTATCGTTAGCGTGGACCAGCAGGCCGCCCAACTCCGGGACTTCGTGCGCGAGACCTACTTCCCCATTGACCTTAACAAACGCCTGTACCAGGGCTTCCGGGGCCGGGCGGCGGTCGAGGTCCGTATGGACCTGGGGCAGTGCTTCGATCCCAACCAGATGTATATAACGCCGGGAACAACGGTCAACTGGATCAACGAAGGCACGGAGGCCCACTACGTGAAACTGGACGGTGGGGCCGGCGGCCAGGGCGACGCCGATTCGATGTCGATCAACCCGGGAGAAAGCTACGCCTATACCTTCGGAGAGCCGGGGACCTGGAGTTACCAGTGCAGCGCGGATGGAGGGCCGGAACAAGAGGCGCTGGTGGTGGTCGAAGAAATGGACGGCAAGCCTGAAACGGATGAACGGGCCATGCTATTCATCAACGGCTCGTTCGACTTGAAGATGGACATGGGGATCGACGGGTGGGTGGTGTTCGAAGCCCCCAAAGGGACCAAGTTCCGCGATTTCCGCTGGCGAGCCGGGGATTCCATCACCATCACTTTCTAAACACTGTCTCGAATCTTTACCCGAAACTTGTCGAGGGGCGCAGGGCTGGTGGTTCGACAAGTTCACCACGAACGGTAACTGTAACGCCGGATATCGACCGGATACCGAAAGGAGATACCCTGGTTGGTTTCTCCGCGTCCCAGGTGGCCTCAGGCGCAATGCGAGGGGCTCTGGGCGGCCAACCGCGGCGTGCTCAACCAATCGCGGAATACTTAGTTGCTGAGTGGTTAGAGTGGACCTGGCTTCTCCTACAAATCAAGCTCAGCCGGCGGGCGGAAAACCACTCCCCCCGGTTTGGCGGCGGCTTTTCCACCTCTCTTTCGGTTCCTCCATCCCAATAACGAGCGTTTTCGCTTCAGATGACCTCATGGTCGCAACCATGGCTGTAGTGTCCGCGGGCGCACTCGGGCTGGACCTGCTGCGGTTCCGGCTTTCTTGGCTGAACCGGCAGTTTGTCCGCTGGCTGGCGCCCTTGCTGAAGCGAGAGGAAGACCGGCGCATCACTGGCGCGACCTTCATGGTCATCGCGGCGTTGTTCGCCTTTTTCTTCTACGGAGACGAAGTGGCGGTGCCCGTCCTGCTATTCTTGTCGCTGGGCGACCCAACGGCGGCGCTGGTGGGGCGGCGGGCGCCTGGGCCCAGGATACGGGGTAAGTCACCCGTTGGTACCGCCGCCCTCATCGCGGTCGCGCTCCTGGTTATCGGGGCGCTGGTGAGCACCGGAGCGGTGGAATACCACTGGGGACTGCTGGTGGGGGCCGCCATTGCCGGACTGGTGGAGCTGGTTTCCATACCTCCGGACGACAACCTCACCATCCCGCTGATCGCGGGGGCGGCCATGTATCTCCTGGGCGTTTAACGACCGGAGGCATCGAGAAACAGTGAAACAGAGAGCTGGAATGAGATTGTGCACCGAGGCCACGTGGCCGGCCTGCCTCGGTCAGCCTCCGCCGTCGAACCGGATGGTCTCGGCCCGCTCCCGTTGGAACTTCAAGTAGGCCTGTTTGCTCATCGCGGGCCGATGCGACTTGATGACTGATTGGGCCTTGGCGCCACCATTACCCAGCAAGTCGATCACCACCATGGCCATGATTTTGGCCGGATTGATCACCGCCAACTCGTAGTCATTGACCAGGTACTCTTTGCTGTGTCCGGGACCGGTTGCTCCGCCGGTGTACGGATGGCATACCGGTATAACGTGGCTAAGGTCTCCCATGTCAGTCGATCCGCCCCGGTTGCGCCGCGCCGGGATCACCAGGGTCGCCCTCTCCCCTAGCAGTTCCACTGAACCCTGCCGGAACAGCTCTTGGAGTTTCGGGTCTTGACGGAGCGGGAGGTAACCAGGAATGTTGGTGATCTCCACCGAGGCGCCCACCGCCAGTGCTCCGGCTTTGAAGCAGCGGTCCACCACCGCGGCATTGTTGACCACCGCCTGGGGGGTTGACGAACGGACCCGCCACTCCAGGCGAACGTCCGACGGTACGGCGCTGACCGCTTCGCCGCCCCTGGTCATGACGCCATGGATGCGTACCGTATCCTCGACCCGGTGGGTCTCCCGTGTGGCGTGGATGGCCTGCAGGGCGAAGGTGGCGGCATTGAGCGCATTGATTCCCAGGTGGGGAGCGCTTCCCGCATGGGCGCCGAGGCCCTGGAATCGCACGTACTTCACGACGTGACCGTTGCTGGTGCCCCCCAAGGCGAACTTGCTGGCGCCCATGTCACTGGCGGTGTGGCACATGATAGCCATATCCACGTCGTCGAACTCTCCAAGCCCGATCAGCTCCTGTTTGCCCCCC
>JASMCQ010000114.1 GCA_030753265.1 Dehalococcoidia bacterium
GGTTGGTTGTGGAGGAAGCTTATGCATCAAGAAATGAAAGTGGTGGCCGAGCCCAGGCGAGAGATACCGGTGGCGGCGGAGTGTGACGTGTTGGTCGCCGGGGGCGGCCCCGCCGGGTTTGGGGCCGCGCTGGCCGCCAGGCGCACGGGCGCTGAGACCTTGTTGATCGAAAGGAATGGGGTCCTCGGCGGCGCTTCGACCGCGGTCCTGATGAATGCCTGGAACTGCCCGGCGGAGGGTATGACCGGTGTCGCCAAAGAGGTGACCGACACGCTGCTGGTGAACGGAGATGCCTACGCCGGCCCGCTGGTGAACTTCGACTCCGAGGCGCTGCTGGACCTGGAGATGGAAATGCTCTTGGCGGCCGGCACCCGGGTGCTTCTCTATACGTGGGTGGCGGAACCGTTGATGGAGGACGGCCGCGTCCGGGGCGCGATCATCCAGAGCAAGTCGGGAAGGCAGGCCATCCTGGCCAAAACCGTGGTGGATACCACGGGAGACGCCGACCTGGCCTTCGCGGCGGGTTGTCCCACGGTGAAAGGAAGAGAAGAGGACAATAAGATGCGCCCGGTGAACACCATGTTCCGCATGGCCGGGATCGACATCGAGCAGCTCCTCGCCTACTGCCGGGAACGCCCGGACCAGTATCAACAGGACCCATCGTCCCACATGGCGGGAGCTGGCGCCACGGTCATCAGGCTTTCGGGCTTTTTTGACTTGGTGGAGGAAGGCCGGAAGAGCGGCGAACTGCCCCAAGAGGTCTTCTACTTGCGCTTTGAGGGGGTGGACTCCAAGCGGGGCATCATCACCCTGAACTCGGCTCGGGTCTACGGTGTGGACGGCACCGACATGTGGGATATCACCAGGGGTGACATCGAATCGCGGAAACAGAACCGGCAGCTGTTCGAGTTCGTGAAGAAACACATCCCCGGCTGCCAGGACGCCCACGTGATCTCTTCCTCCACCAATCTGGGGGTCCGGGAGACGCGCCGCATCCGCGGGGAGTACCTCCTGACCGATGGGGACATGGACAGCGGCAAGACTTACTCCACCAGCATCGCGAAAATCCACCGGTACATTAAAAAGGGTTACAAGGGGCACAGCCCCGACGGAAGGGAGGGAGCGCCCGAGGATAGCGAGCACCACGAGATGGAGACCCCCCTCCGTTGGTTCGAAGTGCCCTACGGGGTCCTGGTACCCCGGAATATTGACGGCCTGACGGTGGGGGGCCGGATCATTTCCCAGATCCACATGGCGGATATGTGGACCCGGGGCCAGTACGCTTGCATGGTCACCGGCCAGGCGGCGGGAGCCGCGGCTGCCCTCTCCGCCATCACCGGCGCCGCTCCCCGAAACCTCGACGTGGCGATGCTGTAGAAGGAGCTGATCCGGCAGGGAGTGGATATCGGCGCCGTGGGAGCGGAGTACGCGAGGGCCTAGTACCTGATATCGAAAATTTGGGTCATGAAATCCGTTCACCTTGAGTCTGCCAAAGGGCGCGAGACCGGTGGTTCGACAAGCTCACCACGAACGGTAGATGAATCGCCGAGAATCGAAAGGAAAGGAAATACTAGGCCCGAGGGCAACCGAGAGTTGCCTGCCGCTTTTCAACAGATTCTGTTTGGAGGGTTCAACGATGGAAGAAAACGAGAAGAGCCTGATTACCGACGAGGTGCGGGCGATAGTCGGCAAAGGGACGAAGCCGGCGACCTCAACGGACAGGGTCACCCTGACCGAGATACGGCGCTTCAGCCAGGCGGTGATGGACGAGAGCCCGATCTACCACGACGAAGGGTTTGCCGCCAAGACCAAGTTCGGCGGTGTGGTGGCCCCCGGCCCGTTCACCTACCACTACATCCGCCGTCGTGCCCCCGGGACCGAAGACCCGATGCTCACCGAACCCGACGACTGGGACGGCGAGGATAGCCGTGGCGTGGGCGGCGGCGCTCTTACCGTACCCTGGCCCCCGAACATGCGAACTTTTCACGGGGGTAACGAGCTGGAGGTGTTGCAACTGGCGAAGCCAGGCGACATCATCACCTCCAAGACGCAGATCACCGAGGTCTACGAGAAGACGGGCCGCAGCGGCCGGTTGGGGCTCTCGGTCCGGGAGACGGTCTTCACCAACCAGAAGGGTGAAATCCTGTGCATCGACCGGTACACCGGCGTCGCGCGAGAAATGAAGTAGGGGGTGACATCCGTGGTAGCGCAAGAGCAGAAGACCGTTAAATATGAAGACCTCGAGGTTGGCACGGAGATGCCTTCTGTCTCCCTGAAGCTGAGTGTGCCCATCATGATGCGCTGGTGCGCCGCGACTGAAATTTGGCGGCGGGACCACTACGACAAAGACTACGCCACCGAAATCGGATTGCCGGACATCATCGGTTCCGGTTCCTGGTCCCGCTCCTATCTCTTCGGGTTGGCGAGCCAATGGGTGGGCGTGGACGGCTGGGTTTGGAAGCTGTCCCATCAGAACCGGGCCATGCTCCTTCCGCACAAGACCTACACCGCCTGGGGCCGGGTCACGAGCAAAGAGATGAAGGATGGCTTGGGCTACGTGGTGATGGACATGGGCTTCCGCCGGGACGAGGACGGCGTGGAGACGGTGCCGTCCTCCTGCACGATCGTTCTTCCCCTGCAAGGCGGTAAGCCCGTACCGTACCCGTTCCAGCCGCCGAAAGAGTAAGTGGCTGATGCTCCTGGATGACCTGAAGGTGCTGGACCTGACCCACTACGTCGCCGGCCCGTACTGCACCAAGCTGTTTGCCGACCTGGGCGCCGAGGTCTGGAAGATCGAACCGCCAGGACGGGGTGACCCGTGCCGTGGTATCGGCCCTTTCCCTGGCGACCAGAGTCACCCGGAGCGCAGCGGCCTTTTCCTGTACCTCAATACGGGCAAGAAGAGCGTCACCCTTGACCTGAGAAGCGAGCAGGGCAAAGAACTGCTCCTGGAGTTGGCCCGGCAGGCCGACGTGGTGGCGGAAAGCTTCAAGCCCGGTGTCATGGGCCGAATGGGCCTCGATTATGAGACCCTGAAGGGGCTGAATCCCAGCCTGGTGATGACCTCGATATCCAGCTTCGGCCAGTTGGGTCCCTACCGGGACTACGAGGTCACCGAGATCGGCCTACACGCCCTGAGCGGCCTGATGCACGTGGCGGGCGAGCCGGGCCGGGAGCCGTTGAAGAAAGGCGGCAACTTCGCCCAGTACCACGGCTCCCTGAACGGCTTCGTCGCCACCATGTCGGCTCTGTTCTACCGGAACATGACCGGAGAGGGCCAGCATGTGGACGTGTCGATCGCCGAATCTTTCGTCGCCATCAACGGCCGGCCTCTGAAGATCTACGCCTACACCGGGGAGATAGCGTCCCGGGAAGGGGTGCAGACCAGGGCCTGGCCTTCCGGCTTTTACCTTTGTCAGGACGGCTACGTCGCCTTCTCTCCCAGCCAGGGACGTGACTGGTGGACCGATTTCGTGGAGATGGTGGACATGCCGGAGATGCGGGATGAGCGTTTCACCACCAAGGAAGGCCGGGCCGAGAATGCCGAGGAGTTGGACGCCTATTTCACCGTCTGGCTGGTGGAGCACACCAAGGCAGAGGTCTACCGACTCTCCCAGGAGCATAGGATACCGAGCGGTTATCTCTGCGATGCTCAGGACTTGCTGGACTCACCCCAGTTCCTGGCCCGCGGGTTCTATTCCGAGGTGGACCACCCCGAGGCGGGCGGCCAGATGCTCCCCGGTTTACCCTTCAAGGTGAGCAGCCATCAGGGGAACGGGAGCCGCGCGCCCCTGCTAGGAGAGCACAACGAGGATGTGCTGTGCGGAGTATTGGGCCTGTCGAAATTAGACCTGGGCGCCCTTAAAGACGTGGGTACCGTGTGACCGGAGGGACGTAGCCGACCGTGCGACTGCCATTAGAACGCATCAGAGTTCTCGACGTCACCCAGATATGGGCCGGGCCCTACGCCACCCGTTTGTTGGGTGATATGGGCGCCGAGGTTATCAAGGTTGAGTCCATTCAGCGGCCGGACCCGGAGCGCATGGCCGTGGGACCCCGCCGGTCGTGGCTCTACCCCGGTTTCGAGCCCGCCGATCGCTACTTCGACCGCAAGGCCGAGTTCGTGGAGTACAACCGTAACAAATACGGGATGACGCTGAGTCTGGTGGACCCCCGGGGGGTTGCGGCCTTCAAGGAGCTGGTGAAGATCAGCGACGTGGTCATCGAAAACTTCGCGGTCGGCGTGATGAAACGCTTTGGGCTGGACTATGAAGACCTCAGGAAGATCCGGCCCGATATCGTCATGGTCTCCGTGGCGGCCTTCGGCCGGACGGGCCCCGAGTCCGCCTACCGTGGCTACGGGCCCCTCCAGGAGGCTCTGGCGGGTCTCGCCAGTATCACGGGCTATACCGATGGCGTCCCCCTGGAACTGAGGGAATACTATGGTGACCCGACGGCCGGCCTGTTCGCGGCCTCGGCGGTCCTGGCGGCCCTCTGGCACCGGTCGCGCACGGGCCAGGGCGCGCTGGTGGACATATCGCAGCGGGAGTGCGTGGCTGCCATGCTGCCCGAACTCATGCTGGAGCACACCATGAACCAGCGCACTCTTCAGCCCATCGGCAACCTGCACCGAGGCATGGCGCCCCATAATTGCTACCCCTGTAAGGGTGAGGATAACTGGATCACCATCGCGGTCCGGTCCGATGCGGAGTGGCGGGCGTTGTGCGATGTCATGGGCGCCCCTGAGCATGCCGAAGACCCTAGATTCGCGACGCGGGCCCAGAGGCTGGAGCATCGGGACGCGCTGGAGGCCCTCGTCGGTGAGTGGACCATCACCCAAGAGAACCAGGCGCTGATGCACCAATTGCAGGGCAAGAAGATCGCGGCGGCCGCGGTGCTGACGCCTCCGGACGTTCTGCAGAACCCCCAATACAAAGCGCGGGAGTTCTTACCCATGGTTCCGCATGCGGAGGCGGGCACCTACCCGCAAACGGGCATGCCCTGGAAATTCTCCGGAATCCCCAACGATATCCGCATGCCGTCTCCGCTCCTTGGCGAACACAACCGGCTCATCCTGGGAGACTTTCTGGGTAAGAGTGCAGAGGAGATAGCCGAGCTGGAGGGGGCCGGGGTTATCGGCGACCGTCCGGCGCACGGTCCGGCGTAAAGGCCGCGGCCCTTTGAGAGAGTCGAAGCTAGCTCACCTGACCCCGGAGTGGCTGCTGACTTACGCCGGCGTAATCCTCATCATGGCCGTCCTGATCAACCTGTTCGCCAGCTTCGCCCAGCACAGCTACAGCCTCACCATACCGTCGATGCGGGACCACGAGCACGGTCTGGGCCTGTCGTATACCGAGGTGACGCTCCTGGTAACCGTGGTGAGCGCCGCCAAGATGGGAGCCTCGTTCGCCTCGGGCACGTTGGGCCCCCGCTACGGCATCCGGGCCATGATCGGTATAGGAACCATCGTCTCGGCATTGGCCATGATTCTGCTCGGGCTCGCTCCCAACTTCTACCTCGCCCTGGCCGCCACGGCCCTGATGGGCGCCGGCAGCGGCGCCTCCCTGACCCCAATGATGGGGCTTCTCGCCCCCTGGTTCTCGGGCCGGAACCGGGGCGTCGCCGCGGGGTTGGCCTCGACCGGCGCCAGCATCGGGTTCGTGATGACCGGCCTGATGGTCCCGTGGCTGGTCGAGCAGAGCCCTGATACAGGGTGGCGCCTCACCTGGTTTATCTTCGGCGGCTTGACCCTGGCCATCGGCGTCCTGTCGCTGGTTTTCGTTCACGACCGGCCGCCGAACCCTTCAGAAGCTTCTTCCGCGGCAGCCACGGGCGGGAAAGCGGGTGGGACCTGGCCCCTCGTAGCGCTCAAGAGCCCGTTTGTCTGGCTGGCAACCCTCCTCGCCTTCTGCGCGGGTTGGTCCCTGGGCATCTTTACCAGCCTGTTTGGGGCCTACCTGTCGGCGGAGAATGGCATCGATCTGGTGGTTGCGGGGCGGCTCCTGGTGCTGATCGGGGTGTTGAGCGTGGTCAGCGGCGCCCTGTGGGGCGGTGTATCCGACCGGGCGGGCCGGGGCCCCGCCTTCCTGATGGTCGGCGTGGTCCAGGCAATAGCCTTCGCCCTGTTCTGGCTCATGCCCGGGATGGTGATCTTCGTGGTCTCGTCGGTGCTGATTGGGCTCACCTTGCGGGCCGCCTATGTCATCTGCGCCGCCTCCGCCGGTGACTACGTGCCGGTGCATTTCGCCGGGGCGGCCTTTGGCGTCATGTCAACCGGAGCCGGCCTCGGCCTCACCATATCCCCGGTAGTCGGTGGGCTGATGGCCGATACGGTCGGGATGAGTTGGGCCTTTTCCCTGGCTCTGGCGGCGTCGGTTGTCGCCATCGGGGCGGGGGCGCTGCTGCACCATATGACCGGCTCGCGACATTCCGTGATGAAGGAGCCGGGCCGCTAGGCGGCACGCTTCGCCCGCCGGAGCGCGGCTGGCGTCCGGGTCGCGGCCTGGTACTCCGTCAACCTACTGACCTTGATCAGACACGTAAACTTGATCGGTATCCAGATGGACGGGTGAAATCTCCCTATGTCCCCCTTTAACAAAGGTGACAGCCCTGTTTTGAAGCTAAATGAAAGGGTGTCAGTGTGTCAAGCCCGGTTGCGGCACAATTTCCGGCGCGATTTCGGCCCACTGCCAGCTACGACCGATGGTAGGAGCCCAGCTACGAAGTTGCCCCAGAATCACGCCACTGTAGACCGTCAGCGATAATGGGACACATTGGGAGGTAAGAAAACCCGAGAAAAGGGGAGGTGGCGTGAGCTCCTGGAACGAAGGTAGATTATTTCCAGAAAGGAGCAGATGTGTCCCAGTCAGAAAACATCAAGTCCATGGCAGCAGAAGCCCGGATCGAGGAGACCCGCTCTTTCGTTCGCACGGTTAAGGGTGCCACTCGGTGTAAGTACCCCACAGAAGAGAAGATACGTATCGTACTGGAAGGCTTCCGCCTCGGAGGCCGGGATCAACCTTTTTGGGCAAGGCGATATTTAAGGTCCGTTCTGAGGTACAGGCAATTTGCACCTTTCTTGACAGTTGTTCTACGATCATCGTTCGAGAATTCTTAACTCTTTCCATATCTCCAGAAATTTGCTGACATGAGCATACGGCGCTCGAACGAGGGGGTCAATGCCCTTTGCTGTCAACCAGCACAATTGGGACCCACGAGGTCAGGGATATGGAATCGCTTGGATGAACTCTCTGATGGTTCAATTATTCGGTGCACCCCACCAGTTGGGCAGGCTCCGGGCGGGTTTAGGTTAAGGCCTCCGTGCGAGTTCACTGTAGGCGCAGCCAAATCGTTTGACACGGTCCGGAGCCGACCCAAAATGAATGCGGCGCCCACCTCTTAGACTGCCTCCCCACTTGCCGCTCCCAGTGCAAGTTTGGCTCAGAGCAGCGCGCCCTGCTTCCTCCTTTGGTTTGATTCGTCCCATTTTTTCTTCAAGTCTGCTCCGGTAGTAGGCGGAGGACCCTCGCTTGGCGACCTGTTCGAATCGTCGGGTCCACCTCCCGCGCTCAATATCAGTCATTAC
>JASMCQ010000115.1 GCA_030753265.1 Dehalococcoidia bacterium
CGCCTGGCGGGATTCGAACCCACAACCCCTGGGTCCGAAGCCCAGTACTCTATCCGTTGAGCTACAGGCGCAGGTTGGTATCGCTTGGTAGCCTTGGGGCGAGCGACGGGATTCGAACCCGTGATCTCCTGTGCCACAGACAGGCGCCTTGGACCCCTTGGCTACGCTCGCCGCGTGCCGGCCAGCCCGGACCCCCACCGTTCCCGGCGGCTGTGCCGCCGGAGGTGCCGGGGCCGCACCGTTCAGCCTGGCTATCGTAGCAAATAGCCCGCCAACATACAAGGAGCCGAGACAGCCCGTGGCGCCGCGGATTGGCCAAACCGGCCAGCCATCCCTCGTCACGGAAGCGTGGAGAAGTCCCCTGGTTGAAAACAGCACACCGTGTTAGGCTAGATTCAATGGGCTATCCGACGGACCGCCATTCCAAGGGGGCCGATCCGGTGCTGTCCGCTGATTGATGTTGAGGGAAATGGATATGGGTTGGAAGCCACTGGTGGTCCTTTTCGGTAGCTTGTTCCTGGCGGTGGCGTGCTCCGGGTCGTCCATCGCCACACCGTCGAGCGCCCCCGCGGCAGAATCGACCACCACCGGGATCGCGGCGCCTACCGTGGAGGCGGCGCCTCAGGCTTCCGGCACTCCCACCGCCGTCATTGAGGCTGGGCCTTCGGCGACCGTCGCCGGGGACCGGGTATCCGGCGGCCGGCTGGTCCGCCTGTTCGTCGACCCGCCCACCCTGGACCCGCACCTGACCACCGATGCTACCTCCGCCCAGATTATCATCGAGGTGTTCGGCGGGCTGGTTACCATCGACCCCGACTTGAAAATCGTGCCCGACCTGGCTGAAAGCTGGGATGTCAGCCAGGACGGCCGGGTCTACACTTTCCACCTGCGGCCCAACGCTACTTTCCACGATGGCAAGACGGTCACGGCCGATGACGTGCGCTGGTCCCTGGAGCGGGCCACCAACCCCCTCACCGAGTCCCCGGTGGTGGACCAGTATCTTGGGGACATTGTGGGAGTCGACGAGAAGCTCAACGGCGACACCCAGACCATATCCGGCGTGAGGGTCATAGACGACCGCACCATTGAGATTACCATAGATGCCCCCAAGTCTTACTTCCTGGCCAAGTTGACCTACCCCACCTCCTTTGTTCTGGACCGGGAGAACGTGGAAGCGGACCCCAAGAGGTGGTTCCGCGAGCCAAACGGCACCGGGCCCTTCATGATGGCACGCTACGACCTGGGCGAGACCCTGCTACTGGCCCGCCACGATGGCTATCACCTGGGCCCGGCCAATCTGGCGGAAGTGGAGATGATTCTCAGCGGCGGCACCTCTATGCTCATGTACGAGAACGACGAGATCCACATCACCGGGGTGGGCCTGGCCGATCTGGACCGCCTGCTGGAAAAAGGTAACCCGCTCAACTCCGAGCTGCAGCAGGCTCCGCCGACATTCAGTGTTCAGTACGTGGGGATGAACGTCAATGAGCCGCCCCTGGACGACCCCAAGGTGCGCCAGGCCCTGAACCTGGCTATCGACAAGCAGGAGATAGCAACCATAGTCCTGGCGGACCAGGTGGTCCCGGCCAACGGGATACTCCCGCCAGGCTTCCCCGGCTTCAACGACGCCCTGCGGGGCTACACCTTCGACCCGGTGCGGGCCCGGCAGCTACTGGCCGAGTCCAGCTACGGAGACGACCTCGAAAACATGCCGCCCATCACCATCACCACCCCCGGCAGTTTCGGGGGCTCCGTAAGCCTGGACATGGAAGTGGTCCTCCAGATGTGGGAAAGGAACCTGGGTATTCGCGCGGAGTTTCAGCAGACGGAGTTCGCAACCTTCCTGAAAGACCTGCACAAGCGCCGCTTCCAGATGTTCGACATCGGCTGGATCGCCGACTACCCGGACCCGGAGAACTTCCTCGATATCCTGTTCTACAGCGCAAGCAGCAACAACCACACCAATTACAGCAATCCCGTGGTGGACCGGCTACTGGAGCAGGCGCGCACCGAGACCGACCAGGTTGCCCGTTACCAGCTGTACAACCGGGTTGAGCAAATGGTCATCGACGACGCTCCCTGGATACCTCTCTGGTACAGCGGCGAGCGATTTGTGCTGGTCAAGCCTAGCGTGCGTGATTACTTCTTGACTCCCCTGTATATCCCCAGCCTGCGGTACGTATACCTAGCCGAAGAGTAGGAGGCTACCCCGAGTTGAGAGCCTACATCTTCCGCCGGCTGGCCTGGTTGCCCTTGATACTGCTCATCACCACCTTCATCACGTTCATGCTGGGCCGGTTCGGCCCCGGCGACCCGGTGGAGATCCTCATGGGCCAGCACTCTGACCCCAGGGTCGTCGAGCGGATCCGTGAGCAGCGGGGGTTGAACGACAACGTGCTGCTCCAGTACGGCCGCTACTTGAAGAACGTGACCCGGGGCGATTTCGGCGAGAGCTATAAGTACAGGGGCCGCACCGTCGGTGAATTGCTCAAGAAAAAGATGTGGGTGTCCGGCCAGCTGAACATCGCCGCCTTGATGATATCGGTGGGGTTGGGTATCCCAATTGGGCTCTTCGCCGCCCTGAAACAGGGGACGCTGTGGGACACTGCGGCCGTGGTGGCCACCCTGATTGGCCAGTCGCTGCCGGTATTCCTCACCGCCCCAACTTTGCTGCTGGTATTCGCCCTCAAGCTGGATGTGCTGCCGACCCACGGTTGGGGCGGCTTCTTCGACACCAGGATCATCCTGCCCGCCGTGGCCATGGGCATTCCCGGTGTTGCCATTATGACCCGGCTGACCCGGGCGAGCACCTTGGACGTGGTGACCCAGGATTATATACGAACGGCCCGGGCCAAAGGACTGCCGGAGCGAATTGTGCGGAGCCGGCATATTCTCCGCAACTCATTGATCCCCGTGGTGACCACGCTGGGGTTTTCTTTGGCCGGCTTGGCGTTCACCTCATTCATAGTGGAGCGGTTCTTCGGCATACCGGGGGTGGGCAGTCTCTTCATCGAGGCGATCTTCGCCAGGGACTATCCGATCATCAATGCGATCATCATCATCGGCACCACCATGTTCGTTCTGGCCAACCTGGTGGTGGACCTGATTTACCCGTTGATGGACCCGCGCATCCGGCTGGGAGGCAGCTACGTTGCGGGATGAGGCGCGGGCCCCGGTCCTCAACATGCCCACTCGGGGCCAGAGCTACTGGGCGCTCTCCCTGCGGCGGCTGTTGCGCAAGAAGCTGGGTGTCGCCTGCCTCGCCGTGATCTTGCTGATGTACGGCTCGGGTGTCCTGGCTCCCCTGGTGACACCCTACGGCTACAACGACCAGAATCTGAGCATGGCCAAGCAGGGCCCTAGCGCGAGCCATCCCTTTGGGACCGACCGGCTGGGCCGCGATATCCTGACTCGGATCATCTACGGGTTGAGGACCACGGTGATTATCACCGTGACCACCCTGGTCACCGGCAGCCTGGTGCTGGGCATCACCCTGGGCCTGGTGGCCGGCTACTTCGGCAGGCTCATCGACACCATCATCATGCGGGTGGGGGAGGTGACCTCGGCCTTCCCCGAGATATTCCTGGTTCTGATCATCGTCGCAACGGTGAAACCGCCCATCACCGAGTGGGTGCGCGGAATCGAGGATGCCGTCGGGTTCGATATCGTGCGGCTCGGGATCGTGGATTATATGGTCATCGCATTGGCGCTGTCCATCTTCTCCTGGTTCGGCATGGCGCGGCTGGTGCGCGGCCAGGTGCTTCAGGTGCGGGAGAACCAGTATGTGGAGGCCGCCCGGGCCGTCGGCGTGTCCACCCCCTGGATTCTGGCGAGGCACGTGTTTCCCAACGTCATTGGGCCGGTGATCGTGGTCAGCTCGGCGGGACTGGCGGGCATAGCCGGGTCGGAGATCTTCCTTAGCTGGCTGGGCATCGGCATTCAGCCGCCGACTCCCAGCCTTGGGTTGATGATCTTCGAGAACGGCAGCATCTCGGTCCTGCGGACCAATCCCCACCTTTTGCTGTTCCCGGTGGGGACGCTGGCGTTGCTTCTGTTCACCTTCAACCTGCTGGGAGACGCGATGAACGACGCCTTCAACCCCCGTACCCGTTGAGGGGGCCGCAGGGCAGTAAAAAAGGGGTCTTGCACCGGGTAGGGGCGGTGCATGCACCGCCCCTACGTGTTTGCGGAATCAGCGGGACGTGCTGTTGCTGGGAGACGCGATGGACGACGCCTTTAGCTTCGTACTCGTTAAGGGGGCCGCTGGGCAGTAACAAGTGGTCTTGCCCCGGGTCGGGGCGGTGCATGCACCGCCCCTACGGTTCAGTCGATACGCATTGCCTGACCACCCGCCGGCGGCGGAAGGCCCCGAACGAGAGCAGCCCGAGCGGCCCGCCCAGCAGCAGCAGGGTGCCGAGACCCGCGGCGCCGCCATCCTGGCCGGGCATCGGCGCGGTGCATCCTCCGCCCGAGGTTGCGCCGCCGTCCTCGTCTTCCGTGGAAGCGACCTGGGTGGGCTCGGGCTGAGGCGTGGGTTCCGGAGTGGGCGTCGGCATCGTCGTGGGAGTGGGCTCCGGCGGGGCCGTAGGTTCCGGAGCGGGCTCCGGTGTCGGCGTCGGCGGCTCCTGAAGCTGGCGCGCCAACTCTTCGGGGGGTGGCAACGTTTCGATTCCCACGGCTTCCCGCCATTCGGTGTCCAGCCCGTACTGGTCGAACCCGTATACCTGAGTCAGCGCCGCGTCGATATCAAGGGTCTGCTGGATGACCTGCATCAGTTCGGCCATCTTCTCCGGCCCATACCGGTTGATCATCAGCCCCACCACGGACCGGCCCTGCCCGTAGGCGATGATGATATCGTCCGGGGTCCCACCGAAGGCCCCCAGGTACCAGAGAGGCTTGAGCCGGCGGGTGAAAATTCCGTAGCGCAGGGCCGAATCGTAGCTGTCCGTTGGGTCGATGTTGCCATACTCGGCCAGGCCCTCGTTCAGCCAGGCCGGTATCTGGGAAACGGCCCGGCCGGCGGCCTCCGCCACCAGCAAGTGGACAAACTCGTGGGACGTCGTGCCTTTGACCGTGGGGTCGAAGGCGTGCACCAGCAGGACCCGCTCGTCGGTGAAGGCCATCCCCTGGGTCTGCAGCAGCTCCCGCACGGCCTGGGCCCTGAAGGGCAGCGCGGCGGACATGTGACGGTAGTTGTTGTAAGAGACGATGCGCAGCGGCTCCGTGGGCTCGATGCCCAATACGGGCACCATGAGTGCCATGGCCTCATCGGCGGCCTCCAATACAGTCCGGGCCCGCTGTTCCACGTAGTCGCCGTAGTAGTGGACGGTTATCAAGCCGGAGGAGACCGTGAGCCAATCAAACCGGCTGTCGGAGTAGATGAATTCCTCGTCCGGGGTCCGGAGGACCCCTCCCGCTGAGTCCCGAATTTCGAAGGAAAACTCGATTCGAGTGCCGGGCGGGTAGTAGTCCGCTCCGCCGCTGCCGCTGCGCAAGAGGGACTCGCCGGTCACCTCTTTCCCTGGCTCGAACTCCACTGTCCGGTAGGCGCTCCGGCCGGCCTGATCCGCCTTCCTGATAAAGACCCGGATATCGTCGATTTCATCGGAGCTGCGCGCCGTGATGGAGAACATGATGCCGTCGGGGAACTGGCTTTCCGCTCCCGTGGACAACACTTCAATGTCCGGGGTGTCGGCCCGGATGGTGGCCCCAGGAACAAAAAGCGCACCCGCCGATCCCAGAATCAGGAGCAAAACCAATATCCGCACGACGCCTCCCTCAGAGCAAGTCTACCCCATACCTACGCCTTTGTCGAAGGAGCAGACTCCTCGCATCAAGCGCTGTAACCGGGCCGGGCCGGCCGCCGGCACGCCCGCTTCCGGGCCTGGTTCACGGCGTGGTAACATGTTCGATACCGTGTCCGGTGAGCGGGTTGCCGGCCCGGCCTTTCCGGAGGTGCAGCCATGGCGAAAGTAACCCAGCGGTGCCACCAGGCCACCGGCCGCACCACGTTTATCTGCGACTTTTCACCACCTCGCTCCGGCGACCCGGCGATGCTCCGGCAGGCCGCCATCGACGCGGATTTCATCTCCGTGGCCTATAACCCCGGTAGAGCGGTGCGGGTCAACTCGGCGATGCTGGCGGCCGCGATCAAGCAGCATACGGGCCAAGGCGTGTCGTTCACCCTGGCGACCCGCGACATGAACCGTCTGGCGCTCCAATCGTTGTTGCTGGGGGCCCAGCTTCTGGGCGTGGAGAACGTCGTGGTGGTCCAGGGAGACCCGTTCACGGAGCGAGACCTGGCCCTGGTCAAGGCCGCCGGCGACATCACTCCCACCGGCCTGATCGCGGCCATCGCCGGGATGAACCAGGGGGTGGATTTCCGGGGCTCGAAGCTGCGGGCGGCCACCGAATTCTGCACGGGCGCCACCGTGGACCTGGGCCGGGGAATCCAGGAAGAGGCCGGTTTGGCCCGTCGCAAGGTCTTGGCCGGCGCCCAGTTCTTGATCACTCAGCCCATCTTCGACGTGGAAGACGCCGCCCGCTTCCGGGACGCCTACGCCGACGTGGCCGGGGAGCCGCTCGGTATCCCGGTGTTTTTCGGCCTCCAGGTCCTAGAGCCTGACGGCATCATCTTCAGCTCGGTGCCCGAGGGCGTGCGCCGGGAACTGGCCCAGGGCCGTTCGGGAGTGGCAATCGCGTTGGAGCTATGCGGGAGGTTCCAGGAGAGCGGCCTGCACGACATCTACTTGGTTCCGCCCATCCGGCGCGGCGGCGCCCGCGATTACCAAGCGGCTCAGGAGGTGCTGGCGGGGGTGAAGCGCGTTTAGTGACTGTCTTATGCGGTGGTTCGACAAGCCCGACTTCGTCGAGACTCTCAATGGAATCGGATCTCGCCACGAACGGGGAGAATCCGTTCGTCCTGAGCTTGTCGAAGGATGATCCACCTTGAAAATGTGGCTTTGAGATAGATTATTAGATTGACCGGCGAGCCGCCTATCCGCTCCAGGGCAAGGGCGCGACGCCATCGATGTCCGTCACCACGTCAACGAGGGCGGGCCTCCCGGAGGCCAACGCCTGCTCCAGGGCGCTCTGAATCTGGCCCGGCTGGTCGACCCGGATGCCGAAACAGCCCATGGTCTCGGCCAGGTGGGCAAAGTCCACCTCCCGGAAATGCCAGATCTCGTCCGAGTTACCCGAGTATCCCTTGTAGACCCGCTCCGTTCCGCGTTTGTCCTGGTTCAGGGAGTGGTTGTTGTTGACCACGATTACGGCGTTTATGCCATACCGCGCTGCCGTCTCCAGTTCGCCGATGTGGTACCAGAGCCCGCCATCCCCAGTGAAACACACCACCGGCCGGTCGGGAAGGGCGCACTTGGCGCCAACGGTAGCGGAGAGGCCCCAGCCCAGGGAGCCGGCGGCCCGGATGTAACCCTGCCCCGGGTGTTTCAGGTCCACCATGGTCCCGGTCCATATCCCGGCGTGGCCGGTGTCCGTCACCAGCATGGCGTCAGAGGGTAGAAACTTCGCGAGTTCGGTGCAGAGGCGCTCCGGCCGGATGGGCACGGCGTCGGAGCCGGCCAGAGGGGCCACGTCGGCCCGCCACTCCCGCACCAACTCCTGGGCCCGGCCGACCCACTCGGCCCGCCCCGCTATCGGCTCCAGGGCTTCGATCAGACGGACCAGGGTGGCCCTGGCGTCGCCCTGCAAAGCCACCTTGGTTGGGTAGCTGCGGCCCAACTCCGTCGGGTCGATGTCGATCTGGATGACCGGGGTACCCACGGGTGGTATCCTCCAGTCCAAAGTGACCTGGTCTCCGGTGTGGCTGCCGATGAACAGAACCAGGTCGGCCTCGGCAACCACGCGATTGGCGCACCACCGGGAGTAGGAGCCGCAAACCCCGACCGACAGCGGGTGGTCGTCGGGTATGGCCCCCTTGGCGTTGAGGGATGTCGCCACCGGAATCGACAGCATCTCCGCCAGTTGCACCACCTGCTGCTGGGCCTGGGAGGCCGTGACTCCGCCGCCGGCCACGATGACCGGGCGCCGGGCGCTAGCCAGCACCTGGGCCGCCTCCCGTACGATCTCCGGCTCGGGAACCGGACGAAAGGCGGGCCGTTGGGCGAAGGCCGGCTCCGTGAGCACAGTCAGGTCTCCTTCCGCTTCAACTATCAGTTCGCCGGAGTTTCCCTGGAAATCCAGGTGGACCGGGCCGGGGGCGCCGGTGGTGGCTTCCCGGAAGGCCTGCCGCGTCAGGTGGGGCAACTGCTCGACGCTGTCGACCACCACGCTGTACTTGGTGACGGAGCTGAAGGGCTGGGCGTGAGATATCTCCTGGTAGGAGTTGCGGTACTGGTGCATCAGAGGGCGGTGACCGGTGATGGCCACCACCGGGGAGCCGCCCAAGTAGGCGTCCTGGAGCCCCGCCGCCAGGTTGGCCGCTCCCACCGATTGAGCCATGCAAACCGAGGGCCGGTTGCAGGCGCGGGCATAGCCGTCGGCCATGTAGGCTGCGGCCTTTTCGCCGTGGGTCACGATCCGTTGGATGCCCACCCGCTCCATTTCCAGCAGAGCTTTCCTGACGACGGCCGGAACGAAGAAAGCGTGGGTTACCCCATACCCTTTCATGGTCTCCGCCAGGAACTGGCCCCCGGTCATCTTTGGCATGGTTTGACCTCCAGTGAAAAGTTGGCCGCGCCGCCGGCCGGGCATTGGCCCGGGTGCGCCGGCGCCGAACTAATTCGAACGAAACGGCCCGTCTCGCCGGATACCGGGAGGTATCAGCGACAGAAGCGGACCCAGCCCGCCGGGGAACTGTGGCTATCTTGCTCCCGCTGCCGCCGCCGGTCAAGCTCCCGGGCTCAGCCGCGCAGTTCGATCCTGGTAGGTTAACTACCTACTGCTGGATCGGAGATACACTCGTCACGCAATTCGCGGACGTTGGTGGTCAGGCATTAGGCAAGCCTCAGATGATCCCCTCCTGTTTCAACCGTTGAACGTCGTCCTCGGACATTCCCAGCCGCTCGGCGTATATCTCGTGATTATGCGCCCCCATCTCGGTTGGACCGGTGAAGCGGATCTTGCCCGGCGTCTGGCTCATTAGCGGGAAGGTGTTCTGCATGCGGATCGTTCCCAAATCCGGGTCTTCCACCGGCACTATCGATTCGCGGGATTTGGCCTGCGGGTCCTCCATGAATTCGGCGATGTTGTAGACTGGGCCGATGGCGGCTTGCGCCTGCTCAAACCGCTCGAGTACAGTTTCCCTGGGGTATTGGCGAATCCATTCCGTCACCAGGGCATCCACCTCGTCGGCGTGCTGGGCGCGAGCCGCGGGCGTGGCGTACCGGGGATCGTCGGCCAGTTCGTCGCCGCCCACGAGCTGCATCACCCGACGGGCGATGGATTGCGTGGTCGCGGAAAGCGCAACCCACTTGCCGTCGCTGCACAGATATAAGTTCCGAGGTCCGCCGCCTCCGCTGCGGTTGCCACGACGGTTCTGGATAATACCGGTCTGGTCGTACGCCAACGGCTGCGCTCCCAGGATGAACGACATTGGCTCGTATAGGGAGACATCGATCTCTTGGCCAACCCCGGCGCCGGCCACGTCGCGGTAGTAAACAGCGAACATGGCGCCGAACAAGCCAAACAAGCCGGCAATGCCGTCCGCCAGGGCGAGAGGTGGTAGTGTCGGGGGACCGTCCGGCTGCCCGGTGATGTGCGCGAATCCGCTCATGGCCTCGGCCAATGTGCCAAACCCCGGCCGGCTTTTGTAAGGGCCGGTCTGGCCAAAGCCGCTGACCCTCACCATTATCAGACGGGGGTTGACGGCCTTCAGGTCCTCATACCCAAGCCCCCAACGTTCCATCGTGCCGGGGCGAAAGGCCTCGATCAGGATATCCGTGTCCTTGACCAGCCGTTTGAATATCTCGCCGCCCTCCGGGCTGCCCAGGTCCAAGGTAATGCACTTCTTGTTCCTGGAGTGAAACTTCCACGCCAGCGGTACTCCATCTTTGACCGCGCCCACCGACCGCAGATTATCTCCATACTTTGGATGCTCTACCTTTATCACCTCGGCGCCAAAATCCCCCATAAGAGTTGCCGGCATGGCCCCGGCGAAAAGCTGGCTGGTGTCCAGAATCTTCAACCCTTCAAGTGCCGTGCCGTTGCCGCCGGCAAAATTCGCGCCCAGAGTCATGCTTCACCTCCTAGTACTACGAAACCACGGTACTACGGAACCGCTGGTTGGGAAAGCGGTCCGAACCGGTCCGCCCACTGCATCCGTGGAGTGAACTGGCGGTTGGCGGGTTCTTCCGGTGATTCAAGGATTGGCCCATTCCGCCTCAGAGTCCACTGCGCCCAGGCTATCACTTCCCGAGGCGCGGAGAAACCATCATTACTTGAATCCGCCCCGCCGGTACGCCGGGCAGCGGCACCCTGGAAACCCAAAGCCCGGCCAAGAGGGTCATCGCAAGACCACTGGTCGCCACCAATGCCGGGCTAACGACGCGTCCCGATTCCGGGTGGTGGTTGGGGCTACTGCTGCCTGGTTACAGTGATGGATGACTACTCCATGCCCGCTGATTTGGTCGAAGCTCTTGCCGCCCCGAATCTTCGGAGTCAACACCCAGCTATTGCTGACACCCCACAGCGTGATTCCTGCAAAAAATCTTCCTGCATCGACTGGGTTGAAACGGCAAAGTGCGGGGGATATAGTGGTTCTCGGTGGCATCAGCTTCGTGGTCGCCTGACCCCGCGCATTCCGCGGAGCGATGAGGCCTCGTCTCGCTGGGCCACCCTGGTTTCTGGCCGGGCCCGTGTGAGAGTAAATCCAGTTTCCCATTTGGCTGATCGGTGAATCTGGGAGCGGGCAGAGGCAGTTCAAATACCCAGATTCCATGGTCGGTCCGATTCTCGATGGAGCGATCTGGCGGACGGCGATGGACAACCGGGGCTTGGCGCGACAGGGCTGAGGCCTCCGCCCGGCCTTCTGAACCCTTCCCGTCGCTCCGATAATCCTGCGGTAAAGAGGTATGACAATGGGCAGAAAAGGTGTCAGTTCCACGGGCCGCGGGAACCTTCTCGCTACAGCTCAATCGTCCCTCGCCGGTGGCGAAGCTCCTGTAGCGTTCAGCTCTGGCACAGTTGGCAACAGCGGTGTCCTGCCGGAAGGGGTGGCGGTGATCCAGCAGATCGCCTTGATTGTCGCCTCCACCCTGGATATCGACCAGGTGTACGAGAGGTTTGCCGCGGAAGTGAAGAAGCTGCTGGACTTCGACCGGATCTCCGTAAGCGTTGTAGACCGTCATGCCGGTACTTTCACCACCGCGTACCTGTTCGGAATCCACTGGGCAGGACGGGAAGTCGGTACCGTCGTGCCCCTGGCAGGGACTTTGACAGAGAGGACGCTGCAGACGGGACAGCCTTGCCTGCGGCAGGACTTCCGCAACGGGGAGAGCTTCTTCGGGGACGAGGTTCGTCTCAAGGCCGGCATGCGTTCCTCGCTCATGGTGCCCCTGAGGAGCGAGAGCGGAATTGTGGGCACCCTCCAGGTACTCAGCCGCCGAGTGGGCGCCTTTGGCCCCCCGGAGCAGGCCATTTTGGAACAGTTGGCGGACCAGATAGCTCCGGCCGTGGAGAACGCGCGACTGTACGAGTCCCTGCAAGAAACACACCACGAACTGGAATCACGGGTCGAGGCCGGCACGCGGGAGAACGCTCTCTTAAGCGAAGAACTCAGGGTTGGCACCGAAGAGAAGACGGTCATAGGTGAGGTGGCGCGTATCGTCACCTCCACCCTGGATATCGACCAGGTGTACGAGAGATTTGCCGCCGAAGTCAAGAAGCTGGTGGACTTCGACCGGCTGACCGTCACCACCATCGACCGTGAGGCCCGGACCTTCAGTCCAACGTACGCGTCAGGTGTCAAAGTCGAAGGACGCGAATTGGGAAAAGTGGTGCCCCTCGCCGGGACGGTGGTAGAGCAGATGCTGAAAACCGGCCGGACCTTTTCGCGGGAGGATCTAAGGACCGATAATCGCTTCAAACACGACTCGGTTCGGTTCGATGCCAGGCTCCGCTCTCAAATCTTGGTGCCTCTGGTAGTTCACGGTCAGGTTCTTGGCAACATGTCGTTGACAAGCCGCCAAGCCGCCGCCTATGGGCCGCAGGAGCAGGCCTTACTGGAACTGCTGGCGGATCAGATCGCCCCGGCGGTGGAGAACGCCCGGCTCTACCAGGAGCTGCAGACCAGAACTGAAGAAAAAGCAGTAATAGATGAGGTGGCACGAGTCGTCACCTCCACCCTGGACATAGACCAGGTGTATGAGAGATTCGCCTCCGAAGTGAAGAAACTGGTGGACTTCGAGCGCATCGCCATCAATATCTTCGACCGCGAAGCGGGCACTTTCAGATCCATGTACATGTCCGGGGTCCATCGGGGAGGACGGGCCGTCGACAACCTTGTCCCCTTCGAAGGGTCCAAGGGCCAACTGGTGATGAAGACGGGCCATTCCCTTCTGAGGCCAGACATCCAGGCTGAGAGGACCCTATCAGCTGACCCGGACCGCCTCCAGGCAGGTCTGCGTTCGGACCTCACCGTGCCCCTGTTCAGCAAGGGGGCCATCATAGGCGTAATGGGAGTGCACGGCTGCAAAGCCGGTACCTACGGACCCAAGGATCAAGCCATTCTGGAACGTCTGGCGCACCAGATAGCTCCGGCCGTGGAAAACGCTCGATTGCATCAAGAACTCAGAGCCAGTACCGAACAGCAGGCCGTCATCGACGAGCTGGCGCGTATCGTCACCTCCACTCTGGACATCGATCAGGTGTATGAGAAGTTCGCCACCGAAGTGAAGAGGCTGGTGGACTTCGACCGGTTGGTCATCAACGCGATCGACCTCGAATCCAAAACCATCCAGCAAACGAACTCATTCGGCATCTCATATGAGAACCAAACTAGCAAGAGGACGGTGCCTCTTGAGGGAACTACCACGCATCGGGTGCTGCAAACCGGCCAGCCTTTCTTCTGGGAGGATACTGGGTCCGGCGACGAATTCTCGAACTCCCGAGCCCGTATGAAGGCCGGCATTCGGGGCAGCATGACGGTGCCGTTGTTTAGCAAGGGGCGAATCCATGGCACCCTCAACGTCCTCAGCTGCCGGCTCGGGGCCTATGGACCCAAAGCGCAGGCCATTCTGGAGCGTTTGGCGGACCAGATCGCTCCGGCGGTGGAGAACTCCCGGTTGTATGCGGACCTCCAAAAAGCTCACGATGAACTGGAATCACGGGTCGAGGCCCGCACGGCGGAGAACGACAAGTTGTACCGGGAACTCGAAGCCAGCACCAGAGAGAGGGCGGGGGTGGACAAGGTGGCGCGCATCGTAACCTCGACCCTGGACATCGATGAGGTGTACGAGAAGTTCGCCACCGAGGTGAAGAGGCTGGTGGACTTCGACCGGCTGGTCCTCAACTCCGTAGGGCAGGAAGCCAACAACATGGAGCAGACCTGCTGGTCCGGAGTAGCCTATGATGGCCATATCGCCCGAGAGATTGGGTCCATTGCAGGAAGCCTAATTCAACCGGCGCCGAAGACGGGTTGGCCCTTCCCAGGGGAGGACGTCCAAACCGGCCGCCCGCTCTCGTCTGATTCGGCCCCGCCCAACTTGGATATTCGTTGCCGCCTCGCGGCGCCGCTGCTCAGCAAAGGCCGGATTACGGGCACCCTAGCGGTACACTCGCAACGCGTTGCGGCCTACGGCCCCCGAGATTAGGCTATCCTGGATCGGCTGGCCGACCAGATCGCTCCGGCGGTGGAGAACGCCCGGCTCTATGAGTCACTCCGGGCCAGCACCGAACAGCAGGCCGTTGTCGATGAGATTGCCATGATTATCACCTCAACCCTGGATATCGATGAGGTGTACGAAAAGTTCGCCGCCGAAGTGAGGGAGTTGCTGGACTTCGACCGGATTGGCATCAGCATCCTAGACCGGGAGGCCGGCACCTTCAGCCCCACGTACGTCTCGGGGGTCCAATATGCAGGGCGCGAAATCCACGCTGTCGTTCCCATTGAAGGGACGCTGGTGGAGCGGCTATTGCGGAGAGGCACCGCTATCATGCGTGACGATATCCGCTCAGCGGATATCTTCTCGGGGGACCCGGCTCGGATCGGGGCCGGCCTGCGTTCCGAACTAATGGTGCCCCTATTCTGTTCTGGCCAAATTACGGGCACGCTCCACGTGTACAGCCTTAGGGTGGGGGCCTACGGTCCCAAAGAGCAGGCCCTCCTGGAACGGCTGGCAGACCAAATCGCCCCGGCGGTGGAGAACGCCCGGCTGTATGAGGCACTCCAGGCCAGCATCGAACAGCAAGCCGTGGTGAGTGAGGTTTCCAGGATTATCACCTCTACCCTGGAGATCGACCAGGTGTACGAGAGGTTCGCCGCCGAAGTGAAGGAGTTGCTGGACTTCGACCGGATCGGCATCAGCGTCATAAACGACGAGGCCGGCACCTACATCCCAACGTATCTGTCCGGCGTGGGTGTGGCAGGACGTGAAGCCAACTCGGTTGTGTATCTGGGCGGGACGATTGTGGAGCAGGTGCTGCAGACGGGCCGGCCCATTCTACGTGACGACATGCGCACTGGTGGCGACCTTCCGGGCGATCCAGCACGCGTGGAGGCGGGTCTATGTTCCTACCTTTCGGTGCCGATGGTCAGCAAGGGCCGGGTATCCGGAACGCTAGGCGTGTACAGCGCTCGCGCGGGCGCCTACGGGCCCAGAGAGGAGGCCATATTGGAACGGTTGGCGGACCAGATCGCGCCGGCCGTGGAGAATAGCCGTCTGTACGAGTCACTCCGGGCCAGTACCAAAGAAAAGGCGGTCGTAGATGAGATATCCAACATCATCACCTCCACAGTGAACATCGACCAAGTGTATGAAAAGTTCGCCGGGGAGCTGAAGAAGCTGGTGGATTTCGACCGCATCGCCATCAGCGCAATAAATGAAGAAGCCGGCACGTTCCGCCCCACGTATATCGGGGGGATCCACTTCTCAGAGAGTGAACTCCACGCAACCTTTCTCCTCGAAGGGACGATGGTGGAGCGGATACTGCGGACGGGCACGCCCTTCATGCGGGAAGATATTAACTCCGAGGATGGCATCCCGGGAGACCCGGCCCGAATCAGGGCTGGCCTGCGCTCCGAACTCATGGTGCCGCTGTACTGCAAAGGCCAAATTACGGGCACCCTCCGCGTTTACAGCTCCGGAGTGAGGGCCTACGGGTTAAAAGAGCAGGCCATCTTGGAGCGGCTGGCAAACCAGATCGGCCCGGTGGTGGAGAACGCCCGCCTGGATGAGTTACTCCGGGCCAGTACCGGACAGCGGGCCGTGGTCCAAGAGATTGCCAGGATCATAACCTCCACCCTGGATATCGACCAGGTGTACGACAGGTTCGCCGGTGAGGTGAAGGAAATACTTGACCGTCAGCGGCAATGGGACTCGAACGAGGACAAAGGAAGCCGAGGGTCCGATGGTGGCGGGAGTTCTTGACGTGAGGCTTTCGCCGGACCGGTGAGGAGCAAACACAGGCCCATACGGGGAGGAATTGAGAGGCAACAGGATCGCCGGCCGCTTCATCGCCGCGATCAGATGTTCCGGTGGGAATCGCCTAATCGAGGTGCTAGGGCGTTGCTCCTGGACCCCAGGCGGCGCCGAACTGGGCCCGCTGGACTACTTGGCCGGTGAAGGATTGGGCCGTCTGCCCGGCCAGCCAGACCGCCGAGGGGATGATCTCTTCGGGAGGCGCCATCGGGATATGCTCTGTGCCCGGCCAATCCCCGTGGCGGTTCATCCAGGTGTCCACCCTTCCCGGACCCAGGACGTTGACCGCGATGTTGTGGGGGCGTACTTCCTCGGCCAAGCTCAGAAACATTCTCTCCAGGGCCGCTTTGCTCATGGAGTAGCCCACCCGTCCCTGGCGATAGACCTGGGCCGACCCGGAGGTGATGCAAAACATGGAGCCGCCGGAGCCCTGGGCGATCATGGGGGACAACGCGTACTTGCACAGGAGCAGTGGCCCCCGGACGTTCACCGCTAGACACCGGTCCAGGAGGCCGATGTCCAGGTCCACCACCGGCGATTCGCAGTCGACGCCTGCGTTGGCCACGACGATGTCTAGCCGGCCGAAGCGCTCCAGGGTGGCGTCCACTAGCCGGCGCAGGTCGTCCGCCTCGGTGACATCGCACCGGACAGGCAGGGCGGCTCCGCCGGCCTTGAGAATGCGCCGCGCGGTGTCGCCGATGGTCCCGGAGCCGAATTTCTCGAAGGGGCTACCCGCCGAGGTGTCCGCCTCAGTGCGGGCGGCCACCACCACCTTGGCGCCGCGGGCGCCCAAGCCGAGGCAGACAGCCCGGCCGATACCCCGGCTGCCCCCGGTGACGATGGCTACTTTGCCGTCTAGTCTCATCTTCGGAGCAATCAGCAGTCAGCTATCAGCCTTCCCGTTCCCGGGTCCGGCTTAGCGGGCCGGACGGAACTTGGGCAGGCTGATCTTCTCGTTCAGGTCGTCGAAAACCACTTCAAGGGCCATGCCCACCTTGATGCTCTCGGGATCGGGCTCCACCTCCACCAGGTTGGTGGGCATGCGGGCGCCTTCCTCCAGCTCGACGATGGCGCAGACGTAAGGGGCGCGGTCGCGGAAAGCGGCGGTGGGTCCCCGGTGGGCTATGCAAAAGGTGTGCAAGGTGCCCCGGCCGCTGCTGTGTATCCAGTCGGTATCCCTGGAAAAGCACTCGGGGCAGATGTCCCTGGGGTAGAAGTAGGCGGTGTCACAGGCCTTGCAATGGCGCAGCCACAGCTCGTGGGCCTTGCATTTCTCCCAGTAGAAATCCGACTCCGGCTGGGGTACCGGCGGTGGTATTGGCGGCAGTTCCTGGGCTTGCTGGGTCATGTTCCGATCTCCTGTGCTTCTGAATAAGCTCAGAGCACCTAGAGGATAGGGACAAAAGGAACCGCCGTCAAGGTTTCACCGGGCCCGGCCGCGGGTGGGCCGGGGCGACGTGCGCCGGCGGCGGTTGCGTCCCTCCCGGCCATAGGTTAATGTGAGGGACACCAAAAAGACTGGCGGTATTCGGCTGGAGGGTTGCTATTTATGCATGTTGCGGTCATGGGCGCCGGCGGCGTGGGAGGTCAGCACATCTTCCCCATGCCTCAGTATGAGGAGTAGAGTAGAGATGCAGCACCTCTTCGCGGGCGCATCAATTGCCACCGAGTTTTGAAGGACAACGAGATGAAGAACGAATTCACCGCCGTGCTTGAGCCGGCCGAGGAAGGCGGCTATTTCGCCTATTGCCCAGAGGTACCCGAAGCCAACGGACAAGGCGAAACGAGGGAAGAGACATTGGATAACCTTCGAGATGCGATCTCTCTGGTCCTCGAAGACCGGCGTGAGCAAGGGCTGCGAGGGATTCCAGCCGACGCGGATACGACTGTCCTGACCGTCGGATGAAGCGGTCGGCACTCATTCGCCACCTTCGGCGTCACGGATGTCAGATGGTCAGGGAAGGCCGTTCCCACTCGATTTGGATCAACACAGGTAACGGACGGAGGCAGACCATCCCTCGCCATGCTGAGATTAAGAACCAACTTGCGCGTCGCATCTGTCGACAACTTGGCCTGCCTGAGATCGGCAAATAGGGCTCCGTGTACGGCTAACAGGCGGTTTCAACGGGCGGCCTTCGCCCGTCATTGAGGGACACCAAAAAGACTGGCGGTATTCGGCTGGAGGGTTGCTATTTATGCGGGTTGCAGTCATGGGCGCCGGCGGCGTGGGCGGCTACTTCGGGGGCATGCTGTCTCGGGGGGGCAACCAGGTGACGATGATCGCCCGGGGGCCTCATTTGCGCGCCATCTCCGCCCACGGGCTCACGCTCATCACGGACCAGGAGCGGCTCACCATCGCCTGCGCCGCGACCGACGATCCCAGCCAGGTGGGGCCTGTGGACCTGGTGCTGCTCGCGGTGAAAACCTACCACAACGAGCAGGCCATCACCGCGATGCTGCCGATGGTCAGACCGGACACCGTGGTCCTCTGTCTGCAGAACGGCATCGACAGCTACCAGGCTGCCGTCGCCGCCGTGGGGCCGGAGAAGGTGCTGCCTGGCGCCGCGTATATCGAAGCCAGAATCCAGGAGCCGGGCGTGGTGAAGCAGACGGGAAAGGTGGTCCGCATCGTTTTCGGGGAGCTGGACGGCAGCGAATCGGAGCGGGGTGAGCTGATCTTGCGGACCCTGGAACAGGCCGGCATCGCCACCCAATTCGTCCCTGATATCCACAAGACCCTGTGGACCAAGTTCCTATTCATCGCCACCGTGGCCGGCGTGACCAGCATGTCGCGGGAGACGATGGCCGAGATGGCGTCGCGTCCCGAGTGGCGCCCGGTGATCCTCGGTTGCATGGCGGAGATCGAGGCAGTGGGCCGGGCTAGCGGAATCGACCTGGACCCCGGGATAGTGGAGCGCACCATGGACTACGTCGAGGCCAATCTAGTGCAGATGCACGCCTCGATGCACGCCGACATCATGGCGGGACGTCCCCTGGAGATCGAGGCGCTCAACGGCGCGGCAATCCGGGCCGGCAAGGCGGCCGGGGTGCCCACGCCCATTAACGACACCATCTACGCTATGCTCAAGCCCTTCGAAAAAGGGAAGTCTTGAGCGGGGGACAAGTGCGGTTCAAGGCGGACCGCGCCGGCGGGACTTGCTCCGCTCCGGCGCCGTCCGGAAAGGAGGCAGCGATAACATGGATGCTACCGGAGTTTCCCACATCGCGATATGCGTGCGCGACCTGGATAAATCCCTGGCGTTCTACCGCGACATTCTGGGTATGAGGGTAACCTTTGACGAGGTGCAAGACACCACCAGCGGCGGGCTCCCCAGCGTCTACAAGCACCATCGAAACACCCGCAGGACGGTTCACGTCAGGTACGGCGACGGCGACTCCACCCCTGCCCTCATCTTGACCAGCCATCCCGGCGACCAGACTGATGGTGAGCCGATCAAATTGGACCAGATCGGCATCAGCCACTTTTCATTCTCGGTCAAAGATGTCAAAACGCTGGCCGGGGAGCTGGTCAAGAATGGAGTTCGGCTGGCGGCCCCCATGGAGGCTTTCACCAACACCCAGGGCGGAGTCAGCAGCATCTTCGTCTACGATCCCGACGGCATTCTGGTCCAGATCGACGGCCACGGCTGAGGCTGGCGGACGTTTCAGCGGCCGGGAGGCTGGCGGCCTTTCGGCGTCGGCCTTGACCCCCTCGGTACGAGCCGGTAGATGGAGCTCCGCGAAAGCAGGAGGCGGACCCTCCGGCCTGCCCCGGCTTCTTCCGCGGCCTATCCAAGGACCCCGGCGGCCATGAGCGCGCCCCAGGCGAATAGCAGCACCCCGGTCCCCCGGCCGACCTGGCGGCCCCCCGAAGCGGCCTTCTCCAATAGGACGAACCCGGCGAGGGCGGCGATCCACAGCAGGTTCATTACCCCCAGGACGAACAGCAGGCCCATCAGTATCCAGCAGCAGCCCACGCAGTAAATGCCGTGGCGCAGCCCCATCCTCAGGGCGCCCCCGGTCCCCTCCCGCCAGTCGCTCAGGAGAAAACTCAGAGGTGAGCGGCAACGGGTCAGGCAAATGGACTTCAAAGTGCTCCACTGGAAGATCCCCGCCGTCATGAGAAGGGCTCCGCCCAGGTAGGCGCTGGTGCTTCCTCCCATCATGGAGGACAGCAGGGAGTTGGTGTGGAGGCCCCAATTGGCCAGGGTGGCCGCGGCGGCGAACCCGCACCAGACCAAAACATACCCCGAAAGAAACACCCCTGTGGGAACGTAGGGGCGCTGTTGCTCGCGGCGCCTGCGGTTGACCGTGGCGAACAGGAGGACCATGGGGGCGGCGGAAGGCACCATCATCGCCGTCATCATCACCGCCCACATGAGGAACATCAGGCCGAAATCCGCGATGCTCCAGGACTGCAACTGGGCCATAGTCATATCCAGGCTGCTGCCCTGGGCCAGGTAGACCGTGTACGCCCAAGCCAGTGCGGAGACTGCCACGACGCCGGCCAGCACCACCGCCCGGTCACGTTTGAGGATCGCCTCTATGGGTGTTTCTGCTTGAGGGGTTATCGCTTGCATCGATCTTCCCCGCGATGGCCCCCACCAGGGCACGGAGGGGCCAGGCGGAAATCCGCCTGGAGGCCCCCGCCCCAGGTTCGAGCCACGCGGCTACTTCTGATTGGTCCAGTCGAAAGCGGAAATGAAAGCGCTCTGCCCCGGATGCTCGAACTTAACAGCGCCGTGGTCGATCCGCATGGTCTTGGTGGTGGCGGTGTCGCCAACGTCCCAAATGAGGCCGCCCTTGGGGAAGACAATGTGCACCTCGTTGTCATCCCCGGTGACCGGGTTCTTGAGAGGAGTCAAGCTCGCCTCAAGGACGCCTGGGATTCGGAAGCTGGAATTTCGGCCGTCCACGTTCATCTCGATGGGTTTGAGGACCGGTCCCTCGACGGAAGACAGGGTGGTGGCCAGAAGTTCCCAGGGCATTCCGCCGGCTTGTCCCGTGAGGATGGTCGCTACGCCCGTCACCTGTTCCGGACTGGTCCCTTCGTCCACGAAGAGGACCCCCACTCCGTTGCCTTCATGGATCGCCTTCGGCCAGTTCACGGCCACTACGGCCCGCACCCCTGCCATGTCCACGCTGCCGAAATTGCCTTCCGAGACCGCTATCCCAATGATTGCCTGGCATGAACCGTGGTCCGGGAAGCCGCCGAAGTTGCAATTGCAACCTGCTTCGCAGTTGCAGGTCTCCAGCCAGTTGCCTTGTAGCCGGTAAGGTGTATGTGCTTGTGTCATGGAGATTCCCTCCTTCTTGAACTTGTTCTGATTACTTCCCATGGGCGGTCGAGAGTACCGTTTTCCGCGGCGGCCAGGGTCTGTGAAGCCAGCGCGGTGACCACCTTGTACCGCGTACCGCGCGATCCAGACCTTGCTCCGTTCCTCCCACCGACCAGCCCCCGCTGGAAGGTCCCTTCCGAGGCAGACCGTGAGCCCGCAATGGACCCGGAGAAAATTGATTATATCGCACCTATTACTGGGTGTCTAGCATGTATAAAAATGGGTATCTGAAAGACTGAGCAGGATCAATGCCCAGTAGATTCACCGGTGGCACTTGCCTGGAGGCACGGGAAAGATTGATTATATCGCACATGATAGTCGGTGTCTAGTAGATATTCCGACGGTTTACGCCGAGTAGAGCAATGTGTTATTAAGTAGATGCGGATTATTGTGGATGTATTCCGCAAAAGAGCAGGTTTCGATTGGAAAGGTGCTGAATGCGATGACACGCGTTGACCGCCTACCGGCCTGAAGTTAACATGGGTGGAAGAGCTTGTTCGAAGGTTTAGATGCAGGTCTCCACCCAGTCTAGCGAATCGCGGCGAGGCGGCCGCATTTTTTATGGCTGGTGGATAGTCGCCGTTACTTCAGTGCAGGGGATGATCGGTAACGGCGCTATCTCCAGCGGATTTCCGATATTCTTCGAGCCTATCCGCACGACCTTGGGGATCGGCTACGCCTCCATGTCCCTGGTGCTGAGCCTGGCCCGGGCGGAGGGTGGCATGGGTGGCCCGTTGGTCGGGTGGCTGGTGGACAAGTTTGGCGGCCGGCCCATGATCCTCTTCGGTGGGCTAACCGCCGGCGTGGGGTTGGTCCTGGTTTCCCACGCGCAGACCTATTGGCAATTCGTCTTGCTTTTTGTCGGTGTGGTCTCGGTTGGCAAGACCGCGGGCCTGGGCCAGACCCTAATGGCCACGGTCAACCAGTGGTTCATTCGCCGCAAGGCGGTGGCCATGTCGGCGTTGATGACCTCTTTCGCGGGCGGCGGGGCCATCGTGGTGCCCCTGCTGGGTCTGGGCATCGACCGCATAGGGTGGCGGGATACCCTGCAGATCACCGGAATTCTCATTGGTTTGCTAACTATACCGGTGGCCCTGGTGGTCCGGAGCAGGCCGGAGGACAAGGGGTTGAGGCCGGACGGCGATGCCGCGCCTTTGGTGGAGAGGCTGGGTGGCCCGGCAGGGGCCAGGTCCCGTCGAGAACCCGGGGATTTCACTGTTCGCGAGGCCACCCGCACCCGGACATTCTGGTTCATGCTGTTGGGAGTTGTCGCCCGGGTATCGGCCACCAACGCCATCATCATTCACATATTCCCCTTGTTGGAAGACGAAGGGATGTCCTCGGGTAACGCGGCCATTTACGTGTCGGTGATGTTCTTCATGGCGATACCGTTGCGCTTCATCCTGGGCGTCGCCGGCGGCCGGGTGTCTCCCCGCAAGCTGCTTTTCGTGGGGATGAACCTGGGAGCCCTGGGCCTACTGGCGCTGCGCGGCTTGGATGGAACGCTCGGGGTTGTAATCTTCATCCTGGCCTTTGGGGTGGTAGAGGGTGTCACCGCGGTCAACTGGATAATGTTGGGCGACTATTTTGGCCGGAGCCGTTTCGCCAGCCTCATGGGGTTCATGAGCGTGTTCCATAACATGGGGATGTTCGTCGCTCCCATCTTCAGTGGATGGGTGAAAGACCAGACAGGGAGCTACAACCTGGTGCTGATCGCCTTCGCACCCTTGTTCATGGCCAGCGGCCTGATGTTCCTGCTGGCCCGCCGGCCGCCGCCGCCGCCGGTGCGCGTGGAGGAACGGGAGCACGATCAGTCGACCGCGCCCCGCCCGCCACAGCCCTATTCCCCTCCAAGTGGTAGCTGAACGATGATCGAGTGAACCTCATTAGGAATCCCTCACCCTCGTTCCCTCTCCCATTGGGAGAGGGAACGAGGGTGAGGGCGTGTCCCGGCCCGCCGCCGCCGGTTGCTGCGAAATGATGCGAGTGATACTATATTTCATCTAAGGAGGTGGCCAATTGGAATGGATTGATTATGCCGCACCAAAGACCATCACCGAAGCCGTCGGGCTTTTGGCCTCCAAGGAAAACCGGGCCAGGGTTATGGCCGGGGCCACCGACATCCTGGTCCAGATGCGGGCCGGGCGTCGCGGCGCCGGTCTTTTGGTTGACGTGAAAGGGATTCCAGAGCTTAACCAAATCTCCTATGACCCCCAACAGGGCCTGGTATTGGGTGCCGCGGTACCCTGTTTCCGCATTTACGGAGACCAGGTGGTGATCTCGAACTACCCGGGGCTTATCGATGCCGCGTCGCTGATCGGCGGGATCCAGATTCAGGGCCGGGCCAGCATCGGTGGCAACCTATGCAACGCCGCTCCCAGCGGGGACTCCATACCGCCGGTCATCGTGGTGGGCGGGGTTTGTCACATCGCCGGGCCGAGCGGCACCCGCCAGTTGCTCGCCGAAGAGTTTTGCACCGGGCCGGGCCAGAACGCGTTGCAACCCGGCGAAATCCTGGTGTCCATCAATATTCCGCCGCCCCAGGCCCATTCCGGCGCCTGCTACCTGCGCTTTACTCCCCGAAACGAGATGGATATCGCCGTCGCCGGGGTAGGAAGCTCGGTGGTGTTGGACGCTTCGGGGCAAAACATCGTCTCGGCCCGAATCGCTTTGGCGTCGGTGGCGCCCACGCCGGTGTTGGCCAGAGAAGCCGGCGATAGCCTGGCGGGCAAGCCGGTCTCCGATGCGGCAATCCAGGAGGCGGCGGAGAAGGCCATGGCCGTCGCCAAACCGATCGACGACATGCGGGGCACCATCCGCCAGCGGATTCACCTGGTGGGTGTCCTGACCCGCCGCAGCCTGAACACCGCTATTCAACGCGCCAGGGGGAATTAAAATGCCCGGAGTGGTTCACGTTCAGACGACCATCAATGGGGAATCAGTTGATTTTCTATGCGAGCCCCGCCAGAGCCTGCTGGAAGTGCTGCGCGATGTTCTGGGCCTGACCGGCAGCAAAGAAGGTTGCAACGACGGAAACTGCGGGGCTTGCACCGTAAACTTCGACGGCCGGATCGTCGATTCCTGCCTGGTCTTGGCCGTGGAAGCCCAGGGCAAGGAGGTCAATACCATAGAGGGCTTGGCCACCGCCGAGGGGCTCCACCCGCTGCAGCAGGCTTTCCTGGAGCATGCCGCCCTCCAGTGCGGGATCTGCACTCCCGGGTTCATCGTCGCGGCCAAGGGCCTGCTGGACCAGGAACCCGAGGTGGATGAAGCCCGGGTCCGGCATTGGCTGGCCGGCAACCTGTGCCGTTGCACCGGCTACGACAAGATTGTCCGCGCCGTGCTGGATGCCAGCGTCAAGATGAAATCAGGGTGACCGGTTAGTGGCCTCGAATGTAGTCCTGTCTCAAGTTGAGTACCGGGTCGTCGGCAAGCGCGTACCCCGGCCCGATGGCGTGGACAAGGTCACCGGCCGCGCTCAATTTGGGGCAGACATCAACCTGGCCGGTCTGCTGCACGGAAAGGTCTTGCGCAGCCCCCACGCCCACGCGAAGATCAAGTCCATCGACACCAGCCGGGCGGAGGCCTACCCTGGTGTCAAGGCCGTGGTCACCGCGCGGGACCTGCCCCTCGCTTCCCTGACGCGGGAGCAATTGGGGGGTGAATACCAGAAGCTCAAGATCGCCAGCGACCTTGTTTTGGCCAGCGATAGGGTCCTTTTCAAGGGCCAAGGCGTGGCCGCCGTGGCCGCTACAAATCCCCATGTGGCCGGGGAAGCGGTCAAGCTGATCGAAGTGGAGTACGAAGAACTGCACCCCCTGCTGGATGTCCTCGCGGCCATGGAGGAGGGGGCGCCGCTGCTTCACGAGGACCTCTACACCTCTTTCATGGGTGAAACCTCCGAGCAGTGCAGCAACATCGCCGCCCACTTGAGCTTCGAAAAAGGCGACGCGGAGCGGGGATTCGCCGAGGCCGAGGTGGTGGTGGAGCGGGAGTTCCGGACCGCCTGGGTGCATCAGGGCTACATCGAGCCCCAGGCGAGCACTGCCTGCTGGAACGCCGACGGTCAGTTGGCGATCTGGTCCAGCACCCAGGGGGCCTTCGGGGTGCGGGCCGAAGTGGCCGGCGTGCTGCGCCACTCGGTGTCGAAGATCAAAGTCACCCCGATGGAGGTTGGCGGTGGTTTCGGGGGCAAGCTGCCGGCGTTCTTGGAGTCACTGGCGACCCTATTGTCCCGGAAAACCGGCCAGCCGGTCAAGCTGGTTATGACCCGCACCGAAGTGTTTGAGAGTTCCAGCCCGGCATCGGGCTCCTGGGTCAAGGTGAAGATGGGCGCCGCCAAAAACGGCAGGCTCACCGCGATCCAGCTCACCCTGGCCTATGAGGCTGGGGCCTACCCCGGCGCTCCGATCTCCCAGGGTATCGGCGCCGGCGTCGCCTGCTATGACGTCCCCAACGCGCTGGCTGACGGCTACGACGTGGTGGTGAACAAGCCCAAGTCCGGCGCGTACCGGGCTCCCGGCGGCCCCCAGGCGAACTTCGCCGTGGAATCGGTGGCGGACGAACTCTGCCAGAAGCTGGGGATGGACCCGATCGAGTTTCGCCTGATCAACGCCTCCAAAGAGGGCACCCGCCGCATTGAGGGTCCCGTCATACGGCGCGTCGGCCTGGTGGAGTGTTTGGAGGCTGCCCGGAACCACGATCACTACAGAACACCCCTCACCGGCAAGAACCGCGGCCGGGGCGTGGCCTGCGGGTTCTGGCACAACCGCGGCTTCGTTTCGAGTTGCCATGTCACCGTCAATCCGGATGGCTCGGTAGGCGTGGCGAGCGGGTCGGTGGACCTCTCCGGCACCAGAGTCACGATCGCTCAGCAGACCGCTGAGGCACTGGGGATCGACTACGAAGACGTGCGGCCCGCCGTTGTGGATACCGATTCCATCGCCTTTACCTTCGTAACCGGCGGTAGCCGGACCACCTTCGCCACCGGCTTGGCCGCCATTAACGCCGCCGAAGAGGTGAAGCAGCAGATGGTGGAGCGGGCGGCCAGAATCTGGGAGGCATCGGCCGAGGACGTCGAGTACGTGGACGGCGTGATCAGTCACAAGTCGGACTCTAAGCTGCGGTTTACCTTCCGGGAGTTGGCCGGCCGGCTGCTGTCCACCGGCGGCGCGATCACTGGGAAGTGCAACATCGACCCCTCCGGTGAGGGCAACGCCTTCAGCGTCCACCTGGTGGATGTGGAGGTTGACCCGGAGACGGGCAAGACGAACATCCTGCGATACACCGCAATCCAGGACGTGGGCAAGGCCGTCCATCCCAGCTTCGTAGAGGGCCAGATGCAGGGCGGCGTGGCCCAGGGTATCGGCTGGGCGTTGAACGAAGAGTATTTCTTCAATGACCGGGGCCAGATGATGAACCCCAGCTTCCTGGACTACCGAATGCCCACCACCCTTGACCTGCCCTGGATCGACACGGTGATCGTGGAGGTCGCCAATGCAGGCCACCCGTACGGCGTGCGTGGAGTGGGCGAGAATGCCATCGTCGCGCCGCCGGCGGCCGTCGCCAACGCCGTTTCTCACGCCACCGGGGTCCGGATGAACAGCCTACCCTTGAGCCCCGGCAAGATACTGGAGGCCCTGGGCGGATAGGCGGAGCGGCCGGAACCGGGACTTTCCGCCGGGACTTTCTGATTGTGTGGCGAAATCCCCCTTTAATCCCCCTTTGCGAAAGAGGGACCGAGTTAGTATGTTCTTGGAGTAAGGGTTTTTCGTTGTGAAAATTGGAAGGTCTTCCGTAGTTCAGGAGGCGGGTCGCCAACGGAACTTGAGTGTTCAGCCGTCGGTCAATACCGTTGGCTGATAGCTGATAGCAGGAGCCCGGCGCTTTGGCCACGGTGTTCATACCCACCATGCTCCAGGCCATGACCGGTGGGGTCAAGCGGGTCGAACTGGCGGCTGAAAACGTCCGCCAGGTTGTCGACGGTCTCGACCGGCTCTTCCCGGGGATGAGGGACCACCTGGTGGTGGAGGGGCGAATCAAGCCCAACCTGGCCATTGCCATCGACGGCGAGGTGGCCCGGATGGGCCTGTTGGAGAAGGTGGGCGAGCACAGCGAGGTCCATTTCGTGCCCGCCATCGGCGGCGGGGCCTGAGGCCGCTCCGGTAGCCATGTCTCATCGGTTGGATCGCCGCCCTATCCAGGTGGCCGGTCGCCACGGTGAACCCGGCCAGGATTTTCCACTTTCCTTTCCGGTTCAACCGTAACTACTTTCGTAAGTACTTTCGTTGAGCCGCTTCTTGGGCCCCCTTCCGAACCGCCTCGCGTCATGCCACCCCTCAGTAACGTTCTTTGCGAGGCAACGATACTCCCTTTGGCGACGTTTCTTGTGAGTCAATTCGCGGCGTTGACGCTTTGCGGGAACGCCTCGTAGAATGGTGCAATGAGTGTGATGATGGCGATGTTGTCTTGACGGAAAGAAGGGCCAAGCGCCGGTCGGAGACTCTGGTGTCGGCCGGAGGAGTGGTCTATCGACAGGTGAACGGACTGATTGAGGTTGTGCTATGCGGCCTGGTCATGCCAGTCGCGGGCGGCCGTGCCTGGGCCCGTCGGCGAACCGAAGTCAGTGGCGTTTCGAGTGAAAGAATCCGTTGGAGCCTGGCCAAAGGCACACCCGATCCTGGAGAGACCCTGGAGGAGACGGCTCTGCGGGAGGTCCGGGAGGAAACCGGCCTGGAAGTGGAGATCAACTCATCCCTGGGCAGCATCGAGTACTGGTTTTCGGACTACGAAGCGGATGTACGGTATCATAAGACCGTGCATTTTTATCTGATGGCGACCGTCGGCGGCGACATGGGGCTCCACGACCCGGAGTTCGACGTAGTGCAATGGTTCTCGCTGGACGAGGCGTTCACCACGATATCCTATCCCAACGAAGCTGACGTCCTGCGCCGGGCGCTGGAGACCATTGGGAAGGCCAAGGGGGACCGCTAATATGGTGGAACTCCAGGGCGCAAGGGTAGTGCTTCGGGACAAACGCCTGGATGACGCTGAGCAGGACTACATCTGGCGTAGCGATCCCGAGTTGGCGGCGTTGGACGCGGCCTTTCCGCTAACCATAAGCTTCGAGCGCTACAAGAAGATATTCCAGGACCAGTTGCGTTTTCCCACACCCGGATCCCATCACTTTTCCACCGAGACCACCGACGGGGTGTTCATCGGCAACTGCATGTACTATGACCTGGACAACGTGAACCTGGAAACCGAACTGGGCATAGTCATCGGCGACCGTGACTACTGGAGCAACTCCTACGGGTACGACGTGGTTACGACGCTGCTGGATTACCTGTTCTCCGAGAAGAAATTGAAGCGGGTCTACCTGCATACGCTGGAATGGAACCTGCGCGCCCAGCGCTGTTTCGAGAAATGCGGGTTCATTCGGGTCAGGCAGGTTCGCCGCCTCTCCCATGACTTCATTCTGATGGAAGTGTGGCGGGCAGGATGGTTCGAAAACGCCGAAGAGCGCCTGGCCGCCCGGTGGCAGCATCGGGGTGGCGCCGCCGGGTCTGAAAACTCCAACTCGCAGTAGCCCCGGTCGCCCCTACAGCCTCTCGCGGGGCACACGGTCTCCTACCCAGGTTCTTTGCCCGGTGAGAGGTTCAGAGGGGAAATCCCCCCAACTCCCCTTTACGAAAGGGGGGCGATGCGGTAGCCCCGGTGGCTCCAGATACCCCTCTTGCGGGAGCATGTGGTGTCCCACCCCGGTTCTTCGCCCGCTGACGGGCTCAGAGAGGGCGGGGAATTCCCCCAACTCACCTGTCAAAGAGGGACTTGGCCGGACTCGGCTGCCTCGTGGGCCACGGCCAGGGCCTCCGGCAGGCGGATAGCGTCGACGTACAGGGCTCGGCCCAGGATGGCCCCCTCGACGCCGGTGCCGGCCAGACGCCGGATGTGCTCCAGCGCGGTGACGCCTCCCGACGCCAGGACCGCCATTCCGGTGTCCCGCACCAGTTCTTCGTTGGCGGCGAAGTTGGGCTCGGTCATGGTCCCATCCCGGGAGATGTCGGTATATAGCAGGCGGCTCACGCCCAGCCCGGCCATCCGCATCGCCAACTCCAGGGCAGTGAGGGGACTCACCTCGGTCCAACCTTTGATGGCCACCCGGCCGTCCCGAGCGTCCACCGCCACCACCACGCTGCCGCTGCCGTGCTTCCGGCAAAGGCCCTCAACCAGGGAAGGCTCCTGGACCGCCGCGGTGCCGATGACGACCCGGTCCGCGCCCGCCGCCAGCAGGCTTTCCGCGGTTTCCTCGTTCCGGATGCCCCCTCCTATCTGGACCGGTATGGTCAGTCGCTGGATGATCTGGCTGATGATCTCAAGGTTGGCCGGTTTCCCCTGGACCGCGCCGTCCAGGTCCACCAGGTGCAGCCGGGGCGCCCCCTGCTGCTCCCAGCCCAGGGCCACCGACACCGGGTCTTCGGAGTACACCGTCTCCCGCCGGTAGTCGCCCTGGTACAGCCGGACGCAGCGGCCCGCTCTCAGGTCAATGGAGGGGATGACTTCCATAGGGCTCACAAGCTGTCAGCTATCGGCATTCAGCGGTCAGCTCACCGGTTGGCGGGCGGCTAAAGCGACAAAGTTTTCGTAGATGCGCAGGCCGAGACCGGCGCTCTTCTCGGGGTGGAACTGGGTGGCCACCAGGTTGCCCTGGGCGTAAACGCTGCAAAAAGGCACCCCGTATTCGGTCACGCCGGCCACCCCCGCCCCATCCGCCGGCGCGGCATAATAGCTGTGGACGAAGTAGAAGTAGCTGTCTTGGGGGATTCCCTTGAAAACCGGGTGCTCGGCATTGAACCGGACGCTGTTCCAGCCCATGTGGGGCACCTTCAATCCCGGCGGCAGGCGCAGCACCTTGCCGGGAATGATTCCCAAGCACGGGGCGTCGCCTTCGTCGGTGCGCTCCAGCAGCAGTTGCAAGCCGAGGCACACCCCCAAGAAGGGCCTCCCCGAGGCTATATAGTCCCGCAACGGCTCCACCAGCCCCCGCTCTCGTAGCGCGGCCATCGCCGCCGGGCCGGAGCCGACCCCAGGCAGGATCACCGCATCGGCCGTCCTGATTTGGGCCGGGTCGCCCGTCACCTGGGGAGTCACGCCCGCCGACTCCAGCGCCTTGGCGACGCTCCGCAGGTTGCCGGACTCGTAATCGATCACCACCAGTTTCATTGCACTCGTTCCACTAGTTTCAGGGTTCTGGCAAATCTACTTTAACATCTCGCCCGCCCCGGAGTGTCACCGCGAGAACGGAAAGGGGCACGTTGGGTTGGGTCTTGGATAGACTCCTGGGCTTGATCGGGGGGTGGAATCCCCCTGAATCCCCCTTTACAAAGGGGGACAGAAGGGGAGTCACTCCGGGAAGGGTTGGCAGCTTGTTTAGGGTTCGGTAGTTCTTTTTCTCCTCGGGATCGGCATTGCTAGATGTGAGCGCCGCTCTCGGGGTGATGGCGCCGGTCAATTTGGTTCAGCTTCGCTCGCCGGTGGCCCTTTCCAAGGGCAGGTCCCGGTCCTGGTAGCGGGCCGCCACGAAGAGCAGGTCCCCCAGGCGGTTCAGGTAGGTGATGATCAGGCCGTTGGTCAGCTTCCCCGCCTCTTGGAGCGCCACCACCCTTCGCTCGGCGGTGCGGATGACGCAGCGCGCCAGGTCGATGGCCGCCGAGGCCGGGGAGCCGCCGGGCAGGATGAACACCTTGGGCATTTCCACGTCCTCCTCCAGGGAGTCGATGGTCTGCTCCAGTGCTTCGACCATTTGGAGCGTCACCGGCTGGAAGTGCTTCTGAAAAAGCTCGTACTTCTCGGGCTCGGTGGCCAGCTCGGCGGCGATGGTGAAAAGGTCCCGTTGCAGGTCCCTAAGGGTATCCTTCAGCCGGGCGTCCTGGGTCAAGGCCCTGGCCAGCCCCATGGCGGAGACCGCCTCATCGGTGATCCCGTACGCCTCGCAGTGGGGGTCGGACTTGGAGACGCGGCCCCCGTAGAGTAGGCTGGTCTCACCCTGGTCCCCGAACTTGGTGTAAACTTTCTTTCGGTATCCCGAAGATGACGACGACACTGGATGGTCCTTTACGCGCGGACTGGGTTGGGTTTACATAATGCAGCGGAAGTGGACCCGCGCGTGTAGGAGAAATTGTAGCATGGGGGTGAGGGAGGGGGATATGCTTAGGTCGTTGCGAAATAGTATCGGACCATCATCGCGGATACTCCACAATGCTTGCCAAGCACTCCGCTCCCATCGCCGTGTTTCCTTCGTCCTTGTGACAGGTCCCAGCACTCCATTACATCTGACCTGGTTCTAGGAGCAGGACTCACGCTAAGCTACCTGTCCGGTTCACCGGGTCCTCCTCAATGTGAGGTGGACCCCATCAGTCGGACAAGATCTGGGCGAAACCAAGCGAGAGTCCCGCTGTCCCTCCACAGTTTACCACTGCTCTTCTGGGTGGCCACCCCCCTCTGTAGGCAATGGGCACCAGGAATAAGACACCCCGCGCATATCGAAAAAATCTAACCCTGAGCCGCCCCACCCCCGTCACACCCCAGCCCTCCCCGCGATCTCCTCCATCGTGGTCAGCGCCTCTGGGCCGCCGCTTGGGTCTAGGCGTATCACCACTCGGTTCGCGCCGGCCCGGAACAGGTCGTCGATTATCGTCCGGTCCCGGAAGAGGCCGGGGCGTCCGAAGGCCACGACTTCGATGGAAGCCGGGTCCCGGCCGACCTGGGCCGCGAGGCCGTCGAGGGCTTTGCGGCCCTGCTCTATCTCCTCCACCGACGGCTTGGTGGGCATCCACCCGTCGGCCCACTCCACCACACGCTTGAACACGTTCTTGGCGCTGCCCCCCAGAAAGATTGGCGGATGGGGCTTCTGGGCCGGTTTGGGGTAGAAGTGGACCGGCGGAAAATCGAAGTACCTCCCGTGGTATTCGGGCAGCTCCTTGGTCCAGAGTTCCTTCATCGCCATGACGGCGTCTTTGGTCTGGGTCCATCGGTGGGGAAAGTCTCCCCCCATGATCTCGGTCTCCTCTTTGAGCCAGCCGGAGCCGATGCCGAAGATGAACCGCCCCCCGGAGAAGTGGTCCAGGGTGGCGACCTCTTTGGCCAGGCGCAGCGGGTTGTGCTCCGGGACCAGGCAGACCCCGGTCCCCAGCTTTATCGTCTCGGTGACCGCCGAGGCCCGCGCCAGCGCCACGAACGGATCGACGATGTGGGCGTAGCCCGGGGGGATACCCTCTTCGGCGGGACGCCGGAACGGGTCCGATGTGGTGTGCACCGGGATGAGGGAGTGCTCCGAGACCCAGAACGACTCGAAGCCCAGCGCCTCGGCTCTTTGGGCCAGCACGGCGGGGTCCAGGGAAGAGTCGGTCACCGACACGAAAAGGCCAATCTTCATAGAGGCTTCTCTCCGGACTCAGATTGGATACGACTGGGGATACGGCTGGGTCGGAGTCTAGCAGCGGCCTCTGACCGCGTCAAACAGCCGGCGAGACCCCGGCCCATGCCCGTTCTCGCCGGTGAACAGGCGGCAAAGGGCTCCGGAGGGAGCTTCACCTTCTCTCGAAACCTTCATGGCGCTGGTGGGCATTGATGCCTCCTCGGGTCGATGTCCCCCCTTGTCCCATCTTCTCCGACGCCCTATATTTGGTGGGCGGCCGTTCCACTCGAGTGGGATTTCACCTGCACTGACTGGGAGAGGCGCCATCCGTGGTGCAGCCCTATTCCCGTCGCCATCCGGTGGGACCCCTCATGGCTGACTATGTTTGGGAGCGTGCGAGTATGAGTGCCAACGAGCGAGTAACGTTTGTCGTTCCGGCGGACCAGCCGATTCGGATCGAGGGTTGTCCGCAGCTAGAGCGGCTAAAGCCCTATGGTGACCTGGTCCTCTACTCGGGCCGCCCGGCAACCCCGGAGGAGAAGATGGAGAGGGTCCGGGATGCCGACATCATCCTGAACACCAAAGCACTGATTTCCTGGCCTGGCGATGACCTCAGGGCGTTGCCCAAGCTTCGCATGATAACAACTTGTTCAATCGGGACCGATAACATCGATCTGGCGACGGCATCCAAGATGGGCATCGTCGTGAGCAACCAGCCCAGCGCCACGGCGGACCACGTGGCGGAGCACATTCTCGGAATGATGCTGGCCGCTTCCAAAAGGTTCCCCTTTCAGACGGCGGAACTCAGGGCGGGCCGCTGGACCCGAGTGGATAACATCTTCCTGCGGGGGAAGACGCTGGGCGTCATCGGCACCGGCAACATCGGGAGCCGGGTCGCGCGCCTGGCCAGCGCCATAGGAATGAAGGTCATTGCGTGGACCCACCATCCGTCAGACGAGCGCGCCGCCCGGTTGGGAGTCCGCTTCGTGGAGCTGGACGACCTGCTGCGGCAGTCCGACGTGGTTAGCCTGAACGTCAGGCTCAGCGACGAGACCAAGGGCATGCTGGGGGAGAAGGAGTTGGCCATGATGAAACAGGGTTCCCTCCTGGTCAACGGCGGCCGGGCCGGCCTGGTGGACACATTGGCCCTCGTCGATGCCCTGAACTCGGGCCACCTGGCCGGCGCGGCCATCGACGTTTTCGACCAGGAGCCCCTGCCCCCGGACAACCCTATTCTCTCCTGCGAGCAGGTGGTCCTGTCACCTCATAGCGGGGACAACACCCCCGAGGGGATCGAGGCCCTGCATGAGGGTGCGGTGGACAACGTGATCGCCTACCTGGAAGGCCGCCCCCAAAACGTCGTTACCTGGTAGCGATCGATCGGCCCGGGCCCGGGGCCACCCCTACCGCCGAGGCTTGGAAACCCGCGGGCATCGCGTGCGTGGACAAGGTACCTCTCAGTCCCCCTTTGTAAAGGGGGATACAGGGGGATTTCTTTCATCATTCAGGCCTTCATTCAAGTTCGGCGGTCCCTCCAAGCGGTTACCACCCTGCCGCCGGTGTAGTACACTGGCCCTTGGCCGCCTGGACGGCGAATCACGTTGGGGAGAGCAACAAAGTGGAGTTACGTTTCCAGATCGCGGGATGGATCATTTTTCTGGTGTGCAGCGGGCTTTTTATCATAAACAGCATACGCGCCGGTGATATGCTGGGGCTCGCCGCAAGCCTGGTCTTCTTGCTTGGGTGCCTGGTGTTCTTGGCCCCGTACGTGCTGGACCGGGGGGAAGAGCGCGGTTGACCGTCGCGCGCCGGGCAAGGGACTGATTCAAGGCGTTGACCGGACCGTGAATAAAGCTGATACTGAGGTTCCAATGCTTGGCCGCCGCATGTTCAGCGCAGCCCACTCCATCACCGAGGTATGAAGCTATGCCGCCGGAGGTCCGCGTTATCGGCGTCGAAGGGATGCCAGAGATCCAGCCGGGGGACGATCTGGGCAGTCTGATGATGGATGCCGCCCAGCGGCAGGGGACCCCCATCGAGTCCGGGGACGTGGTCGTCGTCACCCAGAAAATCGTGTCCAAGGCCGAGGGCCGGGTGATGAGCGTTGAGGGCGTGGAGCCGTCCGCCCTGGCTCTGACCATCACCGAGGGCCATCGCCGCGACCCCCGTCACACCGAACTCATCCTGCGGGAGAGCCGGCGGATCGTCCGCATGGACCGGGGCGTGATAATCAGTGAGACGCACCACGGCTTCATCTGCGCCAACGCCGGCATCGACGCGTCAAACATTCCCGGCTCCGACACCGTCTGCTTGCTGCCGGTGGAACCCGACGCCTCGGCTCGGGGCATACGTGATGCCATCAAGGCCCGGCTGGGGTTCGAGGTGGCGGTGGTCGTCTCCGACACCTTCGGCCGGCCCTGGCGCAACGGGGCGGCCAACGTGGCCATCGGCATCGCCGGCTTCGACCCCATGCTCAGCTACGTGGGCCACGAGGACAGCCACGGGAACATGATGTACACCACGGTGATCGCGGTGGCCGATGAGCTGGCGGCGGCCGCGGAACTGGTCACGGGCAAGGTGGACGGGGTGCCGGTTTCCATCATCAAAGGCTACCGTTACGAGCCGATGGAAGACGCCAGCCTCGAAGCGTTGATCCGCCCGCCGGACAAAGACCTGTTCCGGTAGCTGGGCCACCTACCCTTCAGCTCATCCCGTCTCCCCATCGTTTTGCGCGGCCGTAGCCCCGAACAGCGGCAACAGAAGCTGGTACTCCTCCTGGAATGAGGCGACGCCCACCCCCAGCAGCCGGAAGGATCGGCCCGGCGCCAACTCCTGAGCCAAGAGCCGCCAGGAGGTATCGAGGATCGTCTGCTCCGAGCCGGTGGGCGCCGGAAGGGTGACCTGGCGGGTAAAGGTGGTGAAATCGGCCAGCCGGGCCTTCATGGTCACCGTCCTGCCCTGCAGTCCCTTGCGTTCCAGGTGGCGGGACACGTTGGCGGCGAGGCCGGCCAATTCAGCGTGCAAGCGCTCCGGATGGCCGAGGTCGGCGGCGAAGGTGGTCTCGGCGCTCACCGATTTTGTCTCCCGTCCGGTATGCACCGGCTCCTGGTCCTCCCCCCGGGCCTTGGCCCGGACGCTGCAGGCCCTCGCTCCGAAGCAGCGGTTGAACCAGTCCATCGGCTGGTCCGCCAACTGGCCTATCGTGTCGACGCCCTCCTGGCGCAAGCGCTCCGCCGTCTTGGGGCCGATGCCCCATAGCTTGCCCACACCCAAGGGCGCCAGAAATTCCGCCTCTTCCCCCGGCGGCACCACCACCAAGCCGTCCGGCTTGTTCAGTTCGGAGGCGATCTTGGCCACGGACTTGTTGGTGCCCACGCCCACGGAGAGGGTCAGGCCCGTCACCTCGTTGACCCTTCGCTTCAAGTCCAGGGCCACCGCCAGGGGCGGCAGGCCACCCTCCACCTGGGAGGTAATGTCCAGGTACGCTTCGTCCAGGGACAGGGGCTCCACCAGGCCGGTCACCTCCTGGAAAAGCTCCATTACCATGCCGGACATCTCCTTGTAGCGGCTGAACCGGGGCCGGACGATGATTCCCTGAGGGCAGCGGCGCACCGCCGACCGCATCGGCATGGCCGAGTGGACCCCGAAAACCCGGGCTTCGTATGAGGCTGCCGCCACCACACCCCGGCCCTCCGGGCTTCCGCCGACCATCACCGGCTTACCCCGCAGGTCCGGGTTGTCCAACTGTTCCACCGAGGCGTAGAAGGCGTCGAGGTCGGCGTGGATTATGTGGCGCAGCGGGCGGTCCGCCGGTTCCCGAGCCGGTTTACGAGCCGGTTTACGAGATTGAGGGACGTCGTTCATGGCGCGGTCGTCTACCTTCCCCGGACTCCCTGGTGAGTGTATTCTACAGCGCCGGACGGTCTGCGGTCAGCCGGGGCCTTTCAGTGGCCCGTCGCCGTGAGCCGCTACAACCTCCCATCTATCCCTCCCTTGGCGGGGAGGGAAGCCGGCGCCCTGAGAGCATTCGAATGATTGGCAACAACCTTGCTTCTCCGGAGTTCTTGACATTACGGTCGACGTGTAGTATAAAAAACAAACGTTCGTTTTAAGAAGGGAACGTTCGTTCTTTTTAGCGAGGTGACTTATGCCGAAGGTAACCGAAGCCCATCTGGAGGCACGACGGCAGCAGATACTGGAGGCCGCCTCAGCCTGTTTCTCCCGGCAGGGGTTCCACCAAACCACCATGCAGGACATCTGCCGGGAGGCGGACCTGAGCCCCGGCGCGGTCTACCGCTACTTCGCCAGCAAAGAGGAGATCATCGAGGCAAGCTGCGAAGACTGCCACCGGCAGAGCCTGGAGTTCCTCGAATCCGTCACGGGGCAGAGCGACGACACCCTGCAGGTCCTGGACCGGCTGACCGACCGCGGCTTCGAGCAGTTGAACGAACCCGAGGCCCAGGAGCACATACGCATGAACATTCAACTCTGGGCTGAGTCGCTGCGGAGCGCCGAGGTCATGGAGGTGTTGAGCCGCTCCGGCTTTGACACCTGGCGAAATGCCCTCTCGGCGATCATCCAGCGGGCCCAACAGCGGGGAGAGATCGACCCTTCGCTGGAGCCGGGATCGGCGGCCCAGGTGCTGCTATCATCCTGGCTTGGCCTGCTCCTCCAGAAGGCTTTCGATCCTCAGATGGATGTTTCAAAATACGCCGCCGTTTTGAAAGCTATGTACGGCGGCCGCTTCTGGTCGGGGCCGGGGGCCCAATCTTAGAAACCGGCCCGCCGGAGCTTCCCGGTCCCCCTTCGCGCCCCTCGGTTTAGAAGTATCGCCCGACGAGCCGGACCAGGAAGACGGGCCGTTACCGGCTACGGCCCACCTTATCGAAATAAGGAGTGACACCATGGCACTGGACCTCTCTACCCAAGGCTTCGCCCACCGGAGCACCCGCAGGCCTTGGACCACCATTCTGATTTGGGTGGGCGTGTTGGTGGCCGCCCTCGTCCTGAATGCCACTATCCTTGAAGATGGCCTGACCACGGAATTTGCTTTCATGAACAATCCCGACTCCAAGGTGGGTTTCGACCTGCTGGAGGAGCGGCTGCGGGGTGAGGCTGAGACCAACGAGATGGTCATATTTCGGTCGGAGTCCCTGACCGTCGACGATCCGGCGTTCCGGGAAGCCGTGGAAGCCCTGATGGAGGACCTGGCGGCTCTGGTCCCCGATGTCATCAGGCCCGAGACAATGTACAGCTACTATCAAACCGGCGCCGAGTCCCTGGTTTCCCAAGACCGGCACACGACCATTGTGCCCTTGACCATGGCTGGAGACTTCGACGACGCCGGTGACAATATCGAGCAGGTATTGGAAGTGGCCAGGAAGCACCAGGATCAACGGGAAGTGAGGGTCCTGATGACCGGACAGGCCACCGTGGGCCAGGACTTCCGGGAAGTGGCCGACGAGGCCCTTCGGACTGGTGAGATGTTCGGCGTACCCATCGCCCTCGTCATTCTGGTGCTGGTCTTCGGGGCCGTGGCCACCGCCCTGGTGCCCCTGGTGCTGGCCGGAATCTCCATCATCGTCGCTCTCGGCGTGGCGGCCTTGCTCGGACAGGTTTTCCAGCTCTCCTTCTTTGTAACCAACATGATAACCATGATCGGGCTTGCCGTCGGCATCGACTACTCCCTGTTCGTGGTTGCCCGCTACCGGGAGGAGCGGACCAACGGCCGGGATAAGGCCGAGGCTATCGCCAGGGCCGGGGGCGACCGCTGGGCGGGCGGTGTTCTTCAGCGGCATGACGGTGGTCCTGGCCTTGCTTGGGCTGTTGCTGGTACCTTCCAACATCATGATCAGCCTGGGAGTCGGCGCTAGTTTCGTGGTGGTTGCTTCCGTTTTGGCCTCAATGACCCTGCTGCCCGCCATACTCAGCCTGGTGGGAGACCGGGTCAACATGCTGTCGATTCCGTGGTTCGGCAGGGCCCGGGCCGGGAGCGATGAGACTCGCCCCGGTGGATTCTGGGACCGCATCTCCAGGGGAGTCATGCGCCAGCCCGTGATTAGCCTGCTTTTGGCCGGCGGGCTCCTGGTAGCCGCCGCACTCTCCTTCTTCGATCTCAACACCGGGTTCGCCGGAGTTTCCGACATGCCCGACAGAATCCAATCCAAGGAAGGGTTTCTCATTCTGGACGCCGAATTCTTCGCCGGTGAGGTTACCCCGGCCGAGATCGTTATCGACGGCGAAATCGGCGCCGCTTCGGTACAGGCCGGGATTCAGGAATTGCAAGCTTTACTGGCCGGGGATGAGGGCTTCGGCGGCCCCCGCCCTCTGGAAGTCAATGACGCCGGGGACTTGGCGCTCTTATCCGTTCCCGTCGCCGGTGATGCCGTCGGCGCCGTTGCCCAAGACGCCATCAAACGGCTTCGCCGGGACTACGTGCCGGCCGCCTTCGCCGAGGTCCCGGCTAACGTCTACGTAACCGGCGAAACAGCGATGAACCTGGACTTTTTCGACATAGCCAAAGACTCGGCGCCGGTGGTTTTTGCCTTCGTTCTCGGGATCAGCTTTCTGCTGCTGACCCTCGTCTTTCGCTCCATCGTCGTCCCCCTAAAGGCCATTATGTTGAACCTCCTCTCGGTGACGGCAGCCTATGGCATCCTGGTCATGGTATTCCAGAAGGGATGGCTCGTCGACGCCTTTGGCTTTCAGCAAGTGGACACGGTAGAGGCGTGGCTCCCCTTGTTTCTCTTCGCGGTGCTGTTCGGGCTGCCCATGGACTATCACGTCTTCCTGCTGAGCCGGATCCGCGAGCGTTATGACGCTACCCAGGACAATACCGGCTCGGTAGCTTTCGGTATCCGCACCACCGGGAGGCTGATCACCGGCGCCGCGTTGATCATGGTCGCGGTCTTCCTGGCCTTCGCCTCCGGCGACCTGGTCATGTTGCAACAGATGGGGTTCGGCCTGGGCACGGCGATTCTTCTGGATGCGACCATCATCCGCGTCGTACTGGTTCCGGCGTCCATGCGGTTGTTGGGTAGCTGGAACTGGTATTTGCCCCGGTGGCTCGAATGGATGCCGGACCTGCGGGTGGAGCCCGCCGCGACGGTCGCCGCACCCGCCGCCGCCGATGACGACTGATCTTCTCCCTCCCGTCTCTACGGGGATGAGGGTGGCACAGGGAACGGAGAGGGAGAAGATCTGAGGGCTGTTATCTCCCGTTGAGCACTCCACCCGGAAGGCAAGTGTACCCCTGCCGCCGATGCACCCCTGCGAAATGATGAAGGAGACCGAAAGGATGGGTAAGAAACCGTCACTGCTGTTTGAGAGGTGGCCCCGCTTTGCCACCCGCCACCCCTGGCGGGTATTTCTGGGCGGGCTTGGTGTGATCATCATCCTCGTCGTGATTGCGAGGTCGATGGGGGGAGAACTTGTCGATAGCTTTTCCATTCCCGGGACTGAATCCCAGGAGGTTATAGACCTGCTGGAGGAGCGCTTCCCGCGTCAGTCCGGGGGCTCCGCCACAGTGGTGGTCTACGCTCCCGATGGGCTGGAAACTCCCGAGACGCGCCAGCGGGTCGAAGCGCTTACCGCGGACTTGAGGGACCTCCCAGAAGTCGTGGAGGTTGCCGACCCCTACGATCAGCGGGGATCCATGTCGGATGATCGCACCATCGCGCGGATCTCAACCCAGTACGCGCGCCAGAGCTTTGAGATCGACAGCAATAGCCTGGACGCCCTGGTGGACCTTCGGGAGGAATCCGACGCCGACGGCTTCCAGGTTGAGCTGGGAGGGCCGGTGGCGAGCGCGATCGAGCAAGAGCCGCCGGGCACCTCCGAGATCATAGGCGTTATCGCGGCCGCCATCATTCTCCTCATCGCTTTCGGGTCCGTGGTGGCCATGGGGCTGCCCATCCTGACCGCTCTGATGGGGCTCGTTCCGGGATTCATGCTGGCCACGATTCTGGCCGCGTTCGTGGACATGCCTTCATTCACTACCCAGTTCAGCGCCATGATCGGCATCGGTGTTGGGATCGACTATTCACTTCTGATCGTTAACCGGTTCCGGGAGTCCATTCACAACGGCAAGAGTGTGGAGGACTCGGTGGTGATGGCCTCGGCGACCGCCGGCCGGTCCGTGCTTTTCGCGGGCTCGGTGGTTATCATCGCGCTCATGGGGCTTTGGGCCGTGGGCATCCCCTTCGTGGCCTTTCTTGGGACGGCGGCGGCTCTTCTGGTGGGCTGCACGGCCCTGATCGCCGTGTTTCTCCTGCCTGCCATGCTGATGCTGGTGGGACGCGGCATGGACCGGTGGACCCTGCCGGGGCTGTCCACCCGGAACACCGTCCGCGAGGACAGCTTGACCATGCGCTGGGCCCGCAGCATTCAGCGCCGGCCCGCTATATTCCTCGTGGCCGGCCTCGCGGTCGCGGCACTGATCGCCTCTCCCTCCCTCGGCATGCGTCTTGGCTCCTCCGACGCCGGCAACAACCCCGAGTCCTCGACGACCCGCCGCGCCTATGACCTGCTGGCCCAGGGCTTCGGCCTTGGCTTCAACGGCCAGGTGCTGGTGGCCGTGGCCATCGACACTCCCGAAGCCGTACCGGCAGTTGAGGATTTGCCATCCATTATCCGGAAGGTGGACGGTGTATCCACCGTCTCGCCCGTGATATTCAACCGGGACTCCACAGCGGCAATTGTCAGCGTTTTCCCGGAGTTCGCGCCCCAGGACCCGGAGACTGACGCCCTCGTCGAGGAACTGCGGGCCGTACTGCCCGAGGAACTCAGGGGCAGCGGAGCGACGCCGTTGGTCGGGGGCCAGACCGCGGCATTCATCGACATCGCCGACAAGATATCCCAGAGCCTGCCGCTCTTCCTCTTCCTGGTCGTTGGTCTGAGCATGGTCCTCCTTGCCATGGTCTTCCGCTCCATCCTGATCCCCATCAAGGCCGCTCTCATGACTCTGGTATCGTTGGGCGTGGCTTTCGGAGTAATCGTCGCCGTGTTCCAGTGGGGCTGGCTGTCGGGCGTGCTGGGAACCGGGGGCGAAGGGCCGGTGGAGTCCTTCCTGCCCATGATGCTGTTCGCCATTCTCTTCGGTCTGTCGACAGACTACGAAGTGTTTCTGATAACCCGCATCCATGAGGAACACCAGCGGACCCGGCGCAACGGCGAGGCGGTGGCGAGGGGGCAAGGTGTGACCATGCGGGTGATCCTGGCAGCGGCCGCCATTATGGGCGCGGTGTTCCTCAGCTTCGTGCTGGGAGACCAGCGGGTCATCAAGGAGTTCGGCCTTGGCCTGGGGATCGCCATCCTGGCCGACGCCCTGCTGGTCCGGATGGTGCTGGTACCGTCCATCATGCATCTATTTGGCGATTGGAACTGGTGGTTCCCCGCCTGGCTGGACCGGCTGCTGCCCAGGTTCCACGTGGAGCCCGAGCCCGAAGAGCTGCTTGCACCCGCGGGCTACGGAGCCATCGCCGGCGGGGCTCTTGGTTCGGAACCGGCCGCCGCCGACGAGAGAGACGGCGCCTGACCGGCAGCATGGCGGACCATCCGGAGCCGCCCGGTCCCCCCGATGGCGGAACCGCCGCGGAACCGCTAGAATATCCGGAACGGCACCCACGGGCCGCCGTTCCTTATGCGGGACCCATGGCGGTTTACCCGTTGCAGACGGTTTCCGCTCTGGTCCCAATTTCAAGGCGCCGCTCTTTGCCTTCATCGACATGAGGGCTGGGAGACATGAGGAGGCAGCATGGCCACCATACTGGAAGAGTACATCGCCAAACATCCGGGCTCGGCTCAGCGCTACGCCGAAGCCGCCAAACTGTTTCCCGGCGGCGTGACCCACGATACCCGGTACGCCCAGCCTTTCCCCCTGTACATGACCCACGGGTCCGGACCCCGCAAGTGGGACGTGGACGGCAACGAATACGTCGACTATGTGTCGGGCCACGGTGCCCTGCTGCTGGGCCATTCCCACCCGGCCATCGCCGAGGCGGTATCCAAGCAGATCCTCCGGGGCACCCACCTGGGCGCGTCCACCGACGAGGAGATACGCTGGGCCCGGGCGATTCAGGCCTTGATGCCTTCGGTGGAGAAGCTGCGATTCCACTGCTCCGGCACCGAGGCAACGCTGATGGCCATGCGGCTGTCCCGGGCCTACACCGGCAAGAACAAGGTCATAAAATTCCAGGACCACTTTCACGGCTGGCACGACTACGCCATGGCTGGCTCCGACCGTTCGGCGCCGGGAATCCCCGCAGCCAGTTGGGGCAGTATGGTGGTGCTGCCCCCGGGAGACCTGGCGGCCGTAGAGGATGCCCTGAGCCATGACTCGGATATCGCCGCGCTGATTCTGGAGCCCACGGGAGCCCACTTCGGACAGTTGCCCTTCGATACCAGCAGCTATTTGAAAGGCCTGCGAGACTTGACCAGCCGGTACGAAGTAGTGCTCATCTTCGACGAGGTGGTCACGGGCTTTCGAGCCTCCCCCGGTGGGGCTCAGGTTCTCTACGGGGTGAACCCGGACCTTACCACAATGGCCAAGATCGTCTCCGGTGGCCTGCCGGGAGGCGCGGTGGGCGGACGGGCGGAGATCATCGACATGATCGCTCATCGGGGCGACCCGGAGTGGGACAGCACGCGCCGCATCTCCCATCCGGGCACTTTCAATGGGAACCCCCTATCGGCGGTGGCCGGCGCTACCTGCCTGGAGATGATTGCCAGCCAGCCCATCAACCGGCGGGCCGACGCCATGGCCTCCCGATTGAAGGCGGGCCTCAACGAGATATTCGGCAAGCTGGAGGTTTCGGGTCATGCCCACGGCGTGGCGTCGATGATCCACGTGGTGTTGGCGGACTGCGATTGCGACCGGGAAATCTGCGCCATGCCCCACGGGAAGATCAAGGAGGCCGTCGGCTCCCCGGCGATGACCGAGCTGAAGCGGGGGCTGCAGAACTCCGGAGTGGACATGATGGGCCGGGACTCCTTCCTGGTGTCGGCCACCCACACCGAGCAGGAGATAGACCATACGCTGGAAGCCTTCGAGGGCGTTCTCGCGGCGGTCCGGGCCGAGGGGCTGGTGTAGCGGTCAGCGGTCAGCGGTCAACGGGAGCACCGGCTGCTTTTCTTGCCGAGGGTCCCTGTTTGGAGCGAAATCCCCCTGAGTCCCCCTTTACGAAAGGGGGATCAAAGAAGAGGAGGATCGCAGGTGTATTTTGTGGTGAATAGCGTCGTAGTGACGAAAGCGCGCAATATTATCTCTGCATAATCGTCATTCCGGCGAAAACCGGAATCCAGAGACGTGCTACCTGAATCCCGGCCATCACTGAGATGACGGGCCGGGCATCTTGCCATTCTCGAGACACCGGACGAGTTTGCAAGGCCCTTGGCGGGAGATTCTGGAATTGAGGTTCAAATTTCAATCACTTTGCCCGCGGAGAGCATCTAACTGTTTTGGACCTCGAAGGAGAGTCGCAGGGCCGGCTGACAGCTGATGGCTGAACGCCGGCCGCTGCCTGTGGAGGGCACCGTGGCAGGCACGTCTTTCGCCGGAAAGACCAACGCTCCGGAGTTTCCGCCGGGGCTGGAGTGGGTCAACACCAGTCGGCCGCTGACCCTCGCCGAGTTGCGGGGCAAGCTGGTGGTGCTGGATTTCTGGACCTACTGTTGAATCAACTGCATGCACATCTTTCCGCAGTTGCGGAAGCTGGAGAAGAAGTACGCCAACGAGTTGGCCGTCGTGGGCGTTCACTCGGCCAAGTTTCCCAATGAAAAGGATGCCGGGAACCTGCTGAAGGCGGTCCAACGCTACGGGCTGGAGCACCCGGTGGTCAATGACGCGGAGTTTCAGGTCTGGCAGCAGTACGCCTGCCGCGCCTGGCCCACCCTGATGTTCATCGATCCTCAGGGAAAGGTCATCGGCAAGCACGAGGGGGAGCTTCCCTACGAGCCCTTCGACGACCTTCTTGGCCAGATGATCGCCGAGTTCGACGCCGCGGGGGTTCTCGACCGGACGCCGCTGGCCTTCGTTCCGCAGCGGGAGCCGGATACGCCCCTCTCGTTTCCCGGAAAAGTGTTGGCCGACGCCTCGGGGGACCGCCTCTTCATCGCCGACTCCAACCACCACCGCATCCTGGTCACCTCGCTGGACGGCGGGCTCAAAGCGGTCATCGGCTCGGGCGAGGAAGGACTTGCCGACGGAGGCTTCGATTCGGCCGCTTTTAACCAGCCCCAGGGTATGGCCCTGGCGGGGGATAGCCTGTACGTGGCGGATACGGAGAACCATGCTATCCGCCGGGTTGATCTGGCCGGTCGGACTGTGGAGACCATCGCCGGCACCGGGGAGCAGGGGCACTCCCGGCCAGGGCGTGGGGCCGGGCGGAGCATGGAACTCAGCTCGCCCTGGGACCTGACATTTCACGATGGCGTCCTGTACATCGCCATGGCGGGGACTCACCAGCTCTGGTCGATGACCCTGGCCGATGGGTCCATCGGACCCTACGCCGGCAGCGGCCAAGAGTTTCTGTCCGACGGACCCCTGGCCTCGGCTGCCCTAGCTCAGCCCGGCGGCATCACGTCTGATGGTGTCATGGTTTACTTCGTAGATAGCGAGACCAGCTCCGTTCGGTCCGCCGGCCTGGACCCGGCAGGCCGGGTGGGCACCATCGTCGGACAGGGCCTTTTCACCTTCGGCGACATTGACGGCGCGGAACCCGAAGTCCGCCTGCAACACCCCCTAGGCATCGCCCACCTCGACGGCGCACTGTACGTCGCCGACACCTACAACCACAAGATAAAGCGGGTGCTCCCGGCCGAGCGTAGCGCGTTCACCCTGCTGGGCGCCGGGGAGCCGGGCCACCGGGACGGTCCGGGGAGCCAGGCCCAATTCTCCGAGCCCAGCGGCCTCAGCATCGCCGGCGGCAAGATATACATCGCCGACACCAACAATCACGTTATCCGGGTGGCTGACCTGGAGACCGGAGAGGTTGCGACGCTGGAGATAAGCGGGTTGTGAGCACATAGCCGCGAGATGGACTGGAGTGACGGGTTGGCGGGTCTTCTCCGCTAGCTCCTGACCTGGTGCTACTCCCCGCCCCGGTTGATCACTAAAACCCGGTCCAGGTGGGCCAGGTCCTGCTCCACGTTGATTGTTGCCTCGGGCAGGTACCGGTGGACCAACTCCTCCACCGCGGGCACCTGCTCCGGATCCAGCTCCAGCAGGATAATTCCCTGGTCGTTGAGCTTGTCGCTCGCCTGGGAAAGCAGCCTTCTTATCGGGTCCAGGCCGTCGGGACCGCCGTCCAGGGCTTCCCGAGGCTCCCACTGGATCTCGGGCTGCAACGTGGCGATACGCTCGGATGGTATATAGGGCAGATTGGCCACGATCAGGTCCACCGGTTCCGGCAGCGGCTCCAGCAGGTCGCCCTTCCCCAGCGCGACGCGGTCGGCGACGTTGTGGGTCAGGATGTTGTAGCTGGCCACATCCAACGCCCCGTCGGAGGCGTCGAGGGCATGGATCCGAGCGGCCGGCAAGTGAAGTGCCAGGCTGATGGCGATGGCCCCGGAGCCGGTTCCCACGTCGGCGATGGCCAATTGGGGCGTCTCCATCCCCATGAGGGCCATGAACAGGGCGTGCTCCACCAGGGTCTCGGTCTCGGGGCGGGGGATCAGCACCGCGGGCGTAACCAGCAGGTTGATGCCGTAGAATTCCCAGTGGCCCAGGATGTAGGCTAGCGGCTCGCGGGTCAGCCGGCGCTCCACCATGCGGTCCAGTTCCAGTTCCCGCGGGGCTCCGACTTCGGCTTCTTGATTGGCGTATATGTCGTGGCGCCGCATCGCCATCAGGTCCATCACCAACACCTCCGCCTCGAGGCGGGCGTCGGGTATGCCTGCTGACTCCAGAACTCTATGGGTCTGTTGGATGACCTCTCGGAGCGATGCCACGTCGCGGCGGCCGGCTCAGGCCAGGCTCTCTTCCAGCAGCCGCTCTTGTTCCCAAGCAACGAGCCGGTCGATGATATTGTCCAGGTCGCCATCCATGATTCGCGGTATGTCGTGGAAGCTGGTGTTGATCCGATGGTCCGTGACCCGGTCCTGAGGGTAGTTGTAGGTCCGGATCTTCTCCGACCGATCGGCAGCGCCGACCTGGGCGCGGCGGGTCTCGGATATCTCGGCGGCCTGGCGTTCCAACTCCGCCTCATATAACCGGGCCCGCAAGATCGCCATGGCCTTCTGTTTGTTCTTGTGTTGCGAGCGCTCGTCCTGGCAGACCACCGTCAGCCCCGAGGGTTCGTGAACGATGCGCACCGCCGTGGCCACTTTGTTGACGTTCTGACCGCCGTGGCCGCCCGCGTGGTAGATATCGATGCGCAGTTCGCCGGGGTTGACGTTGACTTCCACGTCGTCCGGTTCCGGCATCACCGCCACCGTGGCTGTGGAGGTGTGGATGCGGCCTTGGGCCTCGGTCTCGGGAATGCGCTGCACCCGGTGGACGCCTCGCTCGTACTTGAGGCGGCTGAAGGCGCCCTTTCCCCGGACCTCGAAGACAACCTTGTTGAGGCCGCCCAACTCCGACGCGTTGGAGTCCATGACGTCCACTTTCCAGCGGTGAAGTTGGGCGTACCGGGTGTAGGCGCGAAAGAGGTTGCCGGCGAAGATGCTGGCTTCAGTCCCTCCGGCCCCGGCCCGCACCTCCACGATCACGTCTCGCCCGTCGTTGGGGTCCTGGGGCAAAAGGGCCGGCCGCAGGTCCTGCTCTAGCTGGACCAGCTGCCCTTCAACCGCCTCCAACTCCTCCCTGGCCATGCGGACCAACTCCGGGTCTGACTCTTCCCTGACCAGGGCTTCCAGGTCCTCTTTTTCGTGGATCAGCTTCCGGCGTTGGCGAGAGATATCGACGAGATGTTCCAGGGAAGCCCGCTCTTTGGCAAGCTCCTGAACCCGCTCGAAGTTGATGGCCACCTCCGGCTGGGCCATCGTCTCTTCGATCTCCTCGTAGCGGGCTAAGATGGAGTCTAGCTTGTCAAGAATCGAACTCATGCTGATACCTGAAACGGACTCATAATGGTAGAAATCAAACGGAATCCACCATCGTCGTTCCAGTGTATCTCAGCCGGGTTGGCGTAACAAGGGCAAATGCGCCGCCGGGAAGGGATCTTGCCGGGAAGGGATTTTGATTAAACAGGCAGGCCCTCACCATACCCGGGCGGCGCCAGGGTATCCCTCTACCATTGGGAGCGGGAACGAGGGTGAGGGCGATTTCGGCTAGGCCGGCGGCCGGTTACCCCAATGCAGGGTCACCGTGCCCATACCTAGCCGGAGGTAGCCGACTTCGACGAGACCCAGCTCTCGAAACAGCTCGGCCAATCGGTCGGCTTCCAGGAAATAATCAACCGATTGGGGCAGATAGGTATAGGCCGAGCGGTCCCCGGCCACCACCCTCCCCACCAGAGGCACTACCCGATGGAAGTACCAGCGGAACAGGTGAGATTGTAGCCCGTGGGGCATCGGGGTCAGTTCCAGGGTGGTCACGCGTCCGCCGGGCCGTACCACCCGCACCATTTCCGCCAGGGCGCGGCGCAGGTCCGGCATGTTGCGGAGGCTGAAGCCAGCCGTCGCGCAGGCGAAGGCCCCGTCGGGAAAGGGCAGCTCCACGGCGTCGCCCAGCAGCAGGCTCGTCCTGCCGGCCAGACCCCTGGTTTGGGTTTTGGTCCGGCCCAAGGAGATCATGTCGGGCAGCAGGTCCACGCCCACGGCATGCTGTATCCCCGGGCGGCGGGCCAGGGCCATGGCCAAATCTCCGGTGCCGGTGGCGATGTCCAGGGCCTTCCCTTGCAACCCGGTGGCGGTCAGCTTCGCCGTTTTTCGTTTCCAACGCCGGTGCTGCCCGCCGGTCATCAGGTCGTTCATCAGGTCGTAGCGGCTCGCTATCCGGGCGAAAAGGGCTGCCACGTATCGCTGTTTCGCCGCTCCCTTTAGCTGCGCCATGGGGTCAGACCCATCAGTCCTCTTTATCCCGGTACTGAAGGTCCTCGGGGAGGGCTTCATCCAGGCCCAGGGCAACCAACACCCGGCTGACCACGAAGCGAACGATGTCGTCGATGCCCTTGGGGTGCAGGTAGAAGGCCGGCTCGGGCGGCAGCATCACGGCGCCCGCCTTCGAAAGTGTGAGCATGTTCTCCAGGTGGATGCTGTGAAGCGGCGTCTCCCGGGGTACCAGCACCAGCCGGCGCCGCTCTTTGAGGCACACGTCGGCGGCACGGAGCAACAGGTTGCCGGTTATTCCGTGGGCCAGTGAGGCGACTGTGTTCATGCTGGCCGGTATCACCACCATGCCGCGGGTGGGGTAGGTGCCGCTGGCGATGGGGGCTCGAAGGTCGTTTAGCGGGTAGAAGGTAAAACTTGGATGCTCTCGCCACACCGCGAGGGAATTATTGAAGGGCGCCCCCATCTCGTCCTGCCAGACCAGGCGGGCGCCGTTGGAGCAAACGACCACGGTCGGCACGTCGCGGCGCAGCAACTCTTCCACGGTGTGCAAGGCCAACGCCGACCCGCTGGCGCCGGAGATTCCAACCACTACCGGTATCAAAGGTGGCCCCCAGGAGCGGGCGATGCAGCCCGAAAGATGCTTCCAGGGTCTGCCGCCGCCACGGTGAGGGAGGCGGCGCCGCGCCGGCTAGCGTGTAGGCCCAGCAAGCTAGGTTGCCACTGCCAGGATGGTGAACACCAGGAGCATCATGGAAATGGTGCTGTTGTACTTGAAAAAGGGCGAGTGGAGCCTGGATAGGTCGCCGGCCCTGACCAGGCTATTTTCGAACACCAGCAGGGCCGTGCCGATGCCCCAACCTATGAAGTAGTAGAAGTTCAAATTGAGCCACAGGCCCAGGGCCAGCAGCGCCACCGAAGACACCAGGTGCATGCTCCTGGTGAACCACAGGGCGGTTGCGATACCGAACCGGCTCGGCACCGAGTGCACCCCGTATTTTCGGTCGAAATCATAGTCGGCGCAGCCGTAGATGATATCGAACCCGCCGGCCCACGCGGCCACGGCGAAGGACAGTAGCACCGGCTCCGGGTCTAGCCGGCCCGTGACCCCGATCCAGGCGGCGGAAGGGGAGATGCTGAGGGCCCCGCCCAGGAAGAAATGGCATCCCCAGGTGTGGTACTTGGCGAAGGAGTAGAGGACGACATAACCCGCCGCTACCGGGGCCAGGGCCAGGGCCAAGCCGTTGAGCTGGGAAGCGGCGATGAAAAATATCCCGATGGAAACCACCATCATGGCCAGCACTTCCCGGGGTTTGAGCAGGCCCTGGGGCAGATGGCGGCCGGCCGTCCGGGGGTTGGCCACGTCCTCTTTATGGTGGACCAACCGGTTGGTGGACATGCCCAGGGTCCGGGCCCCGAACATGGCCAGTGTAATCCAGAGGAAGGCGTCCCATCCGGGCCACCCATCGGCGGCGAGAATCATGCCGATGTAGGCGAAGGGCAGGGCGTAGAGGGATTCCCATACCCGTATGGAGCCGAGGTAAACGGGCAGCTTGAAGGCCGCTGTCCTGGTTAGAGCGGCAGCTTCGTGTGTTCCAATCCTAGCCATACTTTCGCGATCCGATAGTAACTTGTATTCTCTCCCGGCCAGGCTAAAATCGCAACTGGACGGAGTCTAAGAGAGGATGAGAGGCCGGAGCGCCACGAGGGCCGCATCCTTGCCGTCACTCGATTCCATACTCGCTCCACCTACGGTCCACCAACTCTTTGACCTCCGGACTCATCACCACGTCGGGAGGCCACATGCGTTGGCGGCCCTCCAGCGGGCCTTTGCGGGTGGCGTCGATGCCCACTTTGCTGCCGAACCGGCCCGTCGGCGATGCGACATCAAGGTCGTCGAGCGGGCCGCTGGCCATCACCAGGTCCTGGGCGGGGTCGATGTTGTTGGTAACCCGCCAGGCGACCTCCGAAAGGTCATGGACGTTGACGAAGTGATCCACCACCACAATCGTCTTGGTCAGGCTCATCAGCCCCAGGCCCCACAGGCCGTACATCACCTTGCGGGCCTGCCCCGGATACTCCTTCTTCATGGACACGATGACCAGGTTGTGGAAGACTCCCTCGGCGGGCATGTTCATGTCCACCACTTCCGGTAGAATCATGCGGATCGTGGGCAAGAAGACCCGCTCCGAGACCTTGCCCATCCAGTAGTCTTCCTTGGGAGGCCGCCCCACGATGGTGGCGGGATATATGGGATTGCGCCGGTGGGTGATGCAGTTGACGTGGAACACCGGGTAGGGGTCTTCCATCGAGTAATATCCGGTGTGGTCGCCGAAGGGACCTTCCATGCGCTTTTCGCCCACACCTACGTAGCCTTCCAAGACGATCTCGGCTTGGGCGGGGATTAGCAGGTCCACCGTCTTCCCCTTGACCAGCTCCACCCCTTCCTCCCGGAGGAAACCGGCCACCGTCATCTCGTCCATGTCCGGGGGCAAGGGAGCCGAACCGGTCCAGATGGACGCCGGATCGCCGCCCAGGGCGACGGCGACCTCCATGCGAGAGTCTCCCCGCTCCTGGTTCAGCCGGTAGTGGTGGGCGCCCACCTTCTGAGTCTGCCAGTGCATGCCGGTGGTGTTGCGGTCGTACACCTGGAGCCGGTACATGCCATAGTTCTGCACACCGGTCTCCGGATTCCGGCTGATAACCAGGGGGAGGGTGATGTAGCGGCCGCCGTCCAAGGGCCAACACTTGAGGATTGGAAACCTGTTGAGGTCAACCTCGTCGCCGTGGAGGACCACCTCTTGGCAGGGCCCACTGCGGACGGTCTTGGGTTGAAACGACCCCAGGTGGACCAGCTGGCCCAGGGTGCGGAGCTTGTTCACCAGCCCCTCGGGCGGGCTTTGCGCCAGTCGAAGCAGGCCCTGAACCCGCTCCGCCAGGTCTTCCAGTTGCTCCACTCCCAGGGCCCAGGCGGTGCGTTGCTCGGTGCCGTACATGTTGAGGAGCACCGGAACATCGTAGCCGGTGACGTTCTCGAAGAGCAGGGCCGGACCGCCTCGTTTGATGACCCGGTCGGCGATCTCGGAAATTTCCAGCTCACAACTGACCGGGGCCTGAATGCGGCGCAACTCCTTTTTCCCTTCCAGAAACGCGATGAACTCCCGGAGGTCTTTGAATTTCATGCTACTGTCCCATGGGATTCGGTGAGACCCCCGCGCCGCATTTTTAGCCGCCTGGAAACGACAGTGAGGCCAAGCTGGGAATCAGAGGAGAATCGGTGGTGCCATTGTACCGGTTTTCGCCGCCAACGTTCAATGGACAGGAGGCTTTGGGGGCACAACACGTTGGGGACATAGGGTTTCAGGGGCAAGGGAGGTGTGGGGCGCCGGCCTCACCGGCGAACGAGGCCGCGGGTCACTGCCTGGGTGTCCTGGGTGACCCATAGGGGTGGCACGAAATGGCGCGGGATTTAACGAGGGGCTGGCCTCCGCGCCGGCCCCTCGGTCGGGGCTACTCGATGATTGGCTAGAATCCAGTGGATTCGTTACGGTTCCGGCTGAAGCAATCGCTGCAATATACCGGGCGGTCACCCCGTGGCCGGAACGGAACCATGGCGTCCGCGCCGCAATCGGCGCACACGATCGGGTACATCTCGCGAGGAGCATCCTGGTACATTCCGCCGCGTTGCTCGGTGCGCCGCACGGCGCGGCAACTGCGACACCGCTTGGGCTCATTGGAGAAGCCGCGAGCGTTGAAAAACTCCTGCTCACCGACGGTGAAGATAAACTCCCCGCCGCACTCCGTACAAACTAGGGTCTTGTCTGACAATGCCACTGGTTGACCTCCTTGCGGTCATGGGACGCGTGAGTTTGGCTCAGTAGGTCAACCGGCGCCGGGTGTGGAAAACCCCTCGGATTTGACTAGAGACAGCTGCCATGGGTAACCTAACATTTGCCTAGCCACCCATTATACTGACTGTCGCGATATATGCAACCCATTATGGGAGATGATCACCAGATTACGTCTCGGCCTCTCTCTATGGGTGCGGAACTTGCCGTCACGGCGGGTTCGCGGCGTTCCGGGCCGAGCACAAGGACAAAAGCAGTTGATCCACGACCGGTGGAAAGGGTGGAACCGGCACTTCAACGAGGCGGTAGTCCCGCAAGTCGAGAGCGGGGACTCCACGGGCTCGGTGCGGCGCCTGGACTTTTCTGGGGGAGCCGGGATGTTAGCCTTCTGATTTCGTAAATCAGTCCGCGGCCGGCTGGCCCGAGTGGGTCCGGTCACCTGGCCGGCCCGGTCCGTATCTCTCAGTCTCGGGAAGGTCCGTGGGTCGATTGTCCTCTCCGTCCCTCCAGCAGATGACCGGTGAGGCGGCCGCCCCAGCTGACCACCAATCCGGCGCCGGCTCCCGTGGCCAGGTTCCCGAAGGGCGCGGCGGCGATGGCGCCCACCACCGCGATCACCACCAGGTGCCGGGGGTCTTTGACCTTGAGGCCCAATAGCAGGTGCTGCACTCCCACGTAGAGCAGGAGCGCCCCCAGCACGGCGTAGGGCACCAGGCTCCGCACCTCCAGCGCCGAACTGCCAAACAGCAGTGCCACCGTGATCAGCATTGCTCCCGTGACGCTGGTGGAGACCGGGGTTCGGGCGCCCATCCGGAAGTGAGCCGTCAGGCCTCCGGATCCGTGGCACACGGGTAGACCTCCGGCCAGCCCCGCCCACAGGTTCCCTACCACCATGCTCAGGCTGGTTCGGACCGGCGTAACTCGCCGGGCATCCTCGCCAAAGTAGGAGCGGGCCGTGTCCACGGTGGCGATGACGGCGTTGGTCACGGTAAGGGGAAGCTGGGGGATGACCAGGACCACGAAAGCCTTGGAGAAATCCCCAGCTTCAGGCCAGGCAAATCCAAAGGGCGCCGGCCCCAGGGAAAGGCGTATACCGTCACCTTCGATGGCCAGTCCGACCGCCACGCCGAACGCCGCGACGACGGCCCCGGCGGGGAGCAAGGGCCGCCAGACGAACAGGAGCAGGAGCAATACGCTCAGCAGCCCCACCAGAACACCCACGGACACGTCGAACCCGGCCAGGTCCAGATAGCGGCGTCCCTCTCCACCCACGAGGAACGGCTTGGTAAACACCATCCCCGCGGCGCTTCGAATCAGCAACACTCCCAGGCCGAACTGGACCCCCCGGACCACCTCCTGGGGGACCACCCGGTTCAGATACTCAATGGCCCGGGTAGAGGCCAGCAGAAACAAGCACAGGCTCATGAGTAGGGCGCCGGCCGCGATCACCGAGGGACTCAGGGCCTGGGCGATGGCGATTACCGAGAAAGCCTTCAGCGGCTGGATTGGCATGGGCAGCCGGAAGTACCACCCGGCGATGATGTAGGCGACGCCGACTCCCAGGAGCGTGGACGTGGGGTTGATGCCGTTGATGGCAATAAGGGCGGCTTCAAGAGGGATGAGCACGCCCAGATCGGCGAAGGCCCCGCTTAGTTCGCCAGTGGTCAGCCGGTAGCGGCCGATGCGCGGAATGATGTCCAGGATCAATCTCCTGTT